>JAWXCM010000269.1:0-58051 GCA_034408745.1 Bryobacteraceae bacterium
AGGCGGGTCTGGGGACCCGCCGCAGGCCTGGGGGCCTGCCCCCCTTTGCTGAGTGGTGCTTGCCCTGGAGTGTCACGGCAGTGTTCCTGGTCAATTTAGTGGAACAAGGCGACATCCCATTCCATATGGTGGGCACACATCGGCGTGTGTACGCTAAGGATGTCCTTCAGTTCAAAGCGAAGCGTGATCAAACGAGGCGCAAACTTCTGCGGGACCTGGTGCGCGCTGAAGTAGCGGACGGCACCTACGAGGAGCTTCCGCCTGCAGATGGTGCATCTGGTTAATCCTTATATTGCGATTCTGGATGCTTGCGTTTTGATCCCGATGCCAGTTGCAGGCACGCTGTTGCGACTGGCAGAAGAACCCGCATTTTACATCCCGAAGTGGTCTCCGCACATTCTCGAAGAGGTTAGCAGGACTCCGGCGATGACGAACGACCCGAAGGATCGTCACGTCCTGGCTGCTGCCATACGGGGCGGAGCTCACGCAATCATTACCGACAACACGCGGCACTTCCCGGCAGAGAGCCTCCAGCCGTATGGAATCGAGGTGCAGACTACAGACGACTTTCTTCGCAGCCAGTACAATTTGGGCCCAGACCTTTTCAGTCCGAGGAGACAGGCAAGTCTTTTCAGGAGTTGCTGCAGTTGCTGGCGCAACGGGCGCCGGGTCTGCGAAAACTAATTTCATGAAATGCGCAGCGCGGAGGGATGGCTGCTGTTCTCGCGTTCCCGATTCAGGTTTGGTTGACGCCACTCTGTAGTGGGTTGGCTGGCTGGGCTGGGCCTTTTGGTGAGTGCTGCCTGTATTCCGGAACGTGGTTGCCACCAGCCACGTTACACTGATGTCAAGGCAGCGATTCCGTTTGGCACGAATTCTTTCTTTACTCCTGTTGGCCAGTTTCGCGCTCTTCTCGCAACCCCGCTCCGATGAGCAGGGGGGGCTCGACTATAACCAGGTGCTTTTTGGGGTGATGGCGGCGTGGGACGTGGGGCATTCGACGGCTGACAACACGCCGGGCGATCCGCTTCGGGCGGCGGTGCGAAAAGAGATTCTGGCGAAGAATCCGGTGTGTCTGAAGGAACTGCGCAGCTGGTTTTTCGAGCATCGCAAGGACGATACGGGCGCCGATCTGGCGCAGTATATCTCGTGGTCGCTGGTGACGGAGATGCCGGGCTACCGGCCTCGCGTGGTGGGCATTGAAGTTCCGCCGGATGCGCAGGCGCTGGGCGGGTTCAGCGAGTTGATGCAGCGGTTTCATGAGCAGGCGGCGCTGGACGCTCTGTGGCCCCGGGTACAGAGTTACTACGAGCAGGCGCTGGGTCAGTTTCAGCCCGTGGTGGCGCGGACCATTCTGGAGACCAACGGCTACCTGCGGAACGTGACGAGCGGGTATATGGGCCGCCGTTTTCTGGTGAATGTGGATCTGCTGGGGCCTTCGAGCCAGGTACACACGCGCAGCTTCAGGGACGACTACTTTGTGGTGGTGACGCCTCCGGCCGATGCCCGGATCGACGACATACGCCATGCCTACCTGCATTATTTGATTGAGCCTCTGGCCTCCAAGTTTTACGAACGTTTTGTGCGGGTGCGCGGGCTGATCGACTACGCCCAGGCCGCGCCGGCTCTGGAGGCGATTTACAAGGACGACTTTTTGCTGCTTGCCACCGAGTCGCTGATCCGGGCGGTGGAGGCCAGGATTACGAGGCAGCCTGTGAAAGCGCAGCAGGCATTGAGCGAGGGATTTGTCCTGACGCCGTACTTTTTTGAGAGCCTGCCGGCTTACGAGAAGCAGGATGCGGCGATGCGGCTGTATTTGCCCGACATGCTGGATGCGATCGACCTGAAGAAGGAAGACCGGCGGCTGCAGCAGGTGCAGTTTGCCGCAACGAAGACGGTTCGCAAGGCTGTTGCGGCGTTGAAACCGGACGAACCCGAGCCGAGCCCTGCCGAGAAGGCTCTGGCCGAGGCTGAGAAGATCTATACAGGCCGGGATCTGGAGCGGGCTCGCGAGGCGTTCCTGAAGATCGTCACGCAGTTTGACGACAACGCGACCCGGTCGCGCGCTTACTACGGGCTGGCGCGTATTGCGGCCCTGAAAAGCGAACCGGAGTTGGCGGAACAGCTTTTTCGTAAGACACTGGAGTTATCCCCCGATCCGCATACCTGGTCGTGGACTTTGGTTTATCTGGGCCGCATCGCCGAAGGCTATGGCGAAAGAGAACAGGCTGCCCAGCACTACAAAACGGCCCTCACCGTTGAGGGTGCACCCCCGGGCGCCCGCCAGGCCGCCGAACAGGGAGTTCAGAAATCAGCGCCGCGGTGAGCGGCCGAATATCACGGAGTAAGGAAACCGAATGAAGCTTATTTATCGACTCGCCATTGCCGCCGCCCTGCTCGCGAGCATGGCCTTTGCGCAGCCTAAACCGAAGTCCCAGAAGGAAGTGGATGCGTTGATGGCGATCCAGAGCGCTCCTGAGTGCACCGCTCCTGGAGTGCCGAACCCATGTGGCCCGGATGCACGGATTGCCTCAGTGGAGAGTCTGCTTACCAAGTTCGCCGACACGGAGTTCAAATCGTGGGCGCTGTTCATTGCCACGGCGAGCGCTCAGCAGAAGAATGATTTCGAGAAGATGGTGATCTACGGCGAGCGGACGCTGGAAGCGGATCCGAAGAATTTTCAGGTGATGATCATGATGGCCAGCGGATTGGCTTCAAAGACGCGGGAGTTCGATCTGGACCGCGAAGAGAAGCTGGGGCGCGCCACCAAGTTCGCGCAGGGCGCGCTGGACGTACTGAAGACGGCCGCCAAGCCGAATCCGCAGCTGACGGACGAGTTGTGGGCGGCCGGGAAGAAAGACAGCGAGGCGGAAGCCCACTCTGCGCTCGGCCAGATTGCCGTCGTTCGCAAGAAGTACGACGTAGCGATTCAGGAATACAAACAGGCCGTCGACGGCGCTGCCAATCCGGATCCTGCGACGGTGGTCCGTCTGGCGAACGCGTACAACATGTCGGGCAAGCCGGATGACGCCATCGCCATGCTGGACAAGGTAAACACCATGCCGGAAGTTCACCCGCAGATCAAGGCGGCGGCGGCAGGTGAGCGCAATGCGTCGGTGAAGCTGAAGGGCGCTGGTGCCAAACCGGCCGCCACTCCGGCGCCGTCCGCTGCTCCGGCGCAAGTTCCAGTCAAGTAACCGGAGGCACGAACTCCGAATGCCAGCCGCGGACCTCCAGGAACTGGAAGCGAAACTCGGACACAAGTTTCGCGACCACTCGTTGTTGGTCCGCGCGCTGACGCACAAGTCCTTTTCCTCTGAAGCTCCCGCCGAACTCGCGTCCTGCGACAACGAACAACTGGAATTTTTTGGCGACTCCATTCTCGGATTCCTGGTCAGCGAGATGCTGATTACGGAGTTCTCCTCGCTGCCGGAAGGCGAACTTTCCCGCGCGAAGAGCTATCTGGTGAGCGCGCGCTGGCTGCATCAGGTAGCGCGGCAAATCGGCCTCGGCGAGTATCTCAATCTGGGGAAAGGTGAAGAACACAGCGGCGGACGGGTAAAGGCGTCGTTGCTGTCGAATGCGATTGAGGCGCTGATTGCGGCATTGTATCTGGACGCCGGGCTCGACCAGGCGCGGCAGTTTGTGACGGAGTACATCTACAGTACCGAGACGCTGAACGCCGTGGAACAGGGCGAGCACAGCAACTTCAAAGGCGAGTTGTGGGAGAAGGCTGGGGCGGAGAAGCTGCCGCGGCCGGAGTATCGGGTGGTGCAGACGTCGGGTCCCGCTCACGCCCCCGCCTTTGTGGTGGAGGCGCGACTTGGGAAGCTGTTCAGTGGGACGGGCGAGGGTCCGTCGAAGAAGGTCGCCGAGCAGAACGCTGCGAGGGCGCTGCTTGATGCGATGGGTGCAGCTTCAAAAGAAGCGAACGGTTAACGCTCCGACGCGATTCGTAATTTAACGCACACCCACCTGGATTCGTGTTAGTAGAAATACCCTGGCGTTACCTGGATTACAGCGACTGTAACTTAGCCCACCAGCTGCAACAGTTTATTGAAAGCTATTTAAATTTCCAGTAACACACTTTCTGCCGCGCTGAAAATCTCACTGTTTGATGCCTGTGCGGCTTAAAGGGTGCCCAATGTATATTTCCAGGGTTGTGTTCTTTTTGGCACTGGTGTTGTCCTTTTCGGCAACAGCAATCGCCGCCTCTATAACTATTCCAGCTAACCTGTACGGCCATATGAATCAGATCGGAAGTGGGATCTGTGACGATGGCATGGGCAACAACTTCGCCTGCGGTCCTACGGCCACGGTCAACTCATTCCGAATGCTCGATCAGAAGTACGGCGCTGGTAATGGAGCGACGCTGGTTCCGGACGGCAACAACAACGGATTCGACAACGCCGATTTGGCGGCAGTCGCGGGAATTTTAGACGGTCTGATGGGGTGTACCCCCTGTAATGGCGGCACCACCGTCGCCGGGCTGATTGCGGGCAAGAACTCTTATTTGAACTCGGTGGCGCCGGGCAAGTATTACGTTCACAGCCAGGGCAGCCCGACCTTCAGCTGGTTTTTCGATGAACTGACAAACGGTCAGGACATTGAGGTACTGATTGGCTTCTATAATGTGGGTGGCAACCGGATCGGCGGCCACTTTCTCACGGTGAATGGCATCTCCGGGGTTGACACCAACAACAATGGTTTCCTTGGCTCGAACGAGGCCAACTGGTCTTTCATTGACCCGTCGGGTGGTGTGGACGGCTCCACGGCAATCTATGAGTTCAACAACCTTACACTCGGCGCGCTATACAACATCGGCGGCATGGTGGTGACGACCGTGATCGAGTATGGCATCGCAGAAAGCCCGGTTCCGGAGCCGGGGACGGTGATATTGCTGTTTTCTGGCATCGCTTTGCTGGCGGTAAAACGGTTCCGCCGGACCGCGTAAGCTGTACTTCTTTGCAATACAAGGCCGTTTTAGGCGCGGGCCTCGGGGTCCGCGCCTTTTGTTTATTTCGGCGCCTGCAAACCAATACAACCGGAACATCCCCACAGCCGTCCAACTTCCGTAGCTACACTGTATAGATCTGGAGGACCACCAAACTCATGAGTCGTAAGGCTCTCGCACTGGCCGCTCTCCTGTTGCAGGCGGCGATCTCGCTCCCCGCGCAGGACCTGGCCGCCCTAGAAAAGCGGGTCACTGAATTCACGCTGCCCAACGGCATGCACTTTATTGTTTTTGAGCGGCACGACGCCCCTGTTGTCGCGTTCAACGCTTATGTCAACGCCGGGTCGGCCAACGATCCCGCTGGCAAGAGCTCCATCGCCCACATGTTCGAACACATGATCGGTAAGGGCATCCGCAGTGTCGGGTCGAAAGACTGGGCGGCGGAAGAAAAGTCTCTCCAGACCGTGGAGCAGATCTACGACAAGCTGGAAACGGCTGAGAAGTCGAAGAACACGGACGCCATCAAGACCCTCCAGGAGCAACTAAAGGACACGATTGAATCGGCGAACAACCACGTGGACCCGAACGCTTATGTCCGCACGATTGAGGAGCAGGGCGGAGTCGGCTTCAATGCGGGGACGGCGAACGACTACACGGTCTACTTCTATTCCCTGCCCTCCAATAAAGCCGAGCTGTGGTTTCTGATGAGCAGCGAGTTTTTCAGGCAGCCCGTGTTCCGCGAGTTCTACAAGGAACGGGACGTGGTGCAGGAAGAGCGTCGCATGCGGCTGGAATCGAACCCGCAGGGCAAGCTGGTGGAGCTGATGCTGTCGACTGCTTTCACGAAGCACCCGTATCGGTACTACATTGGGCCGGCGAAGGAAATCGACGAGCTGCGGGTGAAGGACGCCGAGGCGTTTTTCAAGAAGAACTATGTGCCGGCGAACGTGACGGTGGGGATTGTCGGCGACATTCAGCCGGCTGCGGCGAAGGCTCTTGCGATGAAGTACTTCGGCGACATCCCGAAGGGTCCCGCACCGGCCGCGCTGAGCGACATCGAACCGCCGCAGACGAAGGAGCGCCGCGCCCACATTGCGCAGGACTCTCAGCCGCTGCTTTTCATCGGCTACAAGCGACCTGACCAGAAGGATCCGGCCGATCCTGTGCTCGACGTGATTGCGGGGATCCTGTCGAGCGGCCGCACCGGCATGCTGTATAAGGACCTGGTGCGCGACCGTAAGATTGCGCTCGGCATCCAGGCGGGGGCCACGTTCCCGTCGGGCAAGTACCCTGGGCTGTTCATCTTCTTTGGCCTGCCGAACGCCGGGCACACGGTGGAGGAGATCGAGAAGGGCATCTACGAAAGCGTGGAGAAGCTGAAGACGGAGAAGGTGGACGCGGAGACGCTGCAGCGGGTGAAGACGAAAGTTCGCGCCGGGCAGATCCGCCAGCTGGACAGCAACTCCGGTCTGGCCCAGCAGCTTCCGTTCTACGCGGTGAACTACGGCGACTGGAAGTACATGATCAAGGGCATCGACGACATTGACAAGGTTACCGCGGAGGACGTGCAGCGCGTTGCGAAGCAGATCTTTGTCGCGGAGAAGCGGACGGTGGTGTGGTCTGAACAGGCGAAGGCGCAGGGAGGTGCGAAGTGAGGAAAGCTCTGCTTCTGAGTCTGGTTTTGGTGGCGGGTGCGTTTGGGCAGGCGGCGTCGAAGCTGCCTCGCGTGCAGGATTTGAAGTTCCCTGCGCTGCGCGAAGTGAAGATTCCGGACGTGACCACTTTCACGCTGCCCAACGGCATGCGTGTGTACATGCTGGAGAACCATGAGCTGCCTCTGGTGAGTGGCTCGGCGTTGATACGTACCGGCAATCTGTTCGACCCGCCGGAGAAGGTGGGGCTGGCCTCGATCGCAGGCACGGTGATTCGGAGTGGCGGAACGAAAACGAAGCCAGGCGATCAACTGGACTCGACGCTGGAATCGATGGCTGCGAGTGTGGAATCGAACATTGGGGAGACCAGCGGCGCGGTCAGCTTTAGCGCGCTGCGGGAGAACACGGACCAGGTGATGGCGCTGTTCGCCGAAGTCCTGACGACGCCCGAGTTCCGTCAGGATCGCATCGACCTGGCGAAGACCCAGGCGAAGAGCGCGCTCGCGCGGCGGAACGACGATGCCGATGGCATCTCCGACCGGGAGTTCGCCAGTATCGTGTACGGGCGCAACAATCCCTATGGCTGGGACGAGACGTACGAAGCGCTGGACAACATCAAGCGTGAGGACCTGCAGGCGTTTTACAAGCGGTACTACTTTCCGTCGAACGTGATGCTCGCCATTTCGGGCGATTTCAAGACGGCGGAAATGCGCGCACGGCTGGAGAAGCTGTTCGCCGACTGGACCGTGAAGGGCGAGGCGGTGCCTCCATTCCCGCAGGTACAGCGGCAGCAGAATGCCCCGGGCGTGTATCAGGGGACCAAGACCGAAGTGACGCAGGCGTTTTTCAACATCGGCCATCTGGGCGGCATTATGCGGGAGAAGGACTACCCGGCTCTGTCGGTGATGTCGGACATCCTGGGCGGTGGCTTCGCCAGCCGTCTGTTTCTGGAGGTTCGAACGCGCAAGGGACTGGCCTACAGCGTGGGCGGCGGATGGGGCGCCAATTACGGGCATCCTGGTCTGTTACGTATCGGCGGCAGCACGAAGTCGGCGTCGACGGTGGACTCAGTGAAGGCAATCCGCGAGGAAGTGGACAAAATCCGTACCGCCGAGGTGACGGATCAGGAGTTGCAGACGGCGAAGGGCGCGGTGCTGAACAGCTTTGTGTTCAACTTCGACCACCCGCGCAAGATCCTCGACCGGTATGTTCGCTACGAGTACTACAGGTACCCGAAGGATTTCATTTTCCAGTACCAGAAGGCCGTGGAATCGACTACAAAGGCCGAAGTGCTGCGAGTGGCGAAGGAATATGTGAAGCCGGAGGAGTTCACGATTGTCGCGGTGGGCAACCCGAAGGAGTTCGGGGCTCCGCTGAGTGCGCTGGGTAAGGTGACGGAGCTCGATTTGACGATTCCGGAGCCGGGGCGGAAGGGGTCGGGTGCGGTGGATCCCGCGGCGCAGGCCAGGGGTAAGGCTCTGCTGCAGAAGGCGCAGGCGGCGATGGGCGGCGCCGACAAACTTGCCGCCATGACCGACGCGAGCCACGAATCGGAAGTCACGATCGCGCAGGCTGGGATGAAGGTGAAGCAGACGGTGCAGTGGGTGGCTCCGAACGTGATCCGGGTGGAGCAGGTGCTGCCGTTCGGCAAGGTGATTACTGTGTGGAACGGGAAGGAAGGCTGGCTGGTTCCTCCGGGGCAGGCTGCGATGGCGATGCCACCGCCCGTGGTCCAGCAGATCCAGAGCGAGCTGTTCCGGATTCCGGGGAAGCTGATGCTGGCTGACCGGAATCCCGAGATCACGGTCACGGCGCTGACGGACAACACGATTGAGATCGCCGGCAAAGGCGGGGAATGGGTGAAGCTGGAGTTCGATACGGCTACCGGGCTGCCCTCGCGCCAGACGTACAAATCTCAGGGACAGGGCGGGCCGGTTGAAGTTGTCGCAATCATGAGTGACTTCCGCGACGTCAATGGAATGAAGATGCCGTTCCATATCAACATCGAGCAGGGCGGCCAGAAGTTCGGCGAGTCGGTGGTCAGCAGCATGAAGCTGAACAGCGGGCTGAAAGCGGAAGAGGTCGGCAAGAAACCATGAAGTATTTGATTGCGCTCCTCGCTGTCTCCGTATTGCATGCGGAGACGGCGGCGGAGAAGGGCAAGCGGATTGTTAACGAGTCGCTGACGGCGCTCGGCGGGGAGAAGTTCCTCGCGATGGAAGACCGGACGGAAACGGGTCGGGCGTATTCGTTTTATCGACAGCGGATGACGGGTCTGGCGCAGGCGCGGCTCAACACCCGGTATCTGAGGTCGACTGGTCCGGGCGAGATTGGCCAGCGGGAGCGGCAGATGTTCGGCAAGGACGAGACGTTTTACATGCTTTTCCTGGAGGACAAGGCGTACTCGGTGACCTATCGCGGGGCGTCTCCGCTGCCTAAGGAACGGGTGGACCGATACGTACGGTCGACGCGAAACAGTATTCTGTACATTCTTCACAACAGGCTGAAGGAGGCGGGGCTGATTTTCGAATCGCGGGGTGCGTCGGTGTGGCAGAACACGCCGGTGGAGGTGGTCGACATCACGGATTCGGAGAATCAGGTGGTGCAGGTTTACTTTCATCGGACGACGAAGCTTCCGATGCGGTCGACGTTCTCATGGCGGGATCCTAAGACGAAAGAGAAGGACGACTATACGACTCTGTATGCCAAGTTTCGGGATGTTGGCGGCGGGGTGATGTGGCCTTACAATATTCTGTCGGAGCGCAATGGGGACAAGGTGTTTGAGCTGTTCTCTGAGTCGGTGACTATTAATAAGGGTTTGACGGACGATTTGTTTACGCTTAGCGCCAAGCTGCCGATCCTCGACGAGGAGAAGTAGGGGGTTGGGGCATTCACTTTCGTATTGACTGGTGGGCCAACCCAGAGGATTGTACCAGAATGAACACCCGCCTTATTATTGATAAAGAAGGCCGCGTGGTGATTCCCAAGCCGCTCAGGGAGGAACTCCACCTTGAGGCCGGAGACGCTCTGGAAATGGAGAGTGTCGGCGAGCAGATCACGCTGCGCCCGGTCCGCGGAACGGGCTCGCTCACCAAAAAGCAGGGCGTTTGGGTATTTCACAGCGGACATCCCCTGCCCGCCTCTTCAACCGATGAGATGCTGCAGTCGATCCGCGAGGAACGCGATCTGGCGAACCTCGACAAGGGCGAATGAAGGGCTTTTTCGCTGCCAGAATTTCCATCGATTCGCTGCGGGGTTTCTGTCTTAGTCTGACCGCGCTATGCGCAGTAGTAATGGACGCGAAGCACGAGTAGCCTCTTGGGGTCAAGTTTTCCGGAGGCTCCGAGTCTGCCAGATGGCTCGATAAAGCAGTGCAGTACCATAGCCACATTCGGGCCATCGTAGTCCTTGAAAATCACGCTGCGCGTAGACGCCTTCTGCCCGCTTGCGCTCCTGGCTGGTTCGTCGTACGTCTTCACTTGCCTGAGTAATCCGATTCGCGCTGGATATCCACCTTCATTGCAGTTAAACTTGATTTGAAGTTCAAAACTTTCAATCAGTACGGGTAAGGTTGCCATGTCTTCCCTCAGAGAAATTCAAAGTAGAGTGCAAAGGTATATCTCTGGAGCAGATTCTAAGCGCTCCTTTCTGTCATGGTTTATACCTGCCTCGGACTGGATAGAGAGGTCCGGCAATGAGGCGGCGATATCACTCATGCATCAAATAGAGGGCCTCGTGGCAGAGTCCTCAACCGCTGATTGGGACGAAACAGAACTTCGGCAGGAGTTAGCAACTGCTGTCGGCCCTTTTGAAGGCGGCGACATGTGGAGATCTGCTGTATTTCCCGCAGGTACCGCCTTTCATCCAATATCCATGCCGTATCCTGTGTCAGGGAAGCTTTCAGATCGCGTCGGCAGGATTGGGCCATCTAAAGCTCTGCCTGGGACACAGAATGTGCTGGGCCTTCAGTTGATCGGCGAATCAGCGTGACCGGAGTTCTTGCAACTGCTTCGCCATCCAGCAAAACGCTAAAGTAGTACGTCCCTAATTCGCTTGTCGGGATCGGTACACCACCACTGGCGTGGTACCCGCGCGGCTGTCCGTTGGCAAACGATTCGTGCCCCATGTCGAAAGTCACAGGCTTGCCTACGTCGCTGGTTTCGCCACTCGGGTAAGTGCCTCGTAGTTGGATCAGGTGAGTGGATTGCTCGAATGGTTGGAACTTAAGCATCACGACCACAGTTATCCGGATCTCGGATTCATCACTATCAGGCTCGATCCAAAGGGTATCGACGATCTTTATCAGGCTGATAGAGCCAGTTTTTTCTTCCAGTACGTATGCGCGCGCGTGGACCGAAGCAGAAATCAGAGTTGGCGGCAGCATTGAGCCCAAAAAGTGTATCACGTCCGGTCAGTGGGTTAATATCACCCTAATTTTGAAGGGTGTGCTGCCTGGTGCTTCGTTTTACTCGTAGCGGAGGGCTACAACCGGGTCGAGGCGCGCGGCTTTGCTGGCGGGCCAGATTCCGAAGAACAGTCCGACTCCCACAGACACCACCACTCCGGCTACCGCAGCCCAAAGCGGGATCTGCGTCTGGATGCTGGGGAAGACGAGGCGGGCTATCAGGGAGATGAGCCAGCCGAAGACCATGCCCAGGATTCCGCCCAGGACCGTCAGTGTCGAGGCTTCGGTTAGGAATTGCAGGACGATGTCGAACTGCCTGGCTCCTAACGCTTTGCGGATGCCGATCTCGCGGGTTCGTTCGGTTACGGACACCAGCATGATGTTCATGACGCCGATGCCGCCGACGAGCAGGCCGATGGAACTGAGCACGATCATCACGATTGCGACCATTCCGGTGACGTTATGGAACTGCTCGACCATCTGGTCCGCGGTCGAGATCCAGAAGTTGTCCTCTTCGGAGTACTTGACCTTGCGTTCCTGGCGCAGCACGACGCGCACTTCATCCATGGCCTGAGGCAGCATTCCGTCTTTGGCGATGACGGTCAGCATGTTCTCTTTGGCGCTGGGATACATCTTTTGCATGGTGAAGTAGGGCAGCAGGACTCGCTTGTCGTCCTGCCCGGGGAATGACGCGGCAGGCCGCTTCATGACGCCCATCACTTCGAAGCTCTTGCCCATTACCTCCACCCATTTGCCGATGGGCTGGCCATCGGGAAACAGGCTGGACGCGACGTCTTCGCCGAGCACGACGACGGGCAAGCGTTTGCGGTTTTCGTAGTCCGTGAAGAATCGCCCGGTCTTCATCTCGACGCCGCTTGAGGTGTAGCCTTCCTCGGTGCCGCCCATCTGGATCTGGAAGACTTCATTGCCCTTGTAGCGAGCTTTGCGAATGCGGGCGCGGTCGGGGAACAGGTACGGGGCGACGTGGGCGACCGCGGGGCAGCGGTCCTCAATGGCGCGCGCCTGCTCCAGCGTCAGCGGCTTGCGCTTCCATTCTTCGGGTGTCAGGTTGTCGGTGCGGAAGCCGCCGCGGAATTTGAACACGATCATCGTGTTGGGTCCGAACTGGCGGAGGATGTCGGTGATGGTGTTGTCGAGGCCCGCGATGATGGACCCGACGCCGATGATGGTTCCGGTCCCGATGATGACGCCGAGCACGGTCAGGAACGACCGCAGTTTGTGACCTCGAATGGTGTCGAGGGCCATGCCGATACCGGAGAATATTTTCTGCATTTCGGCTGGTGGCTCCTATTCGGCGCGCAGAGCTTCGATTGGGTCGAGCTTTGCCGCCTGGCGGGCGGGATAGATACCGAAGAACAGGCCCACCATTGAGGACATACCGACGCCGACGAAGATGGCGCTGATCGGGACGGACATGGGCACTGGCGTTGCGAGTCGCACGATGATGGCGACGATGTAGGCGATGGTGACGCCGATGAGACCGCCCATTCCGGACAGCATCGACGATTCGATCAGGAACTGGTTCAGTATGTCCGCGCTGCGCGCGCCGACCGATTTGCGGATGCCGATCTCGCGGGTCCGCTCCGAGACGACGGCCAGCATGATGTTCATGATGACGACACCGCCCACCAGCAGGAACACGCTGACTATGGCCATGGCGGTTCCGGCGATGGCCCCGGTCATCTGACTCCACATGTCGCTGAGTGAATCGGACGCCATTACACCGAACGTGTCGTCCTGATTGGGGCGGAGGTGCCGATAGGAGCGGAGGAGCACGCGGATTTCGTCCTGCGCCTGCATCAGGTGGCCCTGGTCGAGGGCTACGGCGTTGTAGCCGAGGTTCTTCTTGGCCTGGGCATTCCCGCCGAACATTTTGTAGAACGTGCTGACGGGGATTTTGACGAACTTGTCCTGCGATTCGCCAAAGATGCTGCCTTTGGCCTTCGCGACGCCGATGATCTCAAAGATGTGACCGTCGACGAGGATCTGCTTGCCGACGGGGTCGATGGTTGGGAAGAATTCCTGGCGGATGTCGTTGCCGATGACCGCGACCGGCATGTGCTTCATTTCGTCGCTGTCGGCGATGAAGCGGCCGCTGGTGAGCTGAATGTTCTGGATGCTGCCCATGTTGGCCGAAACGGCGTGGCAATCGACCCAGTCGAGCGACCTGCCTGCGTACTTCAGCTTGACGCCCCAGAAGGCCTCGAGGCCGATGTCGCGGATCATGGTGGCGCGTTCGCGGATGAAATCGAACTCCTCGCGCGACATGCTGGGGTTCTTCTTGTCCATCTCCATGTACTTTTTGGCGTCGAACTTGCCCATCATGACGATGCGTCGGACGCGGAAGCCGTCGGCGCCCATGTCGCTGACCTGTTTCGCGATGTAGACGTCCATGCCATGGATCACGGACATGACGGCGATGAGTGTTGTGGTGGCGAGGATGATTCCGAGGAGGGTGAGAAAGCTGCGCAGCTTGCTGCCGCGAAGGGAGCCGAGCGCAACCCGGGCGGCTTCCTGCAAAGATGCGCGGTTGGTCATTCTTAGTGGCCCTTTACCCACTCCATAATTACGCGGTCGACCCAAAAGTGCGGTTCGGAGCCCGAGATGAAGCCGAGGTGCCCTCCGTGCGGGACCGGCACCACCTGGATGTTCGGGTTACCCGTCAGACGAGGGTCGGCGAAGATGTCGAACGGGATCATTGGGTCATCCACTGCCTGAATAACGAGTGTGGGCACACGAATGTTCGGCAAAAAACCGATGGACGACTGCGTCTGGTAATAATTGTCCGCGGTCCCGAAGCCGAAAAACGGCGCGACGTAAGCGTCATCAAACTCATAGACGGAGCGGATGCGTCCGAGCTTAACAAGCGCGGCCTCTCCTTCCCGGCGGCGGATACGTTCTTTGAGGGCGCGGAGGAATCGCCAGGAGTAGATTCGGTTCTCGCTCTTTGCCAGTGCGCGGACGCAGGCGGCGAGGTCGATGGGAACGGAAACGCCGACTACGCCGCGCAGGTATTCGCGTCCGGCGTCGCCGAGTTCCCCTGCCAGTTTGAGGACGACGTTGCCGCCGAGGGAGTAGCCGGCGAGGTAAACCGGCTCGCCGATCCGGCGGATGATGGCGAGGGTATCGGAGGTGAGTCCGGCGTGGTACATGGTGCGGCACTGGTCATCGGTACCGCCGCACGCGCGCATGTTGGTGCGGTGAGTGGCGTATCCGCTCTCCAGCGCAAGCTGGGCCATGCTGCGGAGGTATCCGGCGTCGCTGGAGCCCTCCAGCCCATGCACCATCACGAGGTGGCCCTTCGGCGTACCTTGCGGGTGCTGCGAATGGACCAGAATTTCTATGCCTGGTTCGGTTTGAATGCGTTGTTCGACAACCGGAAAGCTCTCGGTGTCGAGCCGGCGTTTGACGAAATTGCCGGCGATGGTGAGGAAGTGAGGGTTGCGAACCAGCGGTCTAAACGGCTGCAACCCACCATGATAGCGGCTGGTGAGGTAACCTACTCTTCAACATCCCGGCCGGCGATGAAAGCCTCAGTTTTGCGGCTCAGATCTTCGGACAGGATGATGGCTTCCGCGAGATCGCGCATGGGACGGCGGAGACGGCGGCTCTCGTTCCGGAGGCGGAGGTAGGCTTCTTCTTCCGTGATTTTGTACTTCGACTGCAGGATGCCCTTGGCGCGCTCGACGAGCTTGCGTGTTTCGAGCTGTCTTTTCATTCTCCTGCGTCTCTTCCAGAAGACGGGCATTCTGTGCGGAGAGCATGGCGCGGACAACGGCTCCGCCCATTTGTTCTCCGATGAACGACACGAGCCCGATCTCATCCGGAGTGTGGCCGTGAGATTCCCGGTGATGCACGTTGATAACGCCAACCATGTCTCCCGCTGCGATCAGTGGAACAGAAAGGAAGGCTTCATACGTATCTTCCACAAGGGCGGGAAAACGTTTGAACCGATTATCAGCGTTGGCGTTGGACCCGAGGGCGACAACGGACTTGTGCTCGACGACCCAGCCAGTGATGCCTTCGCCCATGGCGAGTCGCAGGTTACCAAGGTCGGCCGCGTGAGGAACCTGGGAGGCGCGGAGGACGATGTCTCCGGTCTCCTTCTCAATGAGGTACACGAGGCAGGCGTCACACTCGGTCACCTGGACTGTCAGACCAATGATTTCGCCGAGCATTTCGTCGAGTGTGCGCTCGGAACTGACGATGTTGCTGACGCGATGAAGAAGAGTGACCTGAGGTTCCATAATTGCGAGTACAGACATAACCCACACTATCGAGGTTCTGTCCGGCGAATCCAATCGAAATTTTGGATGGTGGTCATACTTCTGACGTCGTACTCGCTACTCGGTGCTGATTCGAAATGGGTTAAGCTGCGGTCTCCGCATTACGAACTACTAAGCAACGCCGGAGCGACCAACGGGCGGGAGGTTTTGCGGCGGATGGAGCAGATCCGTCACGTCTTTGAAACCCGCACGCAGCGGCAGAATCTGACTCCGCTGCCGATACGGATTTTCGTGTTCAAGTCCCCGGCCGACTTCCGCCCATTTCAGGTGAATGAAAACGCGGTGGGCTATTACCAGGCGGGTGCTGAGCACGATTACATCGCGATGCTGGCGAACGGATCGGACCTGTACCGTATTGTGTTTCACGAGTACGTGCACCTGCTGATGCGACACGCCGGGGTCCACGTGCCGGTGTGGTTCAACGAGGGCACTGCGGAGGTGTACTCGACGACGGAGGTTAGCGGGCGGGATATTCGAATCGGCGACCTGATCCCGGTGCATATTGCGACGCTGCGCACGGAGAAGATGCTCGACTTGCCGACGCTGCTGTCGGTTGACCACCACTCGCCCTGGTATAACGAGCGGGAGAAGACGGGCATCTTTTACGCGCAGAGCTGGGCGCTGGTTCACATGTTGAACTTTTCGCCGGAGTATCAGCCTGGGATGCCGAATTTTCTGTCGTTGCTGTTTTCCGGGGAAGACCCGGCGCGGGCTCTGCAGCAGGCTTTCGGGAAATCCCCCGCGGCGGCGTTGAACGATCTGACTTCGTACATCCGCCAGGATCGCTTTGCGGGTGTACGATTCACCGCTCCCAAGTTAGAGGGATTGAAGAAGATTCCGGCGGAACCGGTGGCGGAGACGGAATCGGAGATGGTGCTGGCGGACCTTTTGCTGGCTTTACAGCGTACGGGTCCGGCGGAGGCGGCGCTGGAGAAACTGGCTCGCGCGTACCCGGAGAATTCGGAGATCGAGGCGGCGCTCGGGGATGTGTCGCTGCAAAAGAAGGAGGATCAGCGAGCGCGGGAGCGCTATGAGAGGGCGATGAGGCTGGGGAACAGGAATCCGCGGCTGCGGTACAGCTATGCGATGGTGCTGCGGGAGTTGAACGCTGGCGATGACGCGGTGATCGGTGCTTTGCGGGAGGCGGTGGCGCTGGACGGGCGGATGTTCGACGCCAGGTACCTGCTGGGTTACACGCTGCTGAAGACGGGCAGGTACGGTGCGGCGATGGACGAACTGCGCGCGGCGGGCGAGTTGCAGCCGTATCGCAGCGCGGTGTGGGAGCACCTGGCGCTGGCGTGCCACTACGCGGGCCGGCGGGACGAAGCGAAGGCCGCGGCGTTGAAGGCTCGGAAGCTGGCCTCGACGGCGGAGGAGATTGAGAGGGCGGAGGGGACGCTGCGGCTGGTGGAATCGAGCCCGGACTCGATTGTGCAGCGGCGTGGGTTGGAACGGCACGTTGAGGCGGGGCCTCCGGTGATCCGGGCGGAAGGTCTGCTGACGCAGATCGACTGCATGGGCGAGCGGGCGCGGCTGCAGATTGCGGCTCGAGGGACGCGGCTGTTTCTGCTGGTGCAGGATCCGGGCAACATTGTGCTGCGCAATGCGGGTGCGGCGTGGACGGAGTTTACGTGCGGGCCGCTGCCGGGTGCTCGGCGGGTGCTGGTGGATTACCGGCCTGTGGTGAATGCTACTTATGGGACCTCGGGGGAGGTGGCTGCGATTGAGTTTCGGTAGAGCCACTGCTGCGTCGGACTGTCCCTTGCGCGGCGATCCAGCGAATCAGCTCCAGCCCTGCTGTGCAGGAAATTCCTGGACACTACGCTAGTCTTTACTTTGTCGGAAAATTGGTCCAGTCGAAGGCATCTGCTACGCTACGGTCTTCCATGACACGCGCAACCGGTGTCTTCGCCCTCCTCCTTTTACTTGCTTCGCCCGCGGTTGTAGCGCAGCGCAATGTCGCTGGCGCCACGCAGGCCAGGCTTGCGCTGGAACGTCTCAACACCACCGGCAGTGTGTTGACGATCGCCGCCCATCCGGACGACGAAAACACCGCGTTGCTGGCGTGGCTGGCCCGTGGCCGCAAGGTTCGAACCGGTTATCTGTCGCTGACCCGGGGCGAGGGCGGCCAGAACCTCATCGGAACCGAACAGGGCACCTTACTGGGACTGATTCGCACGCAGGAGTTGCTGGCTGCCCGGCGCGTGGACGGGGCCGAGCAGTTTTTCTCCACCGCGGTGGATTTCGGCTTCACGAAGACCACTGAGGAAACGTTTGCGAAGTGGGGCCGGGAGAAGATCCTCGGCGACACCGTCTATGTGATCCGCAAATTCCGCCCCGACGTGATCGTTGCCCGCTTTTCCGGGACGCCTCGCGACGGACACGGGCAGCACCAGGCGTCCGCGATCCTCGCCAAAGACGCCTTTGCGGCTGCCGCTGACCCAAAGCGGTTCCCCGAACAACTCTCTGAAGTCCAGCCGTGGCAGGCGAAGCGGCTGATGTGGAATGTGTTCTCCTTCACGCGCAGCCAGGAAAAAGAAGCCGCCGGTATTACGGAAAAGATCGAAATCGACCTGGGCGCTTATGACCCGCTGCTGGGCTTCTCGTATTCGGAAATAGCGGGAATGAGCCGCAGCCAGCATGAGAGTCAGGGCATGGGCAGCGCGGAGCGCCGCGGTTCGCAGAAGAACGTGTTCACGACAGTGGCTGGTGAAAGCGCCAAAACGGATCTGCTGGAAGGGGTCGCAACGCGCTGGCCTGAGGGCGATCTCCGCACCTTACTGAATCAGGCGCTGCTGCGCTACAAGCCGGACGCGCCGGGCGACACCATTCGATTCCTGTTGCGCGCCCGTCCGCTGATGCCGGAAGAGCGCCAGGCGGAGCTCGACCAGGCGGTTGCGTACTGCGCCGGACTGTGGCTGGATGCTTCGGCCGACCGCGCCTCGGCCGCGCCGGGCAGCATGGTCAAGATCCGCGCCGAGATCGTGAATCGCTCCACGTTCCCGATGGAACTGCGGTCCGTCTCAATCGTGGAAGGCGCCACGTTCCCGGGTGCCGCCGAGCGACTGGCTTCGAATGTCCCCGTCACACGCGTGATCGAGTGGCGTGCTCAATCTGTTAACAAAGTCGCTCGCCGAGCCATGCCAGAGGCCGATCCGGCGCTGGAGGCACGCTTCGATATCGCGGTGGATGGCACCGTGATCTCTTTTGTGCGGCCCGTGTGGAACCGCTACGTCGACAAGATCCATGGGGAACTGACCCAGCCCTTCGTCACTGTGCCGCCGGTTTCCGTCGCCTTCACGGAGGACACGCTGATGTTCCCGTCGGCGGCCGCGAAGCAGGTAGCCGTCCAGGTCCGTTCATGGGACGGGGCCAGGTCCGGAACGCTGCGGATCCATGCGCCCAAAGGCTGGACCGTATCTCCCGCCGAACGCTCGTTCGCACTCACGCAGACCGGGGAAGAGCGGACGCTGCAGTTTACCGTCACGCCGCCAGCCGCCAGTTCCAGCGTGAAAATGGGAGCCTCAGCCGTGGTGAACGGACAAACGCTCACCTCCGGCGTCTACGTGTTGCGTTATCGGCACATCCCGCCAGTTACGCTCTACCCGGAAGCCACAACGTCTCTGGTTCGAACCGATGTGAAGGTGCTGTCGAAGCGCGTGGGCTATGTAATGGGCGCGGGCGACCTGATTCCGGTCGCGCTGCGCCAGATGGGCTGTGAAGTATCGATGCTTACGGCCGACGATCTGGCACGGGCGGACCTAAGCCGTTTCGACGCGATTGTCGCCGGAGTTCGAGCCTACAACACGCGGCCCGATTTGCGTGCCAGCTATTCGCGGCTGATGGAGTATGTGCAGCGCGGCGGTACTTATGTCGTGCAGTACAACACGGCGGAAGGTTCGGTCTTTTCGCCTGTCACAGGTGCCCTCGAACGCATTGGACCGTATCCACTGAAGCTCGGCAATGACCGGGTGACGGTTGAGGAAAGCCAGGTGGAGTTTCTCCGGGCGAACCATCCCCTGTTGACGGCACCCAACAAGATTACCGCCGCCGACTTCGAGGGCTGGATCCAGGAACGGGGCCTCTACTTCGCTTCCGAATGGGATCCGAAGTACGAGACCATGCTCTCCACGCACGATCCTGGCGAAAAGCCGCTGCCAGGCGGTATGCTGTACACACGCTACGGCAAAGGAGCCTACGTGTTCACTGCATATAGTTGGTTTCGCGAACTGCCCGCCGGGGTACCCGGAGCGTGGCGTATGTTCGCCAACATCCTGAGCGCCGGAAAGACTCCGTGAGTTTTATGTCCAGGCCGGAGCACCATGACGAAGAGCCGCCTCCCATTCTCGGCACCTGGAATCGACTTTATGCTGTCGTAATCGGCTGGATTATCGTTGTTATCTCTTTGTTCTACTGGTTCACAAGGTCGTGGAATCGCTGAATGCATCCTCTTGACTGGTTTGTTCTGGTTGCTGCATTTGCCTTCTTCACCTTGTATGGCCTCTGGCGAGGCCGTGGCTCGAACACCGTAAACTCATACCTGCTCGCGGGCAAGACCATGCCGTGGTACGCCATGGGCCTGTCCATCATGGCGACCCAGGCCAGCGCCATCACATTCATCTCGACGACCGGGCTCGGGTACACCGACGGCATGAGATTTGTGCAGTTCTACTTCGGACTGCCGTTCGCGATGGTGGCTATTGCGGCCTTCGCCGTGCCCGCATTCCATCGATCCGGAGTCTACACCGCCTACGAGTTCCTGGAGCGGCGCTTCGATTCCCGGACGCGCATCCTGGTCAGCATCATATTTCTGATTCAGCGCGGCCTCGCGGTAGGTGTCGCGCTGTATGCACCCGCGGTTGTGCTGACCGTCATCTTCGGATGGCCAGACCGGTACACCACGCTGATACTCGGGTCGGTGGTGATGGTATACACCGTGCTCGGCGGTATTAAGGCCGTGACGTGGAGCGACATGCAGCAGATGCTCGTCATGATGGCGGGGCTTGTCACGGCGCTCGTGATGGCCGTGGTCCTGCTGCCTGGCAATACCAGCTTTTTCGACGCGCTCGCGCTTGCCGGGGCCACCGGGCGGCTCAATCCTGTGGTGCTTGAGTTCAGCTGGACGGATCGCTACAACCTGTTCAGCGGGTTGATCGGAGGGTGCTTCCTCGCGCTTGCTTACTTTGGAACCGATCAGAGCCAGGTGCAGCGGTATCTCACCGGCAAGTCGATCGGCGAGAGCCGGCTGAGCCTGCTGTTCAACGGCATGTTAAAGGTGCCCATGCAGTTCCTCATCCTGCTTACGGGCGTGGTGGTCTTCGTCTTCTTCACGTTTGAAAAACCGCCTGTGATCTTCGACCGGACTGCTTACGAGCAGGCGCAGAAGAAGCCTGGGTGGAGCGCCATAGAGCAGCGCTACGACGCCGCCTATGACCAGCGCCGCACCGCCGCGCGCAGCTACATCGCCTCGCATTCGGAAGAAGACTTACTCGCGTACCGGTCCGCAAACAAGGCGGTAGAAGCGGTTCGTAAGGACGCGGGCGCCGAGGACACCAATTACATATTCCTCAGTTTCGTCACGCGCTACATGCCCGCCGGGGTCGTGGGCCTGATTCTTGCCGCGATCTTCGCCGCGGCCATGTCCACCGTCTCGGGTGAGGTGAACTCTTTGGCCACAGTCAGCACAATCGATCTGTATCAGCGGTATTTCAAACGCGACGCTTCGGACGGACACTATCTGCTTGCCTCGAAGCTGTTCACCGCATTCTGGTGCGGCTACGCGATTCTGACGGCGCAGTTCGGGGCGAGCCTCGGTTCGCTGATTGAGGCCGTGAACCGGCTGGGCTCGTTCTTCTACGGAGGGATGCTGGGGGTTTTCGTGCTGGCGTTCTTCTTCCCGCGCGTGGGGGCAACGGCGGCCTTTACGGCGGTGCTGGTGGGAGAAGCGGCCATTTTCGGGGCGGCCGCGTTCACCAGTATCTTCTTTCTCTGGTACAACGTGATCGGCGCTCTGGTGGTGATTGTGACGGGCAACCTGCTTTCGCTGGCTGCCCCGCGCACTGTTCCACCAAAGCCCGCTATTTCTTAGGGAAATTCGGATCGGCTTTCACCTTTTCGATCTGCTTCAGGTGGCGTTCGGTGTGCGCCGGAATGGTGTGCATTGCCTGATAGACCGTTACAGTGCCGCCTCCCCAGTTCGCCCAGGAGCGCGTCAGCGGCTCTTTCGTGGTCAACAGCCACTGCATCATTGCGTCGCGACGTGTTCGAAATTCATTGGTCAATTCCATGCCGGGCTGCCACTTGCCGGTCGGCCTGATTTCTGGCGGAGCCTTAGCCGGAGTGGCGGGATTCGCCATGTTCGCGACCAGTTGTTCGGTAGTGAGCTTCATGTCGGCGGGCTTCGGCAGGGATCGCGCGACGAAGCGGTTCGCGTAGCTAAACAGGAACGGTTCTGTGTGAGTCAGATGCTCCACCACCTCGGCAACGGACCATTTGTCGGGCGCCGGTTTGAACTTCCACTGCGCATCGCTGAGTCCGTCAACGGCGTCCAGTATCTGCTTGCGAGTGGAATGGAAGTAGCTGAGCAGGCGGTCGCGCTCACCCTGCGTCATCGGCACCGGGCTCTTGTCAGTGGGTGTGACGGATATTTCTTTGAAATAGACCTTCGACGCGCCGTCGTGATTCTGAAGTCCGATATAGCCGAAGTCTGGCCTGGGGCCGCGGATCGGTTCAAACCACATCTTGCGCTCAGGCACAGCGCCTTTGCCGTCGAACTCGTTCACCACTTCGCCGTTCAGAGTGACGCGCGTCATGGCGCCGTCGAACTGAATGTCCATGGTGTTCCATTCATTGGCTGGTTTCTGGGCTTTTTTCACAGCGCGGCTGAGCGAATAGAGAGCTCCCGTCATGTGCCACTCGTCGCCTGACGCGTCGATCTGGACCTCATAGCCGTTGTGAACGCCATACCAGGGATCGGGCGGAGGTTCAGGGAGTCGAACCACGACGCCTGAGTTGTCCCTCGCTCCGGTGGTCTTGAAAACTACCCGGAGAGTCTCGTTGCCGATCTTCCTCCCGTTGTAGAAAAGCAGGCCCATTCCGCCTTCCGTTTTCAACAGACCATCTTCAATTACGAAGCGTCCGGGGCCGGTCATCGACCAGCCATCGAGGGTCTTACCGTTAAAGAGCTGAACCGGCTGAGCGTAGAGCAGGGCGCAGGGGAGGAACCATGCGAAGAGGCGTATCTTCATGATTCCTGAGTGTATCGCGTATGCGCCGCCGGTTCGAGTCCCCCCATGTGCGGGCGTTGGAACGGTAACAGAATAGGCGTCTTCAGTCCTGCGGTGGCAATAGTACTACATCGCTTAGTACTATTGATTTTAATAATTCACGTAGTACCGTAGATACTGAAGTTTACATCCTGTCGGAGAAACGCCCGAGTCACTCACGCGACGTGTGTGCCCGGAGCTAATCAGGAGAGATGCGTGCATAAATACCTGCTGCTTCTTATGCCGTTCGTGTGCGCGAACGGATGGGGAGCCCCGCAACCGAAAGCCCCTGGAACAAATCTGCCCGATTCCATCACGGCGATTGAGCCAGTGGAAGCCACCCCGGACTCCGCTGGTTTCTACCGCCTCCCGGCCCTGAATTCCGACAACGTTCCGGGCCATATTCTTACTCAGGACGGCTCTACCGTGCTGTTGCTCCGCTTCAGCCGCCCGGGCGCCGCAGCCTTACGAATTCATCTGGAAGACATTCACCTGCCCGAAGGCGCGGCACTCTTTGTGTACTCGCTGGATGCCAGCGGCCGGGTGACCGCGGAGACCTTCGCGGCAGGAAATCAATCGGACTACTGGAGCCCGTCACTTCGTGGCGACACGGTTTTTGTCGAGGTCGTCTGGCTGAACGAGATCCCCGGTGATGTGCCCTTTCGAGTCACTGCGCTGCGGGACTCCGACGCTGCGGACGAGCCACAATTTCGTTCTTCGGGCGACGTTCAGACCGGCATGTACCGCGGTCGGCAGGTGAGCTGGACAACTGCGAACGGTCTGGCGTTGACGGAAGCGGACATCGTTCTCGGTTCCGCTGAGGAGATGAAAGGTGTAACGGGTAAAGAAGATGCGCGCCGTGATGGCGTGGGCATTAGCGGCTCGTTTTATCGCTGGCCTAACGGCGTGATTCCCTATGTCCTGCCAGCTGGATTCCCCAGCCCCGAGCGCATCACCAATGCCATCGATCACTGGAACACCCATCTGGCCGGGGTAATCAGGCTGGTACCTCGTACTACCGAACGAAACTACATTCTCTTTGCGGCATCGGGCGGGTGCGCGGCGATGGTGGGAATGGTGGGAATCGGTGCGCAGCCCGTATATCTGCCAGGCGGCTGCCCAACTGGCAGCGCCATCCACGAGATTGGCCACGCGGTTGGACTCTGGCATGAGCAGTCACGGGAGGACCGCAATGCGCATGTCCGTGTGCTCTGGGAAAACATCTCTCTGGTGGCCGCCTACAACTTCAATCAGAACATCTACAACGGCCAGGACCTGGGCTCTTATGACTTCAATTCGATCATGCACTATAGCAATTACTCCTTCAGTGCGAACGGCAGGCCGACGATTGAGACCATTCCGGCTGGCATTCCGATTGGACAACGGGTCGGGCTTTCGACCGGAGATATCGCTGCGGTCCGTGCGATGTACGGTGCTCTCCCGGTGGCCGCCGCGCCGCCGACTCCGGCTCCGGTACCAACACCTGCTCCAGTACCAACACCTGCTCCGGCACCGGTACCAGTGCCTGTGCCGCCCCCTCCCGCTACTGTGACGGTGACCCTGCGGACCAACCCCACGGGCCAGACGATTCGGGTTGACGGGGTGTCCTGGACGGCGCCGCAATCTGTGGAGTGGACGATTGGAAGTACCCACAACGTGGAGGCCGTAACGCCGATTGCGGGCTCCACCGTTTTTCAATTCGCGTCCTGGAGCGACGGCGGACCGCAAGCCCATACCGTCACTGCCAGCTCCGGCGTCAAGATGCTGAAGGCCGATTACACAATCAGTCACAAAGTGACGGCGGCGGCCTATGCCGCCTCAGCCGGAAGTGTGACGGTCGCGCCAGAGTCGCCGACCCAGCTCTACGCTGCGAACACGTCGCTGGCCCTGTCCGTGACTCCGGCCACCGGATACTGCTTCTCTTCATGGACAGGTCTGCTGGCGGGCACCCCTCCGACGACCACTGTGACGGTAAGCGCTCCTCTCAGCCTGACCGCCAATTTTGTTCCGGGCAGCGTGACGATCTCAGGTCAGCTCCACTTTGCACCATCTGACGGGGAAACGTTCGCGATTCCCGTTATCTCCTCTGCCGGGTTGTGTGGGTGGAGCGTGAGCTCTTACTCGACCTGGCTGACGGTTACTTCCGGACCCCGTGGCATTGGTAGCGGCGCAGTGAACGTTAGTGTCGCTCCAAACACCAGTGGCCTGATGCGATCTGCCGTGCTGCTAATCGGCAATCGCGGCTACGTTGTGAGTCAGGCTGCATACTAAGTAAATCTGAGAGGGCGGCCCTGGTACGCCGCCCTCTGCCTTAGTACCACCACCTCCTTCCACCCAGGGCGATTACCCCACCTTGATCTTTCTCAGCCCCACCCCATAAAAGCCCCAAACCTATATTGGCGGGCTATCTAATCCATCACAGTTAAGCCGATAATTCTCCTGAAGCCGCAATTTACCAGGCGTTTGAGCTATTCCCAGGAATGGCTCAGGAGAATTCATGCGCAGCATTTCTGTTTTCTTTACAATACTTTGCCTCAGCCTCGGCTGTGCTTTCGCGGCAGACCGGCCACTTGGTGCGGAAGCACTGGCATGGCAAACCGCTCCCACCTTCCACGCAACTCAGGCTGAGGGGAACACGGTGTCGGCGCTTCCGCCCGTTGAGGCCAGCGAAGCCGGTTCCTTTCAGACGGCGGAAGACGGCACACGTTTTCTCACCCTTCGATTCCAAAAACAGGGCGCACAGGCAATCCGCCTGCACCTGAAGGACCTGCACCTGCCCGCCGGAGCCCGTCTGTTCGTTTACGGTGTGGAAGACGGGGCGGTCACCAATATCGCCGGCCCCTACGAAGGTGCTGTCAGCAGTATCGATGCCGACCTCTGGACCGCCGCGGTCCGAGGCTCCGAAGCCGTGCTGGAGTTGCAGCCGGGTGATGCCGAGGTAGCCGATCTTCCCTTTACCGTGTCTGAGCTTGCCTCGGTGCGTGCCGAGGAAGTTGCGGCCGAACCGCCCGCCGCGGAACGAGAGACGCGAACTTCCCTGTTTCGCGGAGTGCCTGTTGCCCATGAGGTAGTGAACGGCCTGGCGATGTTTGAATCGGACATCGTGCTGGGCGAATCCTGGGAACTGCCGCCTGCCGCCGCTTCGAAGGCCGCGAGCCGGTCCGCTGTAGCGATTACCGGCAGCCTGTATCGCTGGCCAGGTGGAGTAGTACCGTACTCGATTGATCCCACGATGCCCAACACGGCTCGCGTCACTGACGCGGTTGCACACTGGAATACAGTCATGGCCGGTGTGATCCGGCTGATTCCGCGCACCACTGAGAGTGCCTATGTCTACTTCTACCGCTCCACCAGCGCGGGCCAGTGCGCTTCGAACGTTGGCCGGCTGGGCTACGGCCAGTACCTGTATGTGGGCGACTACTGCTCGGCTGGCAATATGATCCACGAGATTGGTCACTCCGTCGGTTTGTGGCATGAGCAGTCGCGCGAAGACCGCGACCGGTACGTCAGAATCAACTTCGCGAACATTCAGACTTCAGCCACCTTCAACTTCAACCAGAACATCAGCAACGGCGATGACGTGAACGCGTACGACTTTGGTTCCATCATGCATTACTCGGCGTATTCCTTCAGCGCCAACGGGCTCCCCACTATTGAAACGATTCCCGCGGGCATCCCGATCGGGCAGCGTTCGGGACTCTCGCCCGGCGACACAGCGGCCATCAAGTTCCTCTATCCGGCGACCGTCGCACCGCCTCCGCCGGCAACAACTCCAGTTGCCATCTCCCTCAGCAGCAACCCGGCGGGTATGCCAATGACGGTGGACGGTGTGTTGTACACATCGGCTGCCACATTGAACTGGCTTCCGGGCAGCTTCCACATTGTGATTGCCGGCACGCCCGCGGTGACTGCCGGAACCCGCTATACGTTCCAGTCCTGGAGCGACGGCGGGGCGGCGCTGCACGCCGTAACGGCGCCCTCCACAGCTATGGCGCTACAGGCGACCTACAAGCTTGCCTATCAGGTGAAGGCCGCGGCGGCAGGAAGTGGCAGCGCCGCCATTACGCCGGCCAGCGCGGACACCTTCTATAACCCGGGCACTACGCTCACGGTCAGTGCGTCCCCGGCCGCGGGCGCCTGCTTCACAGGCTGGACGGGTTTGATCGCGGGTACTCCGGCAACGACGGTGCTGGGTATAACCAAGGCTTACGATCTGAAAGCCAACTTCGCGCCAGGTCAGGTTATTGTCAGCCCCACCACACTCTCGCCTTCCGGCGGAGGTGGCTCCTACCTGATGACAGTCTCGGCGCCCGCCGGCTGCTTGTGGACGTTCGCGACGCCAGTGAGCTGGATCCGCCTCCGCTCGATTCCTCCGGTCAGCGGCTCGGCACGACTCAGCATCGCGGTCGAACCGAACAACACCGGAGCAGTGCGGACCGCCACGTTCTCCTTCGGGCCAGCGACGGTCACCGTCACGCAGAGATCGAAATAACGAGACTTCCAGTCTGGTTCAACAGAAAGGGCCTCCGGGAAACCGGAGGCCCTTTCTTTATGCCTGCACTGAGCCTAGTCGAAGTCGGGCCGAAGCAGGACGGCTTCGGCCCAGCACTCGCGGGCATGCTCTTTGTCGCCACGGGCCGCAAGAACGTGGCCGAGGTTCAGAAGAGCGTCCGGGAATCCGGGGCGCTCCTCCAGCGCCTGCTTGTACAGCCGCTCTGCGTCGTGCAGCTGACCTGTGTGGTGCAGCAACAGGCCGGTGTTGTAGAGGAAATCGGCCGAGCGTTCGCCCAGCTGCATCAGCCGGGCGTGGTAATCGAGCGCTATGTCATACTCTTCACGCTCAATCGACAAGGTCGCCAGGGACCGCAGTGCCAGCAGGGAGTCGTGTCCGTACCGGAGCGCCTGACGAAACGAAGCCACTGCGGCATCGCGGTCGCCGGCCCTCCAGTTTGCGATGCCGGCATTGAGAAGTGCCTCCACCCACTCTGGCCTGATGCGTAGCGCCTCCATCAGCGCCTGAACGCTCCCGGAAGCATCGCCCGCCGACAGCCTGAGGCAGCCGATGCGAAACCAGGCCTCAGGCGGCGCACCGGATTCCACGCCGGCTGACAGAGCAAAGCGGTGGGAGGCACTGGCCAGGTCCCCTTCGCGCTCGTCGAGCAGCGCCAGGTTGAACTGAGCCTCGGGACAAACCTCGCCACCGCGAGGAGCGGCATTCTCCCAGGCTTTGCGGGCCGCCGCCAGATCCTCCCGCTCCCAGGCCACGACACCAAGGTTGACCCATGCGCCTGCATGACCTGGCAGCAGGCGGATTGCCTCCTGCCACGCTTCCGTTGCACGCGGGAGGTGGCCCGCTTTGTGGCTGGCGACACCCAGGTTGAACCAGCGGCTGGGTTCGTCTGGAAAACTCCCGACCAGACGGCCACAGTACACGGTGGCGGCGTCAAAATCACCCGCTTCCATTGCGCAGAAAGCCAGGCCTTCCGTCGCTGTTGGGGAGCCGGGCCGGAGAATGAGCAGCCGGTTGCAGAGGTCCCGTGCTGTTTCAAAGTCGCGCTGCGCCACCGCAACCGCCAGGCGGCTCGACAGAGCCTCGGGCAGATCGGCGCTTATCGCCAGCAGTTCCGTACAAGTGGTTGCCGATTCGGTAAGCCTGCCAAGCCGGAAGAGCGCGTAGGCTTTCCCGAGCAGGCAAGCCACCGGATCGGCCCCCTGATTCAGAGCCTGATCCCAGTGGGTCAGGGCTGTTTCGACGTCGCCGAGCCGGGCCCGGCAGAGAGCAGACCCCAGCCGCGCTTCGGTATGGCGTGGGTGGGAGGCAAGAACGAGTTCGAAGTATAAGATTGCCTCGTGGTATTCGTCCGTGCGTTCGAGACACACGGCGAGTGCGTACAAGGCCTGAAGATTGCATGGATCGGCGTCTGCAATAATACGCCAGGCAGCGGCAGCTTCGCGAAACTGAGCCTGCCCGACTGGCTCGGGAGGGTCAGACGCAACTGCGCGTGCCAGCGCATCAATACTGGTGCGCGCCGGGGGCGCGAGATTCGGGTTGTTCACAGCACTCCTGACTGACTAATCTGGGTCAGAGACCCGTACTACTCCGCCGGCGCTGTAGCTTCATGGGCTCGAATAAGGAAACGGCTGCGCCTCTGGACAAGACGCAGCCGAAGTAGTGCACTGGAGTGGACACTCGTGTGCCACGGTATAAAAGTTATTAAGAAGACGACTGAGTAGCAACAGCCAGCGCAGCATCCACGGGCACCACCATAGAAGCATCGGTGGACAGCGGAGAACTTTTGGAAGTATGACGGGCGTTCGCAGCGTTGAACGACGGTCCGGATGGCAGTTGTATGGCCAGGCCAGCCGGATCCGTCAGATGTTTCATCAGCGGTCCCAAACCGGATTCAACGGCTTCGGTGGGAGAAACACGAAATCCCGCTACAGGTGGTGCTGAAAATATCTCCACGGTGGGTTGCGGGTCAGCCGACGCGGCAGCAGCGGTCCTTGTCGACTGAACGGCGCGGCGAAACTGCCCGGCGGTCACCCGAAGCCGGTCGAGCATCGCAGCCTGCATGGAATCCTTCCAGGCGCGCTCATGTTCAGCAGAGCAAAACCGCGAGTCGCCCCATTTCTTCAGGAACGTCAGCGACCGGCCACAATGGAGACAATCCATGAACTTCCTCTGTCTTATTGTGCCGGGAAACGGCGCCGGTTGATAGTCGCAGTATTCCCTGGAACCGAAGATTAAATTCAGGCGTTTCCTCGTTTTCCCAGGTGTCCTTGTGTAATACCGAGGTGTATGTCTTGCGGCACATGTGACAATTGGAGGCGTGAGGATCGTAGCCGACGGCATTTGGTACGCGCTGGGTGCGGCCGCCGGTGGTGCCGCCGCCGCATGGCTGACTGGCATTCCGTTTGCCGCTGCTCCATTCTTTATTTTCGCCGCATTCAGCCTGTGGTTCTTCCGCGACCCGGACCGTCAGGTGCCGCCGGGTCCGGTCGCCGTTTCGCCGGCCGATGGTAAGGTGATGGCGGTAAAACTCGAACACGGAAGAACGCGGATCAGCATCTTTCTGAACGTGTTCGACGTGCATGTCACCCGAACTCCGGTGGCTGGCCGGGTCACCAAAGTGGAATACCGCCCCGGGCGGTTCCTGGTGGCCAGCAAAGAAGCCGCCTCCGAGCAGAACGAGCAGAGCATTATGACCGTTCGGACAGAAAACGGCTCCGAGGTGGTCTTCAAGCAGATCGCCGGGCTGATCGCGCGCCGTATCATCTGTCGAAAACAGGAAGGCGATACGCTTCAGACTGGAGAACGCATCGGTCTGATGAAGTTTGGTTCGCGCATGGACGTGTTGCTCGGCGATGAATGGAAGATTCTGGTTCGGCCCGGACAGCGGGTATCGGCCGGAACCACAATCATCGCGAGCCTCAGAAGGACAGGATGATCCGCATAGGTTTTCCCCGCAATCTGACGCGTACGCCCGACCGCCGGCCTACCCGGATCGCCTACGCACTCCCCACCGCCTTCACGGCGGGCAACATGTTCCTGGGCTTTATCGCCGTAATGCGCGCCTTCGAAGGGTCGCTTGCGGGTATGGGAACGGCTGCGTCGGCGGCCCACTTTTCCGTGGCGGCGCAGTGCATCGGCTGGGCGATGATTCTCGACGGCCTTGACGGGCGCATCGCGCGCATGACCAACACCACCAGCGATTTCGGTAAAGAAATGGACAGCATGTCGGACGTGATCACGTTCGGCATAGCGCCCGCTGTGCTGGCCTTCGCCTGGGGTGTCTATACGGTGGATTCACTGGGCCTGCCGATGTTGCGGGAGCAGATCCTGCGAGTTGGCACATTCGGCTGCTTCCTGTTTCTGGCATGCGGGTCGGCCAGGCTGGCTCGCTTTAATATCACCAACAATCCGGTGCCGAGGAATCCGGGGAGACCGGACCGCAAATACTTTGTCGGGCTGCCGATTCCAGCGGCCGCTTCACTGGTAGCCGCGGTGATTTATTCCACAGACGGCTACCCGCTTCGATTCTGGCCCCTGGTCATCGGTTGGATTGTCCTGATGTCCGGGCTGGGTCTGCTGATGGTGAGTACGTGGCGGTATCGCAGTTTCAAGGACTTGAACCTGAACCGGCCCCGCTCACCCCTGCTGTTCGTCTTCCTCGCCAGCCTGATATTTCTGGTCTGGAACTACTCGCACGCCGTGCTGCTGACGATCGCGGTCCTGTATGTGGGCAGCGGCGTGCTGGTTCGGGTGGCTGGCATTCTCAACAGGGTTTTCCGTAAGCCGGAGGTAGCTGTAAATTGAAGAAAAGAGTGGTACTGCTTGGCGGCGACAGTCCGCTCGGGCGCGAGGTGAAGGAGCGGCTGGAAGCTGCCGTGCCGCACGCCTCCATTCGCCTGACCGGAGGCATTCCCGCGCCCACTGAGGACGATGAGGAACCGGACGAAGTGGTGGCGCTGGATGCCGAAGCGCTCGACAACGCAGCCGCGGTGATCTGCGCCGCCGATGCCGCAACCGCCCGGCGCGCGTGGGATCTGGCTGGTGGCGTTCCGGGTGGACCGGTGTTTGTCGATCTCAGCTACGGACTCGAGAGCCTTCCCGAGGCGCGACTGCGTTCCGCGTTCGGCGCCGGGCTGCCGCCGGAGACCAGTGTCCAGATCACGGCCCATCCGGCCGCCAGCGCTCTCGCGTTGCTGGTCCGCCGGCTTACGGCGCGGTATGCCTTTCGCAACATTGTGGCGCAGATTTTCGAGCCGGCCAGCGAGCGCGGCACTGCCGGTGTGACTGAACTGCAGAAGCAGATGGTCAGCCTGCTCTCCTTCAAACCCATGGAAAAGAAGGTGTTCGACGCGCAGGCAGCGTTCAACATGCTCGGGCGGTATGGCGAAGACGCGCCGGAGAAGCTTGAAGACATAGAACTGCGGATTGAGCGGCACCTGGCTTCGCTGCTTGCCGGTTCCGGGCCGATGCCCTCGTTGCGGCTGATCCAGGCTCCGGTCTTCCACGGGTACACGTTCTGCCTCTGGCTGGAGTTCGAAACACGGCCTGCGATCGAAGATATCGAAGCCGATCTTGAGTCGGAGCACGTGGAGGTGCGGGCCGCCGATGTCGAGCCTCCCAGCAATGTCGGCGCGGCTGGTCAGGGCGGTGTGACAACCGGACTGATTGAGGCGGACCGCAACAATCCGCGGGCGGTCTGGCTGTGGGCCGCTGCCGACAATTACCGGATCTCGGCCGACAGCGCGGCAGCCGCCGTGGTTCAGATTCTGGCAGGAGGCGAATGAGGGTTCGACTGGGGCTGGTGGTTATGGCTATGGTCACAGCCGGATGCGGCTATCACGTGTCGGGTCATGCCGACACCATGCCGAAGGACGTCCACACCATCGCGATTCCGGCGTGGGGCAACATCACCAGTCGCTACAAGCTGACCGAGCATATTCCTGGCGCCCTCGGCCGCGAGTTCCTGTCCCGCACACGGTACCGTGTCACGTCGAACCCGGAGGAGGCCGACGCGGTCCTCACCGGCTCGGTGGTAAATTACCTCGCGTTTCCCAGCGTCAGCGATCCTCTAACCGGACGCGCCACGGCCATCCAGATCAGCGTGTACCTGCAGGTGACGCTGACCGACAAGCGAAGCGGCAAAGTGATCTACACGCGTCCCAATATCGAATTCAAACAGCGTTATGAGATCGCGGTGGACCAGAAAACGTACTTCGACGAAAGCGACGTCGCCCTTCAGCGGCTGAGCCGCGATGTGGCCCGCACCTTAGTCAGCGCTGTACTCGAGGCATTTTGAATGACTCCCGCTGAGTTTCTGCAGTCTTTGGCATCCCGTCCGCTCGCTCCCGCCTACCTGTTCCTCGGTCCCGAAGCGTTTGACCGCGACCGCTGCCGCAAGGCGCTGGTAGAAAGAGCCCTTCCTGCCGAGGATCGGGAAGCGGGCATGATCCGCCATGATCTGGACGAAGTGGAATTGGCGGAAGTGCTCGATGACGCACAGTCCTTCTCTCTGTTCGCGGCCAACCGGCTGATTTGGGTATCGGGTGCCGAAGCGGCGCTGCCCCGCGGCCGGGCAATTGCCGCAGCTTCTGAGGATGACGACGAGGGTGGTGGGTCAGGGAAGGGCAAGGACGGAGCGTCGGGACTCTCGGCATACCTGCGGAATCCGGCGCCGGGCACGGTGCTGGTCTTCAACTGCTCGCGCTATGACCTGGAGGGCGAGGACAAGGCCCGCGTCGACCGCGTCCGGAAATTCTACAGCGGAATTCAGCAGGTGGTCGAGTTCGCCCACTACACGCCGGAACTGGCTCGCCGGCTGGCCGGACAACTGGCGAAAGAGCGGGGCGTGCGAATTGGGCCGTCGGAACTCGAGCTGCTGACCGAGGTGCTGGCCGGAGACGCCCAGCGAATCGCGAATGAGATTGAGAAACTGGCTCTCTACGCCGGGCGCGACCGTGCGGTGACCGAAGAGGACATCTGGAATCTGACGCCGAATGCCAAGGCATCGACGATATTTGCGCTGGTGAATGCCGTGGCCCGGAGGGACCGGGCGGCGTCACTGGAATCGCTCGACGTGCTGGTGCGGGAGGGCGAGTATCTGCCTCTGGCGCTTTCGTTTTTGGCGACGCAGTTCCGGCTGGCGCTGGTGGCGCGGGAAGCGAAGCTCACCAACGCGAATCAGATCCAGAGTTTCTTCCAGAAGCAGGGCACGGCGATGTGGCGGTCGCGGGCCGAGCAGGTGGCACAAACGGCAACGGCCTTCTCCGCCGGCCGGCTGAAGAAGGCCATTGTACAGATCTACGATACGGACAAGTCGCTTAGAGACACGAGGCCCGATGATCGGACCGTTATGGAGAAGTTCGTGATGGAGCTGACTGGAACTGCTTAGGCAGCGGGCTGAGCGACGAGGGCCTTGACGCGGGCGGTCAGGCGGGACTTGTAACGAGCCGCGGTATTTTTCTTGATAATGCCCCACCTGGCGGCGCGGTCGACGATGGAATAGGTGACCGGGAGTTCTTTCAGAAGACCAGCCTGATCCTTCGAAGCCAGCAACTTACGGAACTTCTTGATCTGCGTGCGCATGCGCGACTTACGCAGACGGTTGACATCGGTCTTTCGTTCGGTACCGCGGACCCGCTTCAGAGCGGAAACATGATTAGCCATTCAATTTAGACACCAATCCTGACAGAGTCTTGCTTCTAGTCATTGTAAGGTAAACGGGCCCGGTTTGGCAAACTTCGCCGCGCATCTTCGGCGCGCACCAGGGCGGACGACATGAAAGTACCGGTCTTGAAGAAACATCCGGTGTCGGTCTATGGTTCTGACAGCGGTTCCGCTTTCAGGCAGGAGGCCACCGATTGTCCACTCCCCGACCCAGCCCTGAGCAGTTGCGAGTCAACTCAAGACCGCGATCGGCGCTCTGGGAGACATGTTCCCCGGCTCGCTCGCGGGTGCCCAGGGCCATGGACTCTCCTGGGTGGTAACGCGCGAGATCGAGGGACGTACGCCGGCAATAAAAAAACCGCGCTCGCCGAAAGTCTCACGGGCTGAGTTCCGCCAGGAACTGAAGTCATGGATTGATCGCCAGAGCCTCGATCAACTCGATTTCGAGGCACTGGAGATGGCGGTGCGCCGCTCGGCGCCGCAGTTGGGCCGCCGCCGCAAACGACTACAGACTGCTCCTGGAGAGACGGAACTGGAGCGCGCATGGTATGACCGCGGCCGCTGTGACAGTGGCTTCGCACCACGCGACTGTTGGAGCCAAGCAGAAAGTTCCTAATTGAGTGGTTGATTGACAACCCTCATGGTATGTTCGCACAGCGTTGCCGGGGTCGCGCCTGGCCACTCTGGATGCGGAGTTGCCCATTCGTCACGTGCGTTGCCCGGCACGTCCGGGAAGCCTTGTCGAAGCGGAATGCAGTCCAGCCACATCCCAGGCCTTTGAGGCGCTCAGTCTCCGCTGGTCGCCGAGTCACATTTGTCGTGCGCGCGCAAGGCACGTGGCGTCTTGTTGTGCTCAGCCGCGGCGTACTCGCTTGCCGGCCATCTCGGCGAGCTCATTACGTGCATCCTCCTCCACACGCTTGCACACCAGCTGGCAGATCTTCAAAATAGTTGGATCCGATATGGAATAGACGATGTTAATTCCCTCGCGGCGGCGGCCAACGAGACCAGCATCGTGCAGGTTTTGCAGATGTCGTGAGACATTCGACTGATTGGCTCCAACTCGTTCGGCTATTTCGCCTGCGGGCGCTTCCCCCGGCTCGAGCACTTGCAGGATGCGCAGCCGAAGCGGCTCACCGAGCGCTCGAAACCGAGCGGCAACAACTTCCATCATCCGATCACTGAGCGGCGGATTCCGCTTACGGCTGGACACAACTGACCTCGCTATATGAGTATATGCTCATACGATCAAAAAAGTTGGCGCACAGGTGCGACCTTTTGCCGCGATTTGAGTCTTCTCAAGCAGGGAGAAGTTGTACATGAGATTTGACCGGCCCCCGTGGATGCGAAAGCTTGTAAGAACCATGGGGGTTACATTGCTGGCCGGCGCAGCAATCTACGCCTTTTCACCGGCGGTTCGAAACCAGTTCGGTTCCGTGAATCCTGTAGCGAAACGTACTCACGCCGGCACTTTCACTGTTGAAACTCTGGGTGGAGAGAAGTGGTCACTTGCGGAGCATCGCGGCAAGGTCGTGCTCGTGAACTTCTGGGCCACCTGGTGCCCTCCCTGTCGCATTGAGACTCCGGCTCTGGTGGATCTGCACAGGAAGTATGCGGATCGCGGGTTCACAGTTGCCGGAGTCACGATGGACGAGGAGCCAGCGGAAGCTGTACCTGCGTTCGTGAAGAAATACGGAATCCCCTATCCAATCTTGACGCCGACGGCCGAGTTGTCTCTTCTCAATCGGGTTGAGGCGATCCCTGCGAGCGTACTGATCGACAAGTCCGGACGGGTCGCCCGCACATACATTGGCCTCGTCACTGAAATCGGCTTGCGCGACGACATTGAGACGCTGCTCTCGGAGAATGCAGGAGGTGGGTGATGACACGCCCGAGACGAGTCTGGCTTTTACTGTGCGGACTGGTGCCAGGTGCGCTTACGGCCATCGGGCAGCGGACCACTGACAGTGAAAACCGAAAGGTGCATCGCGCAGTCATCGAGGTCAAGGCCGAAGCCGCCTCGCAATGGGAAGCAGTGCTGCAGTATCGGATTGCCACGAACGCGATGCTGGCCGACGGCGGCCACCATTACAGGGCGTTGAGCCGCGGCGTTGACCGCCGTCAACTGGAAGCTCAGTACGACATCATCTGAAAGTGTGCTCCGCAAGCGTGGGCGGATCACTGCGCCGGAACTCGGCCGCACTGGCAAAGCGAAGGACGATTAAAAGGGAGGCAGGTCTGATGGTTTTCGAAATGGAGTCTCGCAAGGACCTCGCTGCGATTGATGCAGCGATACGCGAATCCGCCGCACGGCATAAGTTTGGCGTGCTGTCCGTGATTAATCTCAAGGAGAAGATGATGGAGAAGGGGATCGACTTCAGCCCCGAGTGCAGTGTTTACGAGGTCTGTAATCCGCACCAGGCGAAACGCGCGCTGGAAGGGAACGGCGCCGTCTCGACGGTGTTGCCATGCCGCATCTCCGTGTATGGCTCAGCTGGTGCGTACAAAGTCGCAACGCTGCTGCCCACGACAATGATGGCTGCGTTCGGGACGCCGGAGGTCGACGAGGTGGCCCGTGAAGTAGAAGCGGACATCGTCGCCATGGTCAGGGAATCGGTATAGGAGGTCATCATGCCGCAATGGTTTTACATCCTCGTCCTGTTTATCGGCTACGTAATCGTCATGAAGTGGATCTTGCCGCGCCTTGGTGTCCCCACGTGAATGGCCGGATCTTGTGACGTCGAGTCTCGACGTACCCGTGCATCGCGCGAGGAGTCCGGCAAAGTTCCGCCGGCTGGTGGCGTGTAGGTATGGTGCCGCGGCCCCAAACGGGTGACCGTCAGTGGAGAATCCTAAATGCAGTGAATTGAGTTTGGAATTTTCGCCTGCGCGCTCGCGGCCCGGCGCAGCTGTTTCGCGACGGCTTGTCCAGTCGATCCCGACGGCAACGGCATGCGCCTGGTCGTCGTCTAGCGGGGCGCGGGTCAAGTTAACATCAATTCAAACGCGGTGTCGAAATCAGACCGTGACCGACATGCGGCACTCGCGCGAGTGTGGCCCAAAGTCGTCTAATTGCTAATGGGTCCGAATACCGTTCCTCCCACGATTCAGAGTCCCGGGTCCCTACGCTTCTGGGTGGCGCTGGCGTTAACGGGTGTTTTCACCGGCGTGTCCGCCATCGGCCTCGCGCTGTTGTTGGAGTTTGTCCAGCGAACCGCCTGGAATGCAGGGTCGGACGGCTTCATCGCGGCGGTGAGTCGCGCGTCCCCTGCGCACCGCATCGGGGTGCTGCTGTTGGCCGGCCTGCTGACGGCCACCGCGCAACTGGTGCTTCGCCATGTTTCCTCCGCTAACGGAATCGACACGACGGCTGCGATCTGGTTCTACGCAGGCAGGATGCCTGTGCTCCGCACGCTAGTGCAGTGGTGTCGCTTGTTGGGGTCGGGCTCGGAGTTTCACTCGGCAGGGAGGGCGCGCCCCAGCAGTTCGGCGCCTCAATAGCCAATATCCTTTGCGACCGCCTGAGGCTGCCCGACGAACAACGGCGACTCATTGTGGCGTGCGGCGCGGGCGGCGGTATGGGCGCAGCATATGGCGTAACGCTGGGCGGAGCCCTTTATTCGCTGGAGGTGTTTCGGGGAGTCCTCGCGCCGCGCTTCGTTCTGCCGGCGTTGTTCACAGCGATCATCGCAACCGCCACTTCCTTCCTCGTACTGCCGGATGCGATCACCTACACTGTTCCGGAACTCTCGCCCACGCAGCTCGTCATCGGCGCGGCTCTCCTCATCGGACTGATCATGGGTGTCGCGGCTGCCGGCCTTGTTCGCGCGGTCGCCTGGGCCGAACGCAACAAGCCGACTGGACCAATGCGGCTGGTTCTGCCGTTTGTCGCGACAGGAGCCCTGGGCGTGCTCTCATGGTGATTCTCTGCATCCGGACTGGAATTCCCGGAGGTCTGTTTACGCCATCCCTGACCATTGGAGCGCTTGCGGGCTGTGTCATCGGGGGTGGGCTCGCTTCTCCTGGTGTGGATGTTACACCGGAGTCTGCTGCTCTCCTCGGCGCCGCAGCGACAGTGGCCGCGACCACGCAGGGGCCTGTTTCCACGATCGTGCTGATGCTGGAACTGACTGGCGGGAACAGATCGCTGTTGATTCCCGTTGCCCTTGCGGTGACGGTGGCAACGGTGGTCGCACGCAGTATCGACTACCGGTCCATCTACGAAGCCCGGCTCACAGAGGAGCAGGTCCGCGAACGCCTGAGGATTCGACAACTGGCCTGAAGCTTCGCCGAGTGGTACGAGAACAGCGAGCGGCTCCGAGAGAGCCTCGGAGCCGCGGCAGGTGAAGTGCGCTCAGTTGGAAATCAGTTCCACGCGGGAGTGCCGTCGGGATTGCGCAGCACGATCTTGCGGCCGGCGCTGTCGGTTATGGTCAGCGCCACCAGTTCTTCCCTGCAGGTCGATGCCGCATAGGTGACCGTGAGCTTCTGCCCGGCAGTGATCTCAAAGTCGGCGGCCAGCAGTACTCTTTCCGGTCCAACCCGGAACGTGAGCAGCTTCCCGTCGGCGGTTGCGAGGACCAGTGACGGAAACTGGATCCCGATACCCGCCGTGGTCTTGTCCACGGTTCCGGCGACGGTGGCGACACTGGCGCCGTCGAGGCAACCCTGGCACTCACCCGTGCCGTTGCCCATGCCGCCGGAGCCACTGCCCTGCCCCTGGCGCTGCCCGTTTCCGGCTGCCATACCTCCGGTCCACAACGGAAGCCCGGCAGCGTCCCGAAGCCTCAGGAATGCAGTTCCCTTCGTCACATCGACAGCGTACAGATATTTGTCTGCCGCGTTGTTGGAGGGCGCGACGGTCAGCTTCAGGGTGTCGCCAGTCTTTATCTCGATGTCGGCGTCGAGGAGGAACCAGGCAGGAGCGAGCTTGACCTGCGACTGGCTGATGACGATCGTCGGATATTGGGCGCCATACCCGATGCTGACATCCGTCACGGCGCCGGAGATGACCTTCGCGGCGGACATGTTCAGCCCGGTTCCATTGGGCGTGCCGGACGGGGCCTGTGGTCCACGCGGACCCTGGGCGTTCGCGGCAACGGCGGCGGCGAGGAGCAGGGTCAAGTTGATTGTCTGTATTCGGTTCATGAGAACCTCCTTTACGCTTTTGTATCCGTGCACGGAGCGCTCCGAAGTGCCATCCGTTGCAAGTGACTGAGAGTACATGGTTCAGCGAGCCGAATCGCCTGGCTGGTGCGCAGATCCTGCGTTCCCGGACGGTTTGTCACGCAAGGCCTGCGGAGACGGAGAATGCCGGACATCGACGCGTCGGATAACAACCGGCGCGCGATGCGTGGTAATGCCCGCGGAATCCAATGGCCGAATGCTTTGATAACAGGCCTCGACTGTCGCCGAATACGCAGCGCCTCTCAATTGCGGCAGTCTGTATACGACTGTGTCCGAACCCGCGACGAAATCACCGTCGCCATCGACGCCCGCGGCTGCGGTCCATTTCCCTGGCTGGAATCCGGCTGGAAGTATGCGGTTGTCTTTCCGAAAGCGGACGGCCTGGGTGAAGGCGGATGCAAGCTCTCCTGCAGCCGTCTCCATCACCGCTTCGTACACCATGGTCTGTTTCGGGTCCGTGATCTCATTTCTGTGTGGCTCGTAGCGCAACGCCGACTGCAGAGCGCCGGTGATGGGGTCCCAGTTGCCCGACTCAAAGACTGCTTTGCCGGCCGCATCGCGCACGGTAACGTGCAGCCACAGCCTGCGAACGGGCAACCCCGTAGGGAGTTTATGCCCCGCATTATTGTTGACCTTAACGCGGATCGAAGTCGGCCCCGGCGTTACGTCCATGGACAACGCAGTCTCGAGGAACTTCTCCGTTGCCGCGGCCCGCGACGAGTAATCCACGTTTGGCACGGTTGACGCGAGCGTCCGCAGCATCTGCACGTTGGCTCCGATGAACGTGTGCTGCCCTACCGGCGTCCTCGGCCGGGTTGGTGGAAATGCGCCGCCCCCGGGACGCTGTGCAATGTACTCCGGAGCGAGCTGGCCAGAGGCATCGCGGAGTTGTGGAACGTGGCAACTCTGGCAGGAGACGTTTCGCGAGGGCCATGCACTGGCACGCCATTCCAGGTATGTTGCCTGCTCGGCGAAAAATGGCTTGCCCGCTGCATCCGCCAGCAGCAGCGTATGGCAGGAGCCGCACAGCGCCGAGTCGAGAATGTGATGAGACGCTTGTGGCTCCAGGCCTGTGTGGTGGAGCATGGGCATGGCGAACGGCTTCTCATGCGGGCCATAGATCACCGGCTCAGTGGCGATGGTGAAGCCCCCTGTGAACGACGCCTCCGTCCCGAGCGTCCGTGGCTCGATGCGATGACAGACGGTACATGTGACGCCTTCCCGGCCGAGGTCGGTCCGTTCGGCAAGCCGCATCTTTGTCCCGGACGAACGCCGGCCGTACTGATCGGCCGCAGAATGACAACGGAGGCACTTGTCCTCCACTGACGAGCCTGAGGCCACCGACTCTCGCCGGACCTGCGCTTCCCAGTAAGGGTCGATGCCTGCGGACGCCATCATGCTCGACTTCCATGACACAAAATGGCCCGGCGCTTTTGTCAGCACGCCGGGCCAGGAATGGCAGAGGGCGCAGTCGGTGGCAGGCGGGAACTCTGGCGCCCCGCTTAACCACCCCGCACCGTTGCCAAGGATCACGGCCGTCCAGACGACGGCCTTAAGTACTGCCTTCTGCGCGTACATAGGCTCCTGGTCCTCCGCGCCAGACGGGCCACCCATTCTGATCGCGGAGTTTGATTGTCTTGTTCTCGGCCGGAACGCGAATCTCGATGGCGACCACGAAGTCGGGCAACTGGTAGCCCTTGATCTGGACCTCAGTCCCGACCCGTGCGTTGAAGTTCTGCTCCATCAGGTAACGAATCGACCCGAGCACGACCTTTGTGGTCGTTCCGTTGGCGTCCACCTGTATCGAGGGCATCCCGTACTGTGGCCCGAAGGAGTTTACCCTGGTGATGCGTCCGCGGATTTGCACGACCGGGTTCGCCGCAACCGGCGCTTTCACCGGCTCAGCGGGCCAGGCGGCCACCGCGAGCAAGAGTCCAGCCAGCATTACGCGACGCATCGTGTGCCTCTACTTTGACTGTCCCTGCTGATTGCCGCCGCCGCCCTGAGTTCGGGGGCATTTGGGATTCTGGCACTCAGCCGGATTGCCCTTGCCTTCTCCCCGCGGACATTTGCCCTGGTTTCCATTCTTGCCGCACTGCGCCCATGCTCCCGTGGTGAGCGCCAGCGCCACCACTACGGTCGTCAAAAAACGAATTATCATTGTCAGCCTCCGCCAGTCCTGGGTGCACGCCTCGCGCCACGCCGTAAGTGACTGCAAACGCGAGGAGAAGGTGTGCTCAGCTGCGCAGGCTTTGCGCACCTGCACAGTGATGTCCCGCAAACGTTGCGCAGCGGCGAAGCGCGGAGGATCTGAAAACACACTGTCACCCGCGGCACCGGATTGCTTCTTCTATACCGGATGACATCGAAGTTCAGCCTGGCCGCGCGTTACGGCCCCGCCCTGCTGGCGCTCCTGCTGCCTGCGATTCTCATCTACAGCTCCGTTCGTACCTTTCAGGAGCTGGAGCAAATGCGGCACGTGTTTCTGCGCAACCGCAGCGCCGCGATTGCGGCCCGGCTTGAGAGCATGCCCGGATCGGGGCCTGAGCGGATCGAGGCGCTGCTGGAGGATGAGCCTGGCCTGGCGGATCTGCGTATCCTGGACCGGACTACCTCCGACCCCTCGGTCCGTGCGCTGTGGACCGGCGATGAACTTTTTCGGACGGAGTTCCTCAGCGTTGGCGGCCGTTCTGTGTTTCGTGTATTCGCCCCCTTTCACGAGGCTGGCCAACTTCGTATCGCTCGTATCGATCTCGATTCCGCGAGTGCCGACTTTCTGCTCATTCACGCACGTCACAACGTGGCGATCGCGAGCGTGAGCAGCGTGGTACTGCTGCTTTTGACCGGGTTCGCGGTCTGGTCCATCCGCCGCCACGCACAGCAGGAAAAGAAACGGCTGGAACTGACGCATCTGGCGCATCTCGGGAAGCTGTCGGCCGTACTGGCGCACGAAATCCGGAATCCGCTGGGCACGATCAAGGGATTCACACAACTCGCGATGGAGCAGGCTGACGCGCGTTCGCGTCCCGTGCTGGAACCCGTCCTGCGTGAGACGGTGCGTCTGGAGCGTCTGGTCAGCGACCTGCTGCTCTATGGCCGTCCTCCGCAGGCCGTGGTCACCGACTGCGCATGGGAAGAGATTTCAGCCGAACTGGCGGGGTGCGCGGGCTGCCGCATCGATATTGCATCCAGCCCTGTCCGTTTCCGAACGGATCCGCAGATGCTGCGGCAGGTTCTGACGAACCTGATCCGAAACTCCTGTGAAGCGCTGTCTGAGCGGCAAGACGGGCTGGTTCAGGTGACACTCGAGGTCTCGCACGACGATGTGGTCATCTGTGTCGATGACAACGGTCCGGGTATCCCTGAGGAGCAGCGGGAGAAAGTGTTCGAATCCTTTTACACAACCAAGTCCTTCGGCACTGGCCTGGGACTGCCGATCGCTGGCAGCCTGTCCGCGGCTCTGGGCGGCGCGTTCTCCCTGAAACCGCGCCCCGGTGGAGGGCTTCGGGCGGAGGTGCGGCTACCCGGTGCAGCGTTGCCGCAGGCAAACGAGGTGAATGCATGAGCGAGAAGATTCTCGTAGTTGATGACGATCCAGGCTTCAGCCTTCTGCTGGAAACCATCCTGAAGGGCGAGGGCTACGACGTGGATACCGCGTCCAACGTGCAAACCGCGCGCGGTCTCGGCGCCCGCCGCATCTACCATCTCGTCATATCGGATTTGAAGCTGCCCGACGGCGATGGCCTGCAGGTGCTGGAGTTCTTCCGGGATCAGGCGCCGGAAACGCCGGTGATCATGATCACCGCATTTGGCACAGTGCCGAATGCGGTGGAGGCCATGAAGCTGGGAGCGGTCGACTATCTCGCAAAGCCTCTCAGCAGCCCGGACGAGTTGCGTATCGTGGTCCGACGCGCGTTGAATGCGGCTCGGGATGAGGAAGACCGGCAGACGCTGCGGGAGGAGAACGCCAGCCGCTTCTCCTGCGACAAGCTCGTCGCTCACGATCCGCGCATGATCGCGCTGCTGGAACTTGCGCGCAAGGTCGCACCGACGAACGCGACAGTGCTGATTACGGGCGAAAGCGGTACCGGCAAAGAGGTGCTGGCCAGATGCATCCATCAGAACAGCGCCAGGTCGCAAAGAGTCTTCGTTGCCGTAAACTGCGCGGCTCTCTCTCCCACCCTGATTGAGAGCGAGTTATTCGGCCATGAGAAGGGCGCCTTTACCGGAGCGGTGGGGCAGCACACCGGACGCTTCGAGCGTGCCCACACCGGTACGCTGTTCCTCGACGAGATTGGCGAACTCGACGGCAACCTGCAGTCGAAGCTCCTGCGCGTGCTTCAGGAGAAGACGCTGGAACGCGTCGGCGGATCGCGTGTGATCACGACGGACGTGCGGGTGCTTGCCGCCACGAATCGAAATCTGAAGACCATGGTTCGCGAGGGCAGGTTTCGCGAGGATCTGTTCTATCGTTTGAACACGTTTCCACTCGAACTGTCGCCTCTGCGGGATCGGCCCGCGGACATTCTCGCGCTCGCCCGGCTCTTCCTCAGGCGTGCCGCGACCGAGATGGGGAAGCCCGTACCGCGCCTGAGTCCCGAGGCAGGCGATGCCCTGATGGGCTACGCATGGCCAGGCAATATTCGCGAGTTGCAGAACATGATGGAGCGGGCCGTCATCGTCACCGGCGAGCAAGTGGAAGTTCACGACCTGCCTTTGTCAGCCGATGCTGGCGCAAGAGCTGTCAGGTTCCGGGACATCGAGCGCAAGGCGATCGAAGACGCACTGGCAATGAACAACGGCAACCGAACGCGTGCGGCCGAGCAGCTCGGCATCAGTGTCCGGACCCTGCAGTATCGGCTGAAAGAGTATGGGATTTCGGAAACTGCCGCGGGCGCAACCTCGTGAGGCGCCTCGTGAGGCGCTGCGCACCTTGCGCACCTCGTTCTGCAACCCTTGCGCGGCGCGGCGCTTCCTTTGGCTGCAACTCACTGAAAACAGGTCGGGCCACTTCTGGACCATGATGTGCCCTTCTCAATGGCGAGGTCAGAAGGAGACCGACTCAATGAAAAAGATTCAACTCGCAATCGCCACTCTCGCCATGATGTCCGTATCGGCCGTCACGATGTACGCACAGAACGCGCCCCCGACGCCGGCGCCGACACCTGCGCCTGGCAGCGGTCAGCAGCGCGGCAAGAGGCTGGGGCCAAAGGACGGTTCGGGGCCGCTGCACACGCCTGGTACCGGTGGTGGAACCGGCGCGGGCCAGCGTCGCGGCCGTCGCTAACCAAATGCGTACGACACGATGCCCCACGGCCACGCGGCGTGGGGCATCGGCTTTATGTGGCAGGTCCGAGGGGAGGAGTCTGCCCGCAGGCCAGGTCAGCCCGTCGTAACCATTCACATAAACACTTGCAAAAATTCGCAATTGATATAGAATCGAGATGGGTCAGGGGTATTCCCACGCTTTGGTAGTGAAGAAGCAAACGGACGCGCGCATGGATGAGGAAGTCTATGAGATGCAGGTCCGGATCTGTAAAGCTTTCGCCAGCATCACGCGTTTGCGCATGCTGGACATGCTCGGAGCCTCGGAACGAAGTTGCGCCGACATTCAGCGCGAACTCGGGGTCACAGCCGCGAACCTGTCGCAGCACCTGGCGATCCTGAAGTCGGCAGGGGTTGTTGCCACCCGGCGCGACGGAAAGCAGATTTGGTGCTTCCTCGCGATGCCGGAAGTAAAAGGCGCCTGTGAGCAGGTGCGCAACATTCTCCGCGCTCAGGTTCGAAAGGCCGGCCGTTCTGTTTTGAAGGCCGATAAGCCATCAGCCCGTGCTTCCGGGCGTACGACGAAAGGTGCAACACGTAACACATGAAGCTTCGACTGAACGATACTTCGGTGCGCCTGAGATTCCGGAAATCAGAGGTTCTGGCTTTGTCGGAATCCGGGACGGTCACCGTCACGTTGCCTTTCCCTGGCAGTAATCCCATTACGTTCGTCGCCAGAGCCGCGGAGGTACCGGAACCCGCGGTCTCCTTCCGGTCGGGCGTGGTGGAAGTGCTGATTCCCGCGGCCCAGGCACGCTGCTGGTATTACGAGGAAGCGGTGGGCATCTACGGAAATCAGGATGGAATCGACATCCTGCTGGAAAAGGATTTTCGGAGAAGTTCCGCTGCTTCTCCAGATGATGACGACCGATATCCGAATCCGCGAAAGGCTTGCTCTCCCGCGAGTCTGAGCGTTCAGTAATCGGGCTTCAAGGACCAAGAGCTCATTCCTTGCCCGGCGCCGCTGCGCGGCCGGTCGACTCCCCTCGCGTTCCGCAGGGCATTCCGCCCGATTGCGGCGGACGGAGTATCCCATGGAGAATTACGGCTGGCTTCTCGACCCCAAACGTTGTATCGAGTGTCGGGCTTGCGAGAGTGCCTGTAAGCAGTGGAATCAGGTGGAGATCGGAGTGGGCGTACGGTACCGTCAGGTGCGCGTCCGCGAGTCGGGTGTTTTCCCCGCAGTCAGGATGCAGGCGCTTTCCGGCGCGTGTAATCACTGCGACGATCCGTACTGTATGAAGGTGTGTCCGGGTAAGGCGATCTACCGCCGGGCTCAGGACGGACTCGTTCAGATCGATCAAAGTAAGTGTCTCAGCTGCCAGCAGTGTGCAAAGCTATGCGCACACCAGGCGCCGCAGTTCAACACGCGCACAAAGAAGATGGAGAAGTGCACGGGCTGCTTTGACCGGATCGAAGTCGGCCTGCAGCCCGCCTGCGCCGAGGTATGCCCGACAGCTGCCCTGCGCTGGGGCAAATGGAGCGACATCGCGAACGCCGGGTCGGAGTCCTGGGAAGGCTACGTCGGAGCGTACACGAAGCCACATCTGCGATTTGTGACCGATCCGTATCCAATGAAGGGGAACCAGGAGCGCTGACACCATGCAACTCACCAGACGAAATCTGTTCCGCCTCACTGGCGCTGCCGGACTGGCAGGCGCGGCGAATCCGGCTGCCGCGTTCGAGAAATTCTTCCGCCCGGCAGAAGCCAGCGCGGCTTCTGTATCCAAACTGGCCACGTGCTGTGGCATCTGCTCGCCAGCGTGCGGGCTCCAGGCCACGGTTCAGGATGGCGTGGTCAAGTTCATCGAAGGTCTCCCGGGCGATGCTCACGGGGAAGGCCACCTGTGCGGCAAAGGCGCGGCAGGGGCGCAGTTCCTTTATGACCCCGACCGCCTGAAGTACCCGATGCGGCGCACCAATCCCAGGAAGGGATTCGGCGAGGACCCGGGCTGGGTGCGCATCAGCTGGCAGGAAGCGCTGGACACGATTGCGATGAAGATGAAGGGCGCAATCGACACATACGGGACCGAGTCCCTCCTGTTTATCACGCTTCCCAGCCCCGATCTCTGGAGCCGGTTCATGAATGCCATGGGCGTGGTGAACCGCGTCGATCACATTGACGTGTGCTTCCAGTCCGATCGCGTCATCCAGAAGTACACGACGGGTGGCAAGTCGTGGTGCAACGACTTTGAGAACTCGAAGTACATCCTTTTGTTTGGCTGGGATCTGGTTGCAAAGGCCAAGATCGTCTACGCCAACGGCATCGTCAACGCTCGCAGCAACGGAGCGAAGGTGGTCCATTTCTCGCCCACCTATACCGCTACCTCGCGGATGTCGAACGAATGGTTCAACATCAACCCGGGCACCGACCTGGCAGTGGCTCTGGCCATGATTCAGGTGATCGTCAGCGAGAATCTGTACAACAAGGCATTCGTGGATGCCTACACCAATTTCGCCGAGTGGGAGTCGCAGATCCGCACTCACTTTGAGGAATACACGCCCGAGTGGGCGCAAACCATCAGTGGAGTCCCGGCTGCGGACATCCGGCGCATTGCACGCGAGTTTGCCACATCCGGCGGAGGAATCGCCCCCGCGCACAAGAAGACTCTGTGCGCCAATTACATGAATGCCAGCCAGTTGGTTCACGCGATCTCGATTCTGAACATCCTCGCCGGCACTGTGGACCGTCCGGGCGGCCGCTACTTCGCCCGTGCGCACTCTGTGCCCGGAGTGGACGCCATCTATCCGCCTCCCGCATACCCGGCGAAAAAAGGTCGCCGTGTGGACGGCCGTGACAAGCTTCCTCTGGTGCAGGAGCAGGACACGGGGCTGTTCTCCACGCTGGCGGACGGCATGCTGAACAAGTACCCCGGCATGATCAAGTTCGCCTTTTGGAACGCTTATACGATCCTGGCATTCCCAACCCCGCGCAAGATGGAGCAGGCCATGGCCAACATGGACTTCACCGTAGTGATGGATTTCATTCCGACCGACACGGTTTCCATGGCCGACATCGTGCTGCCATCGGCGATGTATCTGGAGACCAGCGACATCGTGACACGCGACTACAATGCGAAGTATCCGCAGTCCCTCGCGAGGTCGGCTGTAGCAGCGCCCATTTTCGAGACGAAGAGCGCAGGTTACGTTGCTATCGAACTCGGCAAGCGCCTTTGCCCGGATTACTTCAGGCTCTCGGACGGCTCCTGGATCAACCCCAACACCCTGCTGGACGAAAAGGCGAAGCGTTCCGGTCTGGGGACCAGCTTCGCCGACTTCCAGTCAAAGGGCATCGTGGAAACCAAAGCGGCGTTCCAGCCGCGAACATCTTTCGCCACGGGTCACGCCCAGAACAAGTGTCAGATCTACGTGCCCCAGTTCGCGGCGCGGCAGGCGGAAGCGTTGCCGAAGTGGCACCCCAAGCGCGATCTGCCCAGCGACCAGTACCCGCTGTACTATCTCACCTTCATTCCGGGCATCCACAAACGGAACACGACGGAGAACAATCGGATCCTGAACGAGATCATGCCGACGAACTCGGCCATCATCAATCCGGCGCTCGCGAAAAAGTTCGGAGTGCGGGAAGGACAGATGGTGATCCTTCGCTCGCGAGTTGGACAAATCGAACTCCCGGCCCACCTCAGTGAGACCGTACGTCCCGATGCTGTGTTGGTTGCCCACGGATTCGGACATAAGTCACGCTACCTCGGCACCGCGGGCGGAAAGGGTGTCCGCGACGGCGACCTCGTTCCCGACGCCTCCATCGACGACTTCGTCGCAGCCGGGAACTACGCGGGATCATCCTGCATCATGGACGCAGTCTGCTCGCTTCAGGCGAAACCATGAACGAAAGACTCGAACTGGCCCACCTCTGCAATGAGGCGGGCCAGATGTTGCTTAGCCCCGTTCTGGGCGATCCGGAAATGGAGCGCGAGTTTGTCCGGCTGTTTCTCAGTCCTTCCGGTGCGCCGTGTCCCCCGTGGCAGTCGGTGTGGGCGCAGGAAGGGGAGCAGGCCAGGCTGATGGGCGCCGCCCATCACAGCGCTCTCGACTGGTATCGACGTTTCGGCTTCGCACCTTCTAACGGCGCCGAGCCTGCCGATCATGCTGGCATGCTGTTGCTGTTCTATGCCTTTCTGCTGGGACGCGAGGTTGACGAGAAGAGCACCGAGGAGTTCTTCCAGCAGCACCTTACATGGCTGGACAGGCCTGGCGTGGCGCTGTCGAACCACAGCCGCCTCGATTGCTTCAGGGACCTTGGCGAGATACTGATCCAGATCTCATCCCGCTCCGCGGTCCTCGCATGAGATATCTGCGTTTGTCAACTCGATTTGGGCTCTTCCGCACTTCGGTGCAATCGCTCAGGGCGGGGCGGCAGTGTCAGGAGTTACAAGGTTAGGACAGGCTAGCACTCGCGCGCGCTCCCGGCTGCGCTCCTCCAGCAGTACGCGTTCGATGGCGCCAGAAAGCTGGTAGCCGACGTGGAGTGATCGATGATACGATATCCATGCTTTAAAGCATGGCTCCTCTACTCCTGGATTGGCTTGCTTGTCGTCAGGACCGGATCTGCTGAAGTAGTCGTTCCCAGCTCGTCCGGATTCGGCAGAGCAGACTCAGTATGAATTAATGATGCCGCTCCTGTTGGTTTGGTCGGCTGCTTTTCAGGAGACAAACCCCTGTCATGGACTGAGCGAGAGTGTCTCCGGGCGACCTTGCCTTAAGCATTGAGACTCAATCGTGTCAAGGCAAGTTCAGTTGACACAAGGGAGCGGGAAAACGTGAAATCGCAGATCCACTTCGCCAGGCTGGCGCTACCTCTTCTTCTCTTGTTGGGGAGTGCAACGGCATATGCACAACTCACCACTGGCACAATCTCAGCGAGTATCCGAGACGGCCAGTTGGCCGCAATCGCAGGCGCCAGCGCCAGTCTCCTCAATGAAGAGCGCGGCACGCGGCTTCCTGGCGCCAGTTCGTCGGCTGCCGGCGACATTGTGATCCCGAACATTCCGCCGGGAACCTACACACTGGAGATCGGCCTCAAGGGCTTCAAGACACTGAAGCGCCCGGGGATTGCGGTAAGCGCCGGCGACCAGCGCAGCCTCGGCGTGTTAACGCTTGAACTGGGTGCGGTATCGGAAAGCATTACAGTAAGTGCGGAAATCGCACAACTCCAGACCCAGAGCGCAGAACGGTCTTTCACCATTACCCCGTCGGCTGTGCAGAACCTGCCGATCGCGAACCGAAGTTTCACCGCACTGGCTTCCCTTTCGCCGGGCGTGACTGGCACAAGCCGAATCGGCGACCGCGCTTCCACTGGTGGCAGCAACAACAACATCATGATGGACGGCGTTTCCACGATGGATACCGGCAACAACGGCATCCTCCTCCAGATGAACGTCGAATCGATCGCCGAGGTCAAGATGCTGGTGTCGAATTATCAGGCCGAGTATGGCCGGTCCAGCGGCTTGCAAATCAGCGCTGTTACCAAGAGCGGCACAAATCAGTTTCACGGATCGGCATATATGGTTATGCGGCGATCGAAGTGGAACGCGATCAGCCGGACAGTCTCGCTGAACGGCGATCCGAAGGGGAAGATTGATGACAAGGATCTTGGCTATTCGATCGGAGGACCAATTGGGCGGCCAGGCCGCCAAAACAAGCTCTTCTTCTTCTATGCGCATGAATACTCGCCGCGCACCACCGGCGGATCGATCGTGCGCTACAGGTTTCCCACCGCCCTTGAGCGTGCTGGAAACTTTTCGCAATCTCTGGACAATAATGGCAATCGGTTTCCTTACATCAAGGATCCGCTACTCTCCGGACCTTGCACGGCCGCCAGTCAGACGGGCTGCTTCCAGGACGGCGGGGTTGTAGGAAGTATTCCGCAGAGTCGGCTCTACCCTGCCGGCCAGCAGATTCTCAATTTGTATCCGATGCCCAACGTCTCGATCCCTGGGGTGGCGTACAACTACGAGGGCATCCGGCCGAATCAGTCGCTGATGTCGCAGCAGCCGGTGTTGCGCATCGACTATCAGCCCTGGAGCAGGCTCCGCGGTTCGTTCAAAATGAGCGGCTGGAAGCAGCAGAATCCCACGATCGTCGGGACCGTTCCAGGCTTCAACGATTCCACACAGTATCATCCGTTCATCACACTGTTCGCTACCACCATCAACTACAGCATCAATTCGACCACCTTTATGGAAGGCACCTATGGCCGCTCCCAAAATGAACTGGCGGGCTGTGTGCTCGCACAGGGTGGAACGGGGCCAACATTCTGCGAGTCCGGTCTGCCGACCAGTGAGAAGGCCAACCTCGACAAGGCCGGGCTTGGCGCCCTGCCGTCGCTGTTCCCGAATGCGGGCGTGATCAATGAGGACTACTACGCATATCAGGCGCTGCAGTCACTTAAGCCTTCCATCTGGGATGGCACTCGCCTGCGCATGGTGCCGGCATTTGGCTGGGGCGGCCGAATCGGCAACGCCCCGCCGAATTTCCCGTTCCCTGGCTACCTGAATATTAATCGCACCCAGGACCTTTCAATCAGCCTCACGAAAATCACGGGCCGGCACACTCTGAAGACGGGCTTCTACAACACCAACAGCTTTAAAGCGCAACAGCGGCAAGGCTGGGCGGGCAACATCAATTTCGGCAACGATGCGAACAATCCTCTGGATTCCGGCTTTGGTTTTGCTAATGCCGCACTCGGCATTTTCACCTCGTACAACCAGTTCTCGCGCTACGTGGAAGGCAGCCTGGTTTACGACAACACCGAAGCCTTTGTGCAGGACAACTGGAAGGTGTCAAGCCGCGTTACGATGGACTATGGCGTGCGCTTCGTGCGCCAGCAGCCGCAGTACGACAAGTTCGGGCAGGCGTCGAACTTCCTGCCGGAAAAGTGGACCGCCGGGCAAGCCCCACTTCTCTATTTGCCTGGATGCGTGGGCGCATCGCCGTGTACTGGCACAAACCGGCAGGCTCGCGATCCTCGCACCGGGCAGTTGCTGGGGCCGACCAGCGTAGTCGCCATTGGTACGCTGGTTCCAGGCACAGGCAGTTCCACCAACGGCCTCTTCCTGTCCGGAAAGGGCATTGCACAGACCACCTATGAATGGCCCCTGCTTCGAGCGGCGCCACGCTTCGGTATGGCTTTCGACGTCACCGGGAACCAGACCGTAGTGCTTCGCGGCGGCGGCGGTCTGTTCTACGACCGGCCGGCCGGCAACTCCATTTTCGGACAGATCCAAAATCCGCCCACCATCCGGAATCTCACTTTGCGCTATGCAGGACTGCAATCTCTGGCCGGTGGCCTGACCACGGAGGCTCCTCCGGCGCTCTCGGTTTATCAGTATAAGAGCGGACTGCCCGCCACGTGGCAGTGGAACACGGGAGTCCAGATCATGCTGACGAAGTCCACCGTACTCGACGCAGCTTACACGGGTGAGCACGCCACGAACCTCGTCGAGAACGTCGACATCAACGCTGTTGATTTCGGCGCCGCGTTCCTGCCCGGAAATCAGGATCCAACCCAAACCAGCCCGCTGCCGGGGCGGCCGTAGTTCCGACGGATCAGATGCGAGCCTTCCGCGGCTTCAGCGGCATCTCGCAAGCTGTACCGCGTGGTTGGCTAAACGCCCACACACTTGAACTTTCCCTCACGCGCCGATTCACTCGCGGCCTGGCTTTCGGACTCAATGACACGATTTTGCTGGTCCAGCGCGGCAGCACGGCCGCCCGTTTGCAACACAATCCCGACGGTACTTTCTCTGAACGACCCGACCAGAAGGATCAGGACCGCCTGATCGGCAACTTCGTTCCGAACCGCCACTACTTCAAGGGCAATTTCGTCTGGGAGATCCCAGGCACCAGGCGGGCTGACTCCGTCGGAGCAAAAGCCCTGAAGGCGCTTACCAGCGACTGGCGTTTCTCCGGCGTCTGGACGGCCACCACCGGAGCCGCCTACACGCTTGGCATCGGGTACCAGGGTGGGGGTGGCAATCAGAACATCACCGGGTCTCCGAATTATGCCGGACGGGCGCGCATCTTATCCGATCCAGGCTCGGGCTGCTCAAATGATGTCTACAGGCAGTTCAAAACCAGCGCCTTCACGGGACCTTCGGTCGGCAGCCTGGGGCTTGAGTCAGGCGCCGACTACCTGCGTGGCTGTTTCTTCCAGTCACTCGACCTCGCCATCGCCCGCGAAGTGCGGGTCGGCGAATCGCGCCGGCTCCAGTTCCGGCTCGATATCTTCAACGCTCCGAACGAAGCGCGCATCACCGGCCGGAACGCGACATTGAACCTGGTGAGTCCACTCGACCAGACCGTCACGAATCTTCCCTTCGACGCGAGTGGAGCCCTGATTCCTTCGCGCTCGCAACCGAAGAACGCGGGTGTGGGTTTGGCTAACGGCTACCAAAGTCCGCGCACGCTGCAGGCGCAGATTCGCTTCGTCTTTTGAACGTCGGCGTGTCACAGGATTCTGGTAAAGCGCCGTCGCGTGAAGCGGCATCCTGCGGCGGTTTTGCGCGTTGACCGCGGATTACGCTGCTTTGCGAAAGGCAACCAATGCCCGGCAGCTGAGCAGGATTGCGGTCAGAACTCCATAGAACACGGGCAGTCGCACGTCCGACTTCACCAGCCAGTAGTAATGAATCACGCCGGCGATTGCGCTCAGGTACACCAGGCGGTGGAGCAACTGCCAACGCTTGCCTCCAAGTCTGCGAATCCAGCCGGCGGTGGACGTGATGGCCAGCGGCACCATCGCCACGAAGGCCAGGAAGCCCACGGTGATGAAGGGGCGCTTCAGGACGTCCTTCCAGGCATCGCCCCAGTCGAAGAACTTGTCCAGCCAGATGTACGTGGTCAGGTGGAGGCAGCCGCAGAAGAACGCGTACAGTCCGATCATGCGGCGGTACCGGATCAGAAGCGGCTGTTTGAGCAGCTTTCGAGCTGGCGTGATCGCGAGTCCGATCACCAGGAATCGAAGGGTCCACGTGCCGGTTGCCCGGGTGATGTACTCGATGGGATTCGCGCCGAGCTGATCGTGCATGCCGCGCCAGGCCATGCTTGCCAGCGGAACGAGGCAAAGCAGAAACACGGCGGCCTTCGTCACTCGCGAAGACAGGATGGAGGCCATCTGAGTTAGTAGTTCTTCTTCAGGTCCATGCCGTTGTAGAGGCTGGCCACCCGATCGCCGTACCCGTTGAACATCAGGGTGTCGCGCTTCTGGAACTCGCCGATTCGCCGCTCTTTGGACTGTGTCCAGCGGGGATGGTCCACCTTCGGATTGACGTTGGAGTAGAACCCGTACTCGCTCCCGTTGGAAAGTGCCCAGGTGGTTGGCGGCTGCTTCTCCACCAGCCGGATCTTCGCAATGGACTTGATGCCCTTGAAACCGTACTTCCACGGTATTACGAGCCGCAACGGCGCGCCGTTCTGATTTGGCAGCGTTTCTCCGTACAGGCCCGACGCCAGAATGACCAGCGGATGCATCGCTTCATCCAGCCGCAGCCCCTCCACATACGGGAACGGAAGGCCGCCGAACTTGCCCATGGGCATCTGCTTCGGATCGTAGAAGCTCTGGAAGGCGACGTACTTCGCCTTCGAGGTCGGCTGCACCTGTTTCAGCACCTCGGACAGCGGGAAGCCGATCCACGGGATCACCATGGACCACGCCTCGACACAACGCATCCGGTACACCCGCTCTTCCAGCGGGGCGAGCTTCATAATCGCGTCCAGATCGAAGGTGCGGGGCTTGCCACATTCGCCCTCCACGGACACAGTCCACGGGCGCGTGACGAACTTTGTTGCATTCCGCTCCGGTTCATCTTTGCCGGTTCCGAACTCGTAGAAGTTGTTGTACGTGGTGACGGCTTCGACTGGGGTGAGCTTTTCCCCCGTGGTACTGAGTGGACTTTTGACAGCATTCAGCTTTGTCCCTCCGATGAGCGGCACTCCGGCGGCCAGACCGAGACCGGCGAGGCCGGCTGTCTGGAGTAGTTGCCGCCGGTTCACATACTGATCTTTCGGGGTGACGGCGGAGTACGGCAGGGGAGAACGCTTACGGATGAGCATGGCAGTTGTCCTTTAACAGCACCTGTTCCTGAGTACGTCATGATGGATGCTCGCGGATTCATTCCGCGTTCCCCTTCATTTTAGGACTGTGACAACGATCGCCTGGCCGGACACGGCACGGGCCGGCGATTCAGGCAACACCCGCATTGTGAGAGCAACCGGATCGGGGTCACCGGGCCTTTTCACGCTTTGCGAGGACAACTCGAGTTGCGGCAGGTGTGACGAGTTTCAGTTCGATGCCGCCGTCTGACGTTGCGACACCTGTCACGTTGCACCGCCCTTTTTGATCCCAGTGCATGGAGAACGACAGTGTCACGCCGTTCACCTTGCCGTCCTCAATCGCGTGGTGACCGCCGAACCCGTCGGTGAAACTGCCCTGCAGCGCGGATCCCTTTACCTGGAGTTCCAGGTACTCGGTGACCCGACCGCCGCGCGGGAACGTCGAATCGGCACGCCACCGGCCGCTGAGACCGGCTGCGCCGGCCGTGCCCATGATGAGAACGAGAAACACACAAAGTCGTCGAGTCATGCCGCTTCTGAATCTGACGGCGCAACCCGAAAAAAGACAGCGGACTAACCGAAAGTCCCCTTTCACGTCTATGGGAGCATGCCACCGTCCGGAGACGATCTGATTCAGGGCACGCTGGACACGCGAGACTGGGGTGCGGGTAGCTATGGGTGGCGGGCGCATCGACATAGCGCTGATCTTTCTCCGGCAACTGGGCGTGGTTCTGACCGGCGGGCTGGTGGTGGGCAATGTTCTTGTGGCAGGCTCATCGAGTTTGCTGCAGGGCCAGTTATCCAGTGTGAAGGCGTCGGATCCCGTTTTGGTTGCGACAGTGGAGATTCTGCTGGCCATCGTGGCAATGGTCTCGGTGCTGTTTCCCGCTTTGGCGGCGACTCGCGTCGACGCCGCCAAGGTGTTGCGGGACCAGTAGCTGCTCCTTGATCGGTCCAGCCACCACTGCTGAATCCACTGACTTGTTTCTGTCAGCCCCAACGATATATAATCCCTCCAGCTTTCACTGGGGCCTTAGCATTCGTTCGTCTCAAAACTGACTTCTCCGCCGCTTTAGGGCCTGTGGAGCGGGCGGTCTTTTGCAAGCAGACGCTGGCCCCGATGATGGAACTCGTTGGGTTCGTTCAGGGGAAAGTATGATTCAGCGTCGGAACACACGTTTTGCGTTAATCGCCACACTGCTCGGGGTACTAAGCGCGCCATATGCCGCGCTCGCACAGAGCGGCGCCGGCGCCATTCAGGGCACCATTCAGGATGTCACGGAAGCCTCCCTTCCGGCAGCCGACGTCCACGTTGTCAACACCGCCACGGGCGTCACCACCGACACGAAGTCGAACGAAGTCGGCTTCTACTCGGTGCGCGGCCTCTTCGCCGGGACCTACACCGTCACCTACAGCGCGGCCGGCATGAGGAAGTACGAAACGACCATTACTCTGCAAAACTCGCAGGTCGCGGTGCTGAATCCGAAGCTCAGCGTTGGCCAGGTGACGGAAAGCGTCACGGTTGCCGCCGACACCATTCAGCTCGCCACCTATGACAGCGGCACCGTCAGCACCTTCCTCGATTCCAGCCGCATCGATCAGCTCCCCCAAAACGGCCGCAACATCCTCGGACTTGCCCAGAAAACAGTCCCCGGTCTCGAAGGCAACGGCACCCGGGCCAACGGCCTCATGGGCGAAGCCCTCGAGTACTCCCAGGACGGCGCCCCCATGACCAACCGCAACTTCGGCGGCGTCGCCAATACCGCGCAATCGACCCTCCCCGACCCCGACGCCGTTCAGGAAGCCAAGTTTGAAACCCTCAATTCTTCGGCCCAGTTCGCCACCCCCGGAACTGTTATCCTCACCACCAAGTCGGGCACCAATGCCATCCACGGCTCCCTGTTCGAGACCGCCCGCAACAACTACTTCGGCATTGCCCGCGCCCGCCAGAACCCTTCCAACTTCGCTGCGCCCCACCTGGTCCGCAACGAGTTCGGCGGCTCCGTCGGCGGCCCCATCGTCATCCCGAAGCTCTACAACGGAAAGAACAAAACATTCTTCTTCTTCGCCTACGAGCGCTTCTCCCTCCGGCAGGATTCCAGCCAGCTCGTCCGAGTCCCGACCGCAGCCATGCGCACCGGTGACTTCTCCGGCCTCGTCAACGGCGCTGGCATCCTCCAGCAGCTGTACGACCCCGCCACCACCCAGAGCGCAGCCAACAACTACGCCCGGCTCCCGTTCCCGAACAACCAGATCCCCATCAACCGCATCAGCCCGCTGGCGAGGACGCTGTACGCCGCCACGCCGCTGCCCAGCTCCATCGACAATCCGCTGGTCAACGCCAATCTGAACGACACCAACAAGACCGTTCAGACTGTGCCCAACATCAACACCCGCTTTGACCACGTGTTCAATGAGAACAATCGCGTCTACCTCCGCTACACCGACATTCGCCAGTCCCAGCAGGCCCTGCGCAACTACCCCAGCGCCTCCCCGGCCAACATCGAAGGCGGCGGCCTCCCCGCCGGAGCCACCGGCTACCAGACCATCCCCGTAACCACCGTCAGCCACGCACTCGGCTGGTCCCACACCTTCTCGCCGACGTTCTACTCGGAGACCGTCATCAGCCAGAACTGGCAGAGCATGTACGTCGAAGGCAACCCCGTGTCCCAGGGGAACTACGAAGCCCAGCTCGGCCTGCCGAACAACTTCGGCCAGACCGGCTTCCCCGCCATCGGCACGAACCTGATCATGCCCTATGGCGGTTCCCAGTGGAACTACGGCATGAACCAGCGCCTCGACAACATCGACCAGAACTTCAATATGATCCGGGGCAAGCACCAGTTCGCCTTCGGTGGCCGCTATCGCCATGAGCGGTTCGGCTACCTCTCGGACCGCTCCCCCGACGCTGTGGACTTCTCGCGCCTTGCCACCGCCATCTACGACCCCACGTCCGGCGGTCAATACAACGCCCTGCCCAACACCGGCTACCAGGATGCCGACTTCTTCCTCGGCGCTGCGTCCAACTACACACAGCGCAGGAACGCCCCGTTCGGCCGCTCCACGCTCCAGGAATTCGACCTCTATTTCCAGGACAACTACCGCATCCGCCGCAACCTCACTCTCAACCTCGGCGTTCGCTGGGAAGGCCACCCCGCACCTCAGTCCGACGGCGGCAATTACGCCACCTTCTCCCGGGAAAAGAACGCCATCATCCTCAAGCACCCCCTTCAGCACTACTACGACATCGGCTACACCACGGAAGCCATCGTCACCAACCTCAAGAACCTGGGCGCAAAGTTCATGACCCCGAAGGAAGCCGGCCTCCCCGACGCCGGATTCTACGGCAGCTGGAACAACATCATGCCCCGCATCGGCTTTGCCTGGACCCCGGGCTTCGGCAGAAAGGGCACGGTCGTCCGCGGCGGCTACGGACGCTACATCTACCCCGTGCCCATCCGCAACTCGGTCCGCTACCTCACCTCCGTCTACCCGTTCGTCGCCAACTACTCGCAGAACTTCAACTCCGCGCAGCAGTCTCCCGACGGCCTCCCCAACTACCTGCTCCGATCCCCGGTCTCCGTCGTTGCCGGGCAGAACAGCACGAACGTCGTCAATTCCAGCACCGTCAACTCCCTGCTGCCCGGCATCGGCATGAGCACCACGCTCGATGCGAATTACCCGCCCGCTACCGTCGACAGCTCCAACT
>JAWXCM010000270.1:0-8331 GCA_034408745.1 Bryobacteraceae bacterium
ATCTTCGGACAGAATTCGGGCGGCACCTGCTTTGCGTGCGGCCGCAACGATCAGGGCGTCCCAAAAGCTGATGCCCGCCTCATCTTCGATACGGAAAGCGGCAGAGATCTCAGCGGCCGTGGTGTCGATACACCAAGCTGTATAGCTCTCCACGACGGCACGGGCCGATGATCTCGAGAGCGGCGTCGCGATCTTCCTCGTCACGTTGACGTAAAACTCCTGCAGGACCTGTGTGCTCAGAGCGCCGGAGCGCTGGCTCCACAGGTCAAGCAAAACTGTCTTCGCTGTCGCGTGCTTCGTTTCGGCGTCGATGTCATGGGCGTAAATCAGGATGTTGGTGTCTACGAACGTTTTAGCGTTCATGTAGTTCGTCCCGGCCCGGAAGAATCACGCCGCCCAGATGGAACCCTCGTTCCAGAAGCGCCAGGGCTGAGCGCTCCGAACGCTCCCAGGCTTCTTCGGCCCCGACCAGCTTCTCAATCTCCTCGGCCAGCAAGCCGCTGATAGAGGTCGAGCGCCGTGCGGCGAGAATCCTGGCCTTCTGCACTGTCTCAGGACTGATGCTGATAGTGACATTCTGTTTTCCGGAGGTGGTGCGGGGCATATCTCTCCTCAACACACGTAAGCGACGTGCTACACGTATTATACGTGTCACGGCTGACCCTGTCGCGCTGGCACACAGCTGGCTTGAATGGTCGCCAACGGCCAGATTATCTGCGATAAGGGCCTTTATCGCAGATAACCTGATTTGAAGCGCTGAAAGGAAAAGGCAGATGCCGCCACTGGTCGGGGAGGTTCGACCACTCTCCGTTTCCAGACCGTATGCCTGATTGGCGCATGATGATATGCATGCGGACGACACTGAACATTGACGACGCGTTGTTGGAGCGGGCAAGAGAGGCGACGGGCATTCAGGAGAAGACGCTCTGGTCAGGGCGGGTTTAGAAGCCCTCATTGCACGTGGGGCCGGCAAGCGTCTGGCCGCACTTGGCGGCACCCAACCCAAAATCTCTGAAATCCCGCGACGGCGAAGCGCCTGATGATCCTTGTGGACACTTCCGTCTGAATCGCTCATCTGCGCCAGGGGGCAGCCCGGCCTTGCGAACCTCCTCTGTGACGGTGGGGTCTTTATGCACCCGTTCGTAACCGGAGAGTTGGAGTGCGGCAACCTGAGTATTGGGCTGCGATTCTGGCGGACCTGACTGCACTGCCTTCCGCGACACGTGCTTTTGTCACCGAGGTCATTCGTCTATAGAGTGGAAGACCGTAGACTGCGGGGCCGCGGGTGCCTCCGAATTTGGAGTGGGCTGAAGGGATCGCGAATGTGGCCCAAGGCCGGCCCGATGTCAGACCGATCTGTTCTCAATGCTTCGTGCCCTTCGGAGTGCCAAATTGCAACACGGGGTTCAATTCGGTATCCCATTCTGGAACACCCTCGACTGGCGAGAGCCCGAGCGCTTCGCAGGCGGAACGATACCAATATTCGTCCTGCTGTCCTGGAGTCATCCAAAACACGCGGCAAACCTCGGTGTAATGCTGCGGAAAACACTCTGAATCTGCAGGGCACACGCTGTCGTGGAGGATCTGTAAAACATGGCGCATTCGGGCATTCTCTTCCGCGAGTTCCGAGGCAGGCATGTTGGCCAATGAGTCCGGCATACACCGTGTCAATGCACCTTGAATTCCAAACCGACGAGTACCGCCGTGAGCGCCTATACCTACCGGCGCCGATATGCCGAACTCGTCCATGTCGTTCGCCCCGTGTCGAGGATCGCTTGGGAGGTAATGCCCAGTCGGGCAGGCTGACCGGATCACGTTGGACCCACTTAACGGTCAGGAGCAAACGGCAAATGGTCGCAGGGCGCATCGTCCAGATCGAGTGCAAGCCCCAGGTAGATTTCCGTCGTGGTCAGGCTTGCATGGCCAAGCGTGCGCTGAACCTGTTCCAGTCGTGCGCCACCCTTATGAGCGAGCGCAGCGAAAGTTCGTCTGCAATCGTGGGGACGAGCAACGAACCCACACTGGTCGGCATACCCGGACAGCACGTCGAGCACTGTTTGCGGCGACAATCCAGGCCCGACTCGACCAGATTTGCCGATTCGGCGCAGGATCGGACCGCTGGTAATTGCTGCCGCCGTCACCCATTCGTCGATCATCTGCTTTGCCCACAGGGGCAGCGGCACAGTCCGCAGCCTGTTGCCTTTGCCCTGTAGATTCGCTACGACCCACCTGGCATCAAACAACTGGAGCATGTCGAGAGTGATCGAGCACAGTTCAGAGCGGCGAAGACCAGCAGAGAACAGCATCGCCAGCATGGCCAGGTCACGTTTACCCATGAGCGTCTCGGTGTCTGGCCGCTTTAGGACAGACCGCACCTGCTCAGCCGAGAGCCAGTGGCCTGTTCGGGAACCTCTAATTGGGACTCCTTTCGCCCGCACAGCCGCGACGGCTATGTCGCTCGCCACGAGTTTGGCGTCCGCTGCTTCCATAATGAGCCTGCGCACCGCGGACAGCCGGACATTCACGGTGGAAGGGGCGCAGCCACGATCCTGCAATGAACGCCGATACCGAAGCAGCGTTGGCTTCAAGACGCGACGATCTTCTTCTCCGCGCAGCCAGTCTTCGAAGTCCTCGAGTGCTCGACGGTATGCCCGCCGGGAATGAGGTGACGCGAGTGAATTGAGAACACACTCGACAAGGTCCTGCCACTGAGCACTCTGAACGGGTATAAGGGCTTCGCTCAAAGCGCTCCTTCCATATTAAAATCCGGGCACTGCACCACAAGGTGCAGCACACCCAGGCGTACCAGCAGATGAATACGGCCACCCCGCCGTACGAACCCGTATCCGGCAACTTCTGGTGCAAAGACGTCCTTTACCGGGAACCAGAAGCCCTCAACGCTTGCAGACCAAATCAACCCGAAGTGAAGTGCCTCAGACCCAATGCGGACCGGCCCGAAGGAGCGTCGTCCGCGTAGCTGGCCCCAACGGTATGCGACCAGCCCACAGGCGATCTTCTTGCCCACGCGCTCTGCGTGCCGTGTCAGGTCTCGATGCAATTTACGCTCTTCGGGCGTAAATTCAGCAGGTTCGCGCCGCAGGACGCTGTCGACACTGTCCCTTGCCTGCAACAATGACCACAACGCGTGCTCGTACCTGGAAGCGCCCTGATTGCACGAGTGACATGCTGGCACCGCAGGAAGTCTGACGCCCACAGGACGCGTATAGAACGCGCGAGCAATGACGTGGTCGCGAGACTCAGGCCGACCGTGGCAATATACACATACCTTCAATACTGTTCCGTCGTGGAGAATGGCGCGCCGCATATTCTTACGTTCTGCACCACGAAATTAGCGCACATTTCTGAATTCGTCCAGTGACTGATGGTCGGTTAGCATGCTGCTATTCGAGTAAATAAACGACGGTTTAGTCGATTTGTGTGACTGGCGAAGGAAACAAGCCGGGCACGCGGTTATTATATTTTAGCCAACGAAACACGAGCGCGATGAAAACGTCAGCCGATCGTTGACCGGTCTCAGCCTCCATTCAATCGGGCGACAGGCCCGAGACTAATACCGCTTCTACGGTCTGGGTTGTCCATCAAACGCGGCGCAGCGCATGGAAGGAGCACCGCGACAGGTCTCAGAAGGGTCAGCGTGAAGTTGTACAGTTGCAAATCGGCGCGACTGCCGGTGTTAAGGCGTCACGATGAAGAGAAGCGTATGCTTGATCTAAAGACCCTCAATCTTCAGTACGTCACCGATGAAAATGGCGAGCAGACAGCCGTGATCATTCCCATAGGCACATTTCGGGATCTCGTCGAGGACATTGACGACCTTGCCGCGATAGCGGAAAGACGGGAAGAGCCGACAATCCCTCACGATGAAGTCATTGCCCAACTGAAGCGCGATGGCCTCGTAACCGAAACATCAAAAAAGCCGCGTATCGCGGCTGAATAGCGGGGAGGCACGTCATCCCACAATCAGCGGTATGCTTCGCGGCGGTTCTTCACGCCAGTGATCTCAATGGCATTCTCGTCCCGAAGGTCGAAGAACACCTGGTAATCGCTGCAGCGGAGACGGAACCCGCTGAGCGGCGACTTCAGTGTCTTCACGTCGCCGGAACGCCTGGTCAGGTAGCGATCGATGCAGTGGAGAATCTTCATCGGTCACTCGCTCGATGGCCCGCAGGTTGGTGCGGGCTCCCGGTGACCAGATCACGGCGATCCGTTCCGGAGCGGAGCCCTCACTCACCGATTCAGTCCGAACTCGCGCAGGATTTCTTCGTGGGGAATACCCTCACCGCGGTTGAGCGAGGCGCGTGAACGGTCAAGCGCCGCCGCAGTCTCGGGCGTGATCTCTTCTTTTTCCACCGGCACCAGAGCCAGCGAGTTGGCTAACGGTTCCACCATGACTTCGAGCAAACTCCGCACAGCGCTGAGCTTGTCGGCCGGCAGCATGTCCAGCAAAGCATGAGCCTGCCGGCGTGCCTGACTGAGATTCGGTTCCATGGTTCTCCCCGGCAGCTAAAGCTCGGCCATCAGCCTGCTGTGACGCGAGCGCCTCACCAAGCTGTCGAGCACAATCACCATCGCTTTTTTGATCTTCATCGGAGAGCTGATCGACCTTCTTGTACAGCCGGTTCAGCTCCGGGTTTCGGATCGCTCTTTCACTGCCACAATCGTATGCCTGGCAAGCGCTTCGAGACTCACACGAAGACCGCCGCCAGAGACGACGATATTGGCGAAATGCGGAGTCACATCGCCAGTTTCCCAACGGCTGTAAACGCGGGCACTAATCTCGAGCAGTTCCGCAAACCAAGTCTGCATGAGATTACGCGCCGCGCGGAATTCCTTCAAGCGCTGAGCGCAGTTCGGCATAAACCAGAGCGTCGGAAGCGAGACTCGTGGACATGATAAGACCTCCTCGAAAAATGTCCTTTCTCGCGAGTCTACTACTGTGAGTATACTTTCGTGCACAGAAGTCGCGTGACGATTTTATAGGGTAGGCTCGTTGTGGCTCTACACGCGCGTATCCGCTGACAAGCACGTGAACGAGTACACGTTCAGATCTAACGCTGTTCAGTGGTGCTTATCTCGGGCCGTGAACCCCGGCGCCAATATAGAGGCATGACCAAAGAGGATGTACTCCGTCATGCCATCGACACCTTCGGCCCCAACAAGTACAAACTATGGCTGGTGACAGCGATCCCATCGCTTGGTGACCAGGCACCGGAGAGCCTCCTCGCTACCCAGGAAGGACGGAAGCAAGTCGATGATGTGCTTACGCGCATCGACTACGAAGTTTTTTGATGCCGCGCAAACGCAGTGGACGCCCCCATGGGTTTCCCACCATTGACGTCGACATGCCAGAACGCAGGAACTTGCTGGCGAAGATCAACCGGATGAGCGCCATTGATGCCATGACACTCGGGACAGGCGGCCGCCTGCCCAGGGCTGACTAAAGAGCTCGCAAAGCCTCGATTACCTCTTCGGTGTATTCAATCTGGCCGTCCCAGAACCGTACCAGGACATCCAGATTCAAGGCCACCCATTCTCTAAGGCGCGCCAGATCCTGTGGAGACAGCTCACCATCGACTACCCGGACTTCCGGGCGCAGTGCGACGGAGATCAAGTCCTCGCTCTTAGCTTTCGGGCCAGGCGAAACCTTGACGCGGATGTCGTGCTTTGCTCCTGCTTTGGGCGATATCCAGACCACGAAGGGCAATCCAGTTCGCTTGGGAGACAGATTCGCCATCGTGTAGAAGTCATCGACACCAGTCAGAAGTAACCCGGTTGCCACGTAGCCATGGTAACGAAATAGACCCGCCCTGTACAAATCTGAGATGACGATACCCAGCAGCATTGCCGAACTGAATTTCCCGAAGGACTGGAAGAGAACCTGGGCATCCCGCTGCCGGCGGCCACGCAGTGTCAGATCATGGCGGAAACGGCGGTCCCACTTCAGCCCGCGCTCGAGGAACTGATGCGCCAGGCGGCGCGCGGAGAAGTGGCGCACAACGACGATACTTCGATGCGCGTGTTGTCGCTGGACCGGGATGCGGATCTTTCCCCGGAGCGCACCGGGGTGTTCACCAGCGGGATCGTATGGGTTGCCGGGGAGCGCCGCATTGCGCTGTATTTCACCGGCTGCAAACACGCCGGCGAGAATCTGGCGGAGGTGCTGAAACAGCGGCCTCCGGGCCTTTCGCCTCCTATTCAAATGTGCGACGCGCTCTCGAGGAATGTGCCGAAACTCAACGCCACGCTGGTGGCGAACTGCAACGCTCACAGCCGGCGGAACTTCGTGAAAGTGACGGCCAGTTTTCCGGACGAGTGCCAGTTCGTGCTGGAAACACTGGGCGAGGTCTTCGGCTACGACGAGCAGGCGCGCAAGCAGGGCCTGTCGCCCAATGGGCGCCTCCATTTCCACCAGGAGCACAGCGAACCGGTAATGGAAAGCTGCGCGCGTGGTCGAATGCCCAGTTCGAGGAGAGGAAAGTCGAACCGAACTCCGGTCTGGGTCAGGCGATCTCCTATTTGCTGAGACACTGGGAAAAACTCACTCTCTTTCTGCGAGTTGCGGGGGCGCCCATCGACAACAATCTGGTCGAGCGTGCGCTGAAGAAAGCCATCCTTCATCGAAGGAACTCTCTGTTTTACAAAACCCGGAATGGAGCGCGGATGGGCGATCTGTTCATGAGCCTGATTCACACCTGCGAGTTGAACGGCGTTAATCCATTCGACTATCTCATCGAGTTGCAGCGCCATGCCGGAGAGTTGAAGAGAGTCCCTTCAGAGTGGATGCCCTGGAGTTATCGCGATACCCTGGCACGATTCGCTGCCCCCGCGGCCGCGTAATATGATTAGTCCTGCATGGCCGAAAAGGATTGTCTTCGGCCACGCGGACCGGGCATGCCGAAATGGCCGCAAAACGGGCATCTGAGAAGACGAAATCAGGACAGGTTTTTGGCCAGCGACGAAAGAAACCACAAATGTTTCGTGTCAGCCTGTATGCCCGCGTCTCGACACAGGATCAGCAGACGCTTCCTCTACAGATGCGCGCCATGCGCGAGTACGCCGCCACGCGCGGCTGGACCATCGTCATGCAGACGAAGGAAGTCGGCTCCGGCGCTTCCGAACGCGAACTGCTGCAGAAGCTGATGGAAGCAGCGCGACGGCGTGAGATCGATATCGTACTCGTCTGGCGTCTGGACCGCCGGGGACGATCACTGCCGGATCTGGTCTCAACGCTGGAAGAGCTGAATCATCTCGGCGTGGGTTTCGTGTCGTTGACCGAGGCTCTGGATCTGACCACACCAACTGGCCGGGCCATGGCCGGTATGCTGTCTGTCTTTGCGGCCTTTGAACACGAGATCTTGCGAGAACGTGTTCGAGCCGGCATCGCTCATGCACGACAGAATGGCAAGCGACTGGGCCGGCCGGCAACGGCAGCAGCCAAAACGACTGAGATCCGGAAGCTGTACCGCGCCGGCATCAGCAAGGCCGAGATCGCCCGGCGTCTGCAAATCGGCAGAACGTCGGTGCGACGCATTCTGGACACAAAACAATGAAGAAGCCACGGAAGGATCCTGTCCGGGAACACCGGATTCACGAAGAAGCCATCGTCGACGCCGGACCTGACGAACAGGCCATGGGCTGGTACTACTATTTGCAGAACAAGCTTGCCTTTCCTTTCCAGGCCATATGCATTTCGGCGCGGATTACCTCACCGCTCACCAAAGGCGAGCACGTCCAGGTGCTGCGCATGGCGCCGGAGGACACCTGCATGAAGGACATGCTCGTAGTAACTCGATGGCAAGGGCGAAACCTCGCCGTCCCACTCTCTCAACTCACCCCAGTCGATCCTGACGACTCAACCGATGAGGCAGTCGGAGACTGGCATTACTGGGTGGCATACGGTTACCAGCTCTAATTTCCACGCTTTACGCATCCTTGCCGAAACCTCACGAAGGAGTCCGTTGTTTAAGAATGCCTGACAACACACCGGAGGGGAAATGCGCTCCCTGTCCGTTAAACACACGATGCGTTGGGTCAGCCTGAAGTGGAGGGGCGCGCTCTCGGCCAGCGGGTATGTCGCCCTTCGGACCGCGGTTTTCAAGGCATCCGGATGCTCATGGGGACATCGCCTGTGCATTTAAAACCAGGTCCACTCACTGAGAGTCGGTCAATAGTCGGGTGGGGTTGATAACCGCCTGTTCGGTCCCTTCGTCAACCTTGGAGGCCTCTCCTTGTTGGACTCGCCAGTATGCATCCATTTCTTCGGGGGCAACCTTGCCCATGGTTACCGGAATGCGTGTCGTGATTATCTGA
>JAWXCM010000271.1:0-8224 GCA_034408745.1 Bryobacteraceae bacterium
ACCTCGTTGTGCGACGCGCTTTCCTTCAAATAGGTGAAATAGCCCGACGTGATCCGGCTGGCGTCGGGCTATTTCACCTATTTGAAGGAAAGCGCGTCGCACAACGAGGTGGTGGAGGGCGACGGGCGGCTGGTTCTGGAGCGGGAATCGCCGCAGGAATTCGATGTGCTGGTGGTGGACGCGTTCACTGGCGACAGTGTCCCTACGCACCTTCTGACTCGCGAGGCGATGGCGATTTACACGCGGCATCTGCGGCCTGACGGCATTCTTGCGATGCACATATCGAACACGGCTCTGGATATTGAACCGGTGGTGGAAGGGATCGCCGGGGGAAGCGGGTTTCATACTCGAATTTTCGAGGTTCAGCCGGATAAGACGCTGCGGCGTGCGAATTCGAAATGGGCTCTGCTGAGCCGCAACCCGGCGCTGGTGCAGGAGGGGCGGGCGATTCGGGGAATCGCCGGGATGCGCCCGTGGACCGACGATTACAACAGCCTGTGGCCCATTCTTTAAGTAGTCGCCATGGGTATAGAATGGCCACGGCAGGTGAATCTGGTATGAAACAAACCACTCGAAAGCTGATGGGCTCGTCATGGCGCACGCCCAGCCGGCGGGGCGTCCTGAAGACGTTCGGCGCGGCCGCGGCGGCTACTTTCTGGGCTGACTCGCAGCTGGAAGCCTGGCAGTCGCAGGTAAATACGAATTCGAAGCCGTCCGATTTGAAGATCACCGATTTGCGGACCGCAACGGTGGTCGGGGCACCGATGAAATGCCCTTTGATTCGAATCGACACCAATCAGGGAGTTTACGGGCTGGGTGAAGTGCGCGATGGCGCGAGCAAGAATTATGCTCTCACGCTGAAGAGGCTGTTACTGGGAGAAAATCCCTGTAATGTCGACAAGATTTTCCGGAAAATCAAACAATTTGGCGGGCATGCGCGGCAGGGTGGGGGCGTGTGCGGCGTCGAGATGGCGCTGTGGGATATCGCCGGCAAGGCTTACAACGTACCCGCGTATCAACTGCTGGGCGGCAAGTTCCGCGACCGTGTCCGCTGCTATGCGGACACGACGGAATCGCACGACGCGAAGGTGTTCGGCGACCGGCTGAAGAAGCGCATGACAGAGAATGGCTTCACGTTCCTCAAGATGGACCTTGGGGTGGATCTGGTGGAGGGTACGCCGGGGATGCTGACGCGGCCTCTGGGGATCGATTCGAGGCAGGCCAGCGGCATTCAGCACATGTTTACGGGCATGGAACTCACGCATAAAGGCGTGGAGACCATGGCTGAGTTCGTGGGGCAAATTCGATCGATCATCGGGATGGACGTGCCGCTGGCGGCCGACCACTTCGGGCATATCGGACTGAATTCGTGCATCCGTCTTGGCAAGGCTCTGGAGAAGTACAACATGGCCTGGCTGGAGGACATGGTGCCGTGGCAGTACACAGATCACATGAAGCAGATCACGGACGCGGTGGATATTCCGATCCTCACCGGTGAGGACATCTACCTGAAGGAACCCTTCGAAGTTCTTTGCAAGGCTCACGCGGTCGACATTATCCACCCGGATCTGGCGACGTCGGGCGGGCTGCTGGAGACCAAGAAGATCGGCGACATGGCGCAGAGTTACGGGGTTCCGATGGCGATGCACTTCGCCGGGTCGCCCATATCGTTCATGGCGAATGTCCACTGCGCGGCGGCGACGGAAAATTTCCTGGCGCTGGAACATCATTCGGTGGACGTGCCGTGGTGGGAGAGCCTGGTGGAAGGGGAGAAGCCGCTGTTTAGCAAGGGCTTTGCCAATGTCCCGAACCGGCCGGGGCTGGGCGTTACGCTGAACGACGACGTCGTGAAACAGCATCTGGACCCGACGGACAAGGGTTTCTTTGAACCTACTCCGCAGTGGAACAGCGAACGGGTGAACGACCGTCTCTGGAGCTGAGGATCGATCGGCGACATTGACCGCAAGAATTGACTGGCGATGCTGGCCGGCGGAACGTATTCTCTAACCATGACGAACGCGGAACGCTGGTCGGCATACGAACGAAGGGAGCGCGACGCTCGCTTCATCATCGCGGTAAGAACCACCAAAATTTATTGCCGGCCTTCGTGTCCGGCGCGGCGTCCGAAGCCGGAAAATGTGACGTTGTATGACACGGTGGCCGAGGCTCGGGAGGCTGGGTTTAGGGCGTGTAAGCGGTGCAAGCCGGATGATGAGCTGGAGCCTCGGGCGGGGCTGGTGGCGGATTTGTGCCGTTTTATGGAGGCGAATCGGGAGCGGCGCATCACGCTGGAAGAGCTTAGCGAGTTTGCGGGACTGTCGCCGTTTCACCTGCAGCGGACGTTTCGGGCGGAGCTGGGAGTTAGCCCGCGGGAGTATCTGGCGGCGCTGCGAAGGCGGGAGTCGGCTCCTGGCGATGTGGTCACTTATGGGTTCTTTGAATCGGCACTGGGACCGGGGTTGATCGCGGAGACGCGGCAGGGTGTTTGCGCGGTAAGTTTCAGCGCGGATCGGGGGGAACTGCTGACGTGGCTTCGGGAGCAGATGCCTTACGCGACGCTGGGTGAAGGCGTGGTCGACAACGCGGTGCGGGGGCTGCTGGAGTACATCGAGACAGGGTCGAGCGACCTGCCGCTGGATGTTCGGGGCACGGTATTTCAGCAGAAGGTATGGAACGCGCTGCGGTCGATTCCGCCGGGAGAGACGCGCACGTATGAGCAACTGGCCAGCGCCTCCGGGCGACCTGACGCGACTCGCGCGGCGGGGACGGCGTGCGGCAGCAATCGCATTGCGGTGCTGATCCCTTGCCACCGGGCGCTGCGGAAGGACGGTGGGCTGGGCGGGTATCGGTGGGGGCTCGATATTAAACGCGAGATGCTGAAGAGGGAATTGAAGGCGTGATCATTACCGATGCGCTGGCTTCGCGGCTGGAATACGCTGAGGCGGTAGATGGGGCGGGGTGTGTGGATGCGGCGTGCCGGCTCAACCGGGATATCGGTGCGGCGGTGGCTGGTGTCGCGGGCGGGGTGCTCACGTTTTGCGGCGTGGATTCGCCACTGACGCATGCCACGGGCGTCGGGATGAATGGTCCTGTGACGGTGGAGGAGGTGGATGCGATTGAGCACTTCTTTCTGAGCCGGGGCGCCGCGGTGGCGATTGATGTGTGCCCGCACTCGGATCCAACTCTGCGCGATATTTTGTCGCAACGCGGGTATCGGATTACGGAGTTCAGCAACGTGGTGGTTCGGGAGCTGCCTGCGGGGTCGCTGCCCGAAACGCCGGAGTCGCTGGTGATCCGGACGGCTGAGCCGGATGAGATCGAGCTGTACGCTACCACCACGGTGCGCGGGTTTTTCGGTCGAAATACGATGACGGAGGAGGAGCACACGCTGGGCCGAATGCTGTTCCAGATGCCGTGTACTACGAGTCTGCTGGCGTTTCTGGCGGGGGAAGCGGTGGGTGGCGGCGGAGTGTCGATGCGAAACGGGGTGGCTTCGTTCTTCGGCGATGCCACGTTGAGGGATTCGCGTGGGCGGGGGATCCAGAGTGGGGTTATCGTGGAGCGCCTGCGGATCGCCTCAGGGGCGGGGTGCGCCATTGCGGTGGCGGGCACGCAACCCGGGAGTGTGTCGCAGAGGAATTACCAGAGGCTCGGGTTCCAGGTCGCTTACACGCGGGTGACGATGCTGCGCGAGGGGTGATTATAAGCTGCGCCAGCTCAGCCAGACGATGGCGGCAAGCCATGCCAGCAGGGCTTTGTACTCCTCATTGCGCATGTACAGATCCCAGCGGAACAGCGTGACTTTCTGCCCTGTGGGCGGGGTGCGGTCAACGGGGATCAGGAGTGGCGTTCGCCTGCGGTACTCCTCATAGTGCGGGAAGAGCTTGAGTAAGTGCTGCTCTTCGAGCTCGATTACAGGCAGATAGACGAACCAGAACACGGCGGTGTAGAGGACGGCCAGTTCCCAGCGCACCGAAACGATGACGAGGCCGGTAGCTACCAGCAGTGTCCCGCCATAGAGGGGATTGCGAATGTAGCTGTATGGTCCCGCCATGGCGAGCGATTCGTTTTTAGCGAGGTACCCGGCGGCCCATGCTCGCAGGGCGAGGCCGGCCAGAGATATTGGGATTCCCATGGTGAGCGATTCGGCCGTGGGGCGTGCCAGCCAGATGAGGCTGATGGCGAGCAGAAAGCCGGACGGGACACGCAGCTTCGCTACTGCGTCGGCATAGCGTTTCGGGAAACTCACAGCTGATGCTCCAGAGCGGTGAAGACCTCGGCTGGTGTCACGGCGCGCATCGCCGGGTCCATGACAGGGCGGCGTTTGTATGAGGTTGTCGCTCCGGGATTACGAATCACCCGGATGGTGTTTCCATAGGGTCCGTTGCGGGCAGGATCGGTTGGACCGAATATCGCGACGCCGGGCCGGCCCAGTGCCGCGGCGAGATGCAGGGGTCCGCTGTCGACACCGACTATCGCGGAGGCTCGCCGAATCGCGTGGATCAGCCCTGGGATTCCGGAGACGTGCGGAACCGTGTTGGCGGCGGTCACAACGGACGGCGCATTGAGCACCAGTTCAAACCCACGCTGTCTTAAAAGCACACCCAATTCAGAATAGTATTCTAACGGCCACTGCTTGCTGATCCATCCCGCGAGAGGGCATGCCAGTACGAACGGGACTGCCGGTAAACTGCCTTCCGGTTCGCCGGGTGGCAGGGGGAAGGCGATGCCGTTGGAGGTGGCTCCCGCAGCGGCTGCGAGCTCCAGGTTGCGGTCGACTACATGGGTCGAATTCGGTGTCACGGTGCGGGAGTAGAAGAGCGCTGCGAGGGATTCGCGGGCTGCGGAACGGTGCATTCCAATGATGCGTTCGGGGCTCGCGAAATGGCAGACTAATGCGGATTTGATCAGGCCCTGGAAGTCGACTGCCAGGTCGATCTGGGCTGCCTTGAGATTCCGGCGCAGGGTGCGGATGGCGGTGAGGCTGCGTCGGTTGACGTATTCCAGTTTGTCGACTGCGCCATTGTGTTCGAGCAGGGGTGCCCAACGCTGCTCGACGGCCCAGGTGATCTGCGCTTCGGGGAAGCTGCGGCGGAGGCTGACTACGGCGGGCAGGGTGTGGATGATGTCGCCCATGGCTCCCATGCGCACTACGAGAATTTTCCGCGGCGTCATGCGCGCGGCTTTCCGCTGCGGTCGAACACATGCTGCCGCAGATCATTGCACCATGCTGCATCTTTTTCGCGGAGGTCGACCACGGTATCAGCTTCGAAATGGTCTGTGGGATCGGCGAGTACGAGGTCGACTGCATGGAGCGCGGCGAGCATTTCGGCGCGAGCCTGGCGGGTCAGGAGAGGGTGCCCCGGGAGGTCATGGATGGCGACGATCAGGGTGCTGTTGGCGTGTTGCGCGCGTAGTTCGCGGAGCGTTCTGGCATGTTCGGCAAAATACGGATCGAAGTAGCCGAGTACGAGCGTGACGGGCCTTTGCGCCCGAGCCGCTGCCTCGGGCGTAACAATTTTGGTACGCGTGTCCAGAAGCTTCAGAATAGCGCGAGGATCTGACCAGGGTAGGTGTGGCGGTCTTGAGAGACCGCCGCAGGCCTGGGGGCCTGCCCCCCTCAATGTCACGTTTTATCTGGAGGCTTGAGGGCCTTCACGGCTATCGCCGCGGAATGGCCGGAGGGAAATCGATAGTGTCCCAGAAGGCGGAGAAAGTGCGGGTCGTCAAAGCCGGCCGCGCGGAGGATGGTGTCGATTTCGGTATCGGGGAATAGGCGGAGCCGGTGGGTTTCGTCGGTGCGGCGCCAGTGTCGGCCAACTTTGCGGAAGGCTGTGAGTTGCCGGACGAGGAGCAGCTTGTCCTTTTGCGGCAGCGCGTCGATGAGTATGGCCCAGTCCTCGCCAGTCCAGTGGCTGTGGCGTGGCATTCCGGCGGGGAATCGGCCGGGCTGGGCGAAGTCGAGGAGGAACATTCCGCCGGGGAGCAGTGCCTTCCAGACGCGGCGGAAGAATCGTGTGATGGCTGCCGTGGAGCGGAGGTCGGCGGCGGCGTAGCTGAGGACCTCGCCGAGGCAGAGGATGGCTGAGGTGCGCGGGATGGGGACGTCGAGAATGGAGCCCTGGCGGAACTCGGCTTCGGGGGCTTGCTTGCGCGCGAGGGCGAGCATGGATTCAGAGAGGTCGACGCCGAGGACGTTGTGGCCGGACAGGACGAGTTCGCGGGCGAGGATGCCGCTGCCGCAGCCGAGGTCGACTACAAGGCCGTCATGGCCGCCGTATCGCGCGAGGTAGTTGAGGACGCCGGGTGTGGTGTTGAGTGCGTAGCTGCTGAAGCCCTGGTCGTGGATCCAGGCTACGTCGGTGTCGTATGTCATTCCCGTTTAGCGGCAGCGGGTGCTGTCGCTGGATACGAGCCACGGACGGTAGTCCTTCGATTTGGGGTCCGTGCAGCCGGAGAGGTTGAGGAGGCGGACGTTGCGGAACTCGACGGGCTGGCTCTCCGCCTGGAGACCGATGTAGCCCTCGGTGAGGATCTTGCCGTCCTGCTTGATGGCGGGGTCGAAGCGGTTGGCCACGCCGCCGCCGATCATTGGCTTCTCGAATTCGAGGACGACTTCGTTGCCGATCCAGTGCTTGATGCGCTCGCCGCCGAGGACTTCGACTTCGATTTTCACCCACTCGTCATTGCCGTAGATTTTCGATTTTGAGTTGGTGCAGTGGGCTTTCACCATCTGGCCGCCCATGTGGATTTCGGTGCCAGGGGTGCAGACGTTCATGGTGGTGCGGTTTCCGGCGAGGAACTGCGCTTCGACGCTGATGGGCCAGTCCTGATCCTTGAGGATGGATTCGGGGGACTGGGAGTGGACCATTACGCCACTGTTGAGTTTCGCGTAGCCTGGGCCGCCTTTTACCTGCTCGCCGAAAAAGCGGTACTCCATGGAGACGACGTAGTGGGACAGCTTCTGCTTCCAGAAGAGGTGGCCGAAGCGTGCTCCGAAGTCGCTGTATTTGTCGTACATGACGCGGATTTTGCCGTCCTCGACGCGGAAGGTGTCGGCGTAGTTGTCGGCCAGTTCGTGATTGGCGAATTTGGCGATCCAGCCGTCGAGGTTCTTGCCGTTGAACATGCTGGTCCACTCGGTTTGGGGAGCGGTGTGCCAGTCGGCCGGGGCTGCGTGACAGCAGAGGGCGGCGAGGAGCAGGGCTGGGATTCTCATTGCGGCTTCGAATTTAACATATTTGGCGGGTCTGGGGACCCGCCGCAGCCGTGGGCGGCTGCCCCCCTGGCTGGCTGGAGTTGGCTACTTCGGGACCAATTTGTGCGGGGGCGGCGTCTTACTTTACGCAGTATGATGTTCACCCGCGTCGCGCTCACGTTTGCTTTTGTTGCTGGATTGGTGGCGGCTACTCCTGAGGAGTCGGCGCTACGTATTTCCAGTCAGATACAGGCTCGGCATGTGCCGTTTGGCACGATTTTGAACCCGATGTATGTTTCGGCCAGTTCGGCGGAACTGCTGACTTATACGCGGTGCGGGGATTCGGCGATCTGGACGGGGAACTGGCTGGCGGCTGAGGCGTTTCGGTATCAGGTGACGCGGTCGGCGGAGTCGCTGGCGGCGGTGCGCAAGGGCGTCGACGGGATCCGGCTGCTGGTGGATGCGACTGGGGTGGGGTTGCTTTCGCGGTGCGTGCTGCGATCGGATTCGCCGTTTAGCGCAGGTCCGGCGAATGAGGAGCGGTCGCACGGTGTGTTTTCGACGGCGCTCAACGGGGTGCCGTACCGGTGGGTCGGCAACACTTCGCGGGACCAGTATCTGGGGGCGTTTTTTGGGCTGAGCGTTGCCTATGACGTAGTGGTCGACGAGTCGATTCGCGCGCCGATTCGGGACGTGGTGACGCGCATGCTGGACCGGCTGCTGGCAAAGGACTGGGCGGTGGTGATGCCGGACGGGGATGTCAGCACGGTGTTCTGGCTGCGGCCGGATCAGCAACTGGCGCTGTTGCAGGTGGGTCGACAGGTCAATCCGGCGCGGTTTGCGGCTGCTTATGACGAGAAGCGGCGGACGGCGGTGGGGCTGGATTTGATCATGTCGCTGGAGGGCAGCGATCCCCACGGGTCGTACTTCAACCTAGAAACGGCAGTTACCCGGTAGCCTGAGCAAGTCGGAGTGTGTCGCCGAGGATCTTTCCTTTGAGGAAAAACCGAAAGGCCGCGCTCAGAA
>JAWXCM010000272.1:0-4894 GCA_034408745.1 Bryobacteraceae bacterium
CGATCTCTTTCCCCGCAACCCTTAAGTGCTTTGCCACAAAAGAAATCAGCCCTTGAGCACCGAAGCGTCCAAAGGCTGATCTCTCTGAAGTGGAGGCGGGAGGACACCAATAGAACTTTTTATCACCGGGGTCGATGGGTGGGAGGCTGCGCAAATCTCACTGGTTCGGTCGTTCGCAACGATGAGTTGCCGATGACGCAAGAAGTCAATTGAACTTCCAAATCCGTTGTCGCAAAACAACTTGCAACCAATCCGTTTCCATTCCTTCGCTTCCAGCGGTGCCCTGGGATCACGCTGGAACTGCACGCCCAGCTATGAAAAACCGCAAAGCGTGTTGACCTCGAATTGTACGCTAATGCAGCATATATGACCAGAATTGCCCCCCGTGCGCGCCCGTGCGCCCCCAAAAATCGCACCCAAAATCAGCTCGCGAAGTCGCGCCGCTGAAACGTCAAGAATCGCCGGTCCTTTTTGTATGGCGACTCACCCACCCGCGCCACGGTCGCCTTCGCAAGCTTGTAGCGGTAGTTGTTAGTAATCGGATCGGCGACTCGGTGTGAGAGGGCATTGAACGGGTTCGGCGGGAACAGGAAATAGGTGAACAGCACTCCCGCCGGCACCGCCGGCGTCACCATCGCGATGGCTTCGATCTCGCCCTTCCCGATGCGGATGTGCCCGTTCTGCTCCAGCCAGGAGAACTTGATCTCCTCGGCTTCCACCCGATTGAAGCCGCCGGTCTGGATCAGCACGTCGTCGTTCGTCAGCCTGACCACATCACCGCTCTCGATTTTGTACGTCTTGGCGTCGTCGGGGTGGATTTCGACGAAGTTGCCCGGCCAGCGTGCCGCCATGTACGGTTTGCGGAGGTCGTCGAATCCCGACTGCCAGCTCTCGTTGATGCGTCCGCACGTCAGCCAGAATTCGCCCTTTTTCTGATCCGGCTTAATCCGGGCGTAAAAGTCGGCGAACAATTCCCACGGACTCTTGATGAGCAGAGCTTTGCCCGAATGGGTGTTGAACGCCGTCAACCACTTGGCGTGTGTTGTCGGGCCTTCAGGGTCGGTGAGCTTCAACGTGCTGTCGTGCAGTCGGGCGGTGCCAACTAGCTTGCCTTCCTCGTACCGCACAGGACATTGGATGCCCGTCGTCCCCATCTCGCGGAGGGCGTCGTGGCCTTTCTTGCCATCCTTCTTCGCCTTCCAGACGAGCGGGTAATAGTCCAGCACGTCGCCCCGGCTGAACCGGGCCGCTTCCTCGAATACGGCGTTGTCGTCGGCCCATTCATAGCCCGTAAAACCCAGCGCCCTGCCGAGCTTGGCAACGGCCCACCAGTCCGGCTTCGACTCGCCGGGGGCATCGTAGAACTTCGGGTACAGACGCAGCCGCCGCTCCCCGTTGGCCCTCGCCGCGTCGTGTTCACCCCAGGAAGCGGCGGGCAGCACGATGTCGGCCAACTCCGTGTTCAGCGGATTGACAGGGTACAAGTCCGAATCGACTAGCACCATGCCCCCGGCGTCCACTCGCTTCACCAGGGCGTCGATGATGTCGTCCTTCTTCTCGCTGGCCGGCTGGTGTCTGCTCTCGACGGTCAGCTTCCGCAGCGTCCGAGCAAGTTCCTGGCTGGCGGTCATCGCCCCAGTCCACGTCGTGCCAATCACCCACATAAACCGAACTTCGCCTTTCTCGACCCAGCGGTCGAGGTCGAGTTCAATCTTGCGGCGACCGGGAAGGCGTTCGGGCGACTTCTCCCGGGGGTAAGGCGCCGCTCCGATCCAGCCCCGCTGGTGGCCTCCTAGCCGACTGACCATCTGGCCCGGACGGTTCCCCGAGCCGCAGAGAAGAGCCAGTGAGGCCATGCTGGCGGTGTTGAGGTAGTTGTTGCTCCAGTAATTTCCCTTTTCGAAGAGAAACGTCGCCTTGGGACGCTCTGCGCCTGCACCGGAGAGCAGCTTCGCCGCCGCGATGATTCTCTCCTTGGAGATGCCGGTCTCCTTCGTCGCGAAGTCGAGGGATGCCGGCTCGTAGCCCAGCAGCCATTTCTTGTACGCAGCGAACTCGACGGCCCCGATGTCGCCCCAGGTGGTGCGCCATTGCCAGGGAGTGTTGCGGGAGCCGCGACCGAAGCCACTGTCGATCTCCCAGGCATTCGCGACCCATTTGTCGATAAACTCGTTGTCCTCCCAGCCGTTTTCGAGGATGACCCGACTGAGGGCCATGTGCAACAAGGCGTCCGTACCGGGAACGATCTGGAGGAACAAGCCGCCATTTGCCTCGGCGTAGGCCACGCCCATCGTGCGGCGGGGGACGACGAAAATCATCTTCGCCTTCGACCGCATCATCCATTCGGTGAAGACGACGGTCTTCGACTCGTAAGGATCGGTGCCGGAAATGAACAGGACGCTCGCGGCCTTGAAGTCCTCGTAAGCGGCACTGAAGGTGACGATCCCCGCGTCGTCCATGCCGGCAGTATCGTTCGACATCGACGGCTTGTCGTGGACGGCGAACGCGGGGGTCTTGATCGACTCGAAGGCGAGCTTAGAAATGGCGTAGGTGTTCTCGAAGAACTCGTAGGAATACGTCTTCATTCCCCACGCTGCTTCGCCGTACTTCGTCAGGACGTGCTGGCTGACCGCCGCCATCACCTCAATGGCGGTGTCCCAACTCACCCGCACCAGCGTGCCGCGCACCCGAACTTGGGGGAATTGAAGGCGGTCCTGCGTTGGCCCCGTGGACGTGTAGCACTTGAGTGCCAGCGTGCCGCCCCGGATGGAATGGTTGCCGCCGGGATTGACAACCGTGGCGTCGGAGTCCGGCACGACGACGCAGTAGTGTGGCTTGCCGCCAACCAAGACGATGTTGTGTTGGTTTGGACTGACCCAAAACCCTTCGAACCCGGTCGGAAAATCGGCACCGAAGGCGTTCTCCTTCGCGGTCGGACCACCCTCCGTGCCGACCGGCCAGGTGTAGACCTTGTAGCCGCAACCGACCGCACAGTACGCACAAGCTGTGGTTTGCACCCGAGCGTCCTTGGGCGGGAGCGGCACACGGTCGGTGCGTTCGTAGATCGGCAGTTCCACGAAAACCTCACTTGTCGTTCGCGACTTTACGGAACCGCCGATCGGCCTCGGCCCAGTCGATGAAGCTCAAGAAATTCTCGACGTAGTCGGCCTTTTTATTCTGGTAATCGATGTAGAAGGCGTGTTCGTACACGTCGATCACAACCAGTGGTACCGCCAGCCACAGAGGGCCTTGGGCGTGTTCGTCGCTGACCACGTTGTACAGCCTGCCGTTGACTGGGTGGACGACTAGCATGGCCCACCCCGCCGCCGCCTTCGCACTCGCCACGAAGTCCGCCGTCCATTTGTCTACTGACCCGAATCGCTTCTCGATTGCCGTCTTGAGCGCCTCGGGTGGAGCGGTCGCCTTGAGGGCAAGGCCGTCAAAGTACAGTTCGTGAAGGATCACACTGTCGCCCCGACTCGACTGAATCTGCTTTAACCGCTCGAATGCTGCGGAGTCAATAACCGTCCCCTTCGTGAAGCTCTCCTCAAATTTGGCCTCAGCCCCAGCGAACGCCTTCAACGCGCCGCCGTAGTGGGCAATGTGGTGTGGGGCAATCTGGGCTTCGCTCAGAAACCCGGGAACCGACTTGTGCTTCAGGGGCTTTGGTTTGCCAGTCGTCAAACCGCTTCCGGAGAAAAGCGATGTGTCTGCATCGTCGGCCTCGGCAAAGCCCGGAACGAGCACAGAGCCGGCTGCGGCCCCGGACGAGGCGAACAGGAACAAACGTCGGTCCATGGAAGACTCCTTTGGTGATCAACTGAAAAACATTGTATGAATATTAGTCGGTCTTTGCGTCCCCATTTCATTTCGGTTCCGCCGTGTTGTCGTGAAACCCGAAGATCAGGCCGAGCATCCCCGCGGCAACGATGTCATCGCCGTCGAGTTCGAGGATCACTTGAGGCAATCCTTGTGTCGCGTGGCCGCTGACGACCATCCCGTACCTGGTCAGGTCGAACGTCGTCCAGTGGCCCGGACACGGGCCGGCGATTCCCGGATCAGCGAAGAATTTCGTGGCCGGGATGCCCCATCCCATGTGCGGGCAGAGACCGTTGAATGCCACCACGTCTTTGTCGGGGCCGATCCCTCCCGCTGCTTCCTGACCGAGCTTCAATAGCACTGAATCGCAATTGTCGTGGTTCCACGGGTAGCGGAATTCGACCGCAACACCCGTTTTGAGTTTGCTAATGAGGGCGACTTTCTTCCGGGGGTACTTGGCGATTTTGGCTTGAACTGGTCCGGCGAACAGTCCGGGGGCGGTCAGGGCGACGAGCGAAGTCCCGGCGGCAAACAGGAAGTCACGTCGGTCGAACCCCAGAGGGTTGCATAGCCGATCACAGTCCGGTTTGGGATCGGCGAGGGGATCGTTGTTATTCATCTCCTGGGCTTCCTTTCAGTCGGTACGAGCCGTAGGGCGGCAATGGCGGGGGTTTGTCAGTGAGTGGGTCGCCCGACAGACTTTCGAGGAAGGCGAGTAGGTCGTCCTGCTCGTCATGATTCAAATCCAGCGGCCTGAGCAGCGGACTCTTGATGGGGTGCTTGCCGCCACCCTGGTTGTAGAAGTCGATGACCTCTGGCAGCGTCTTGAAGATCCCGTTGTGCATGTAGGGGGCGGTATGCTTGAGTTCCCGCAGACTTGCGGTGCGGAACTTGCCAATGTCGTCGGCCCGTTTAGTGACGTAGTACAGCCCCAGGTCGTCACGAGTCGAATCATACAGGGTGCGCGATACTCCGTTCGACGCCTGCTCGAAGCGGAATGTGATCTGCTTGTTCGGGCTGTTAAGGAAGTCGGGGCTGGGCGGCACACCGATATTGTGGTAACGGTCGTCGGAGA
>JAWXCM010000273.1:0-14734 GCA_034408745.1 Bryobacteraceae bacterium
GACTGGAAGTTCGGGGGAGCCGCCAGCGGGCCGACACCCGCGCCAGTGGCACCGATGCTGTCCACCGTCCAGTTGCGGCCCGAGGTAACGCCGAAGCCGCCGCGGATAGCGGATTTGCCGTTCCCGAAGACGTCCAGCGCGAAACCGAAGCGGGGCGCGATCTGGATCGGCGGCACCTTGAAGAAGTGGCTGTCGTACTGGCGGATACCACTGAACGGAACTCCGCCGGAGGGGTACGAAGCCGTATCAAACGTGCCCTGCCGGACGAACGGGAACAGCGCTCCGGTCCTCGGATTCACCGCGCGCCGCTGGCCGTCCACCAGCGTCGGGTACAGTAGTTGACCCGCCTTCGTCGGATCATAGTCCTTCTCGTTGAACATCCCGAGAGTCCCGCCGCTCGAGTAAAGATCGCCCATCCGGTGGAAGCGGACGCCGGCGTCGATGGTCAGCCTTCGCGTCGCCTTCCAGGTATCCTGCACGAACCACTCATACTGCTGATACCGGGCCCGGTTAAGCTGCTTCTTGTTGTCGTCGCCGTAGGCGAAGATGCTGCCCATCAAGGCGTTGGAGTAAGGGTACCCGGTGTCCAGCGCCGCCGCGCGATCCGAGCCGAAGAAGTAGGATCCGGCGATGTTGTAGGTGGAGAAGACGCTGACGTTGCGCGCCATCGTTTCAATGTAGATGCCCGCCTTGACGGTGTGCGCCCCCTTGTTCCAGGTGATCTTGTTGGTGATCGTCTGGACATTGTCGCTGCCCGTGAAGGGCCAGCGCGAATCGTGGCCGAACGCCGGCGTTCCGCTGATCCCCTGGCCTGCCGACTGGGGCGAGAAGCCTGACGGGAAGCCGAAGTTGACCTGGGGAAGAAGGTTCAGCGAGTTGCTGCCGGAGAAGATGCGCGGCAGGTTAACGGCCTGTCCGTTGACTCCCTTCAGAGGCAGCAGATTGTCCTGGTACGTCCTGGTGCCACCGACCCCGGTTGAGGACGGATTATCCAGCGGGTTCACGCTCTGGAGGCCGCGGTTGGTGCCCCAGGTGGCTTCGTTCACCAGGTTGGGGTTGATGGTGTAGATCATCGTCGCCACCGCGCCGATCGCCTTCACGTTGTAGGAGTGGGGGAACTGCCCCCACGCGCCACCGGCCGGTCCCACGGTGCCGGCGTAGCCGTCCACCGCCTGATAGTCCTGAATGAACCGCACGTAGGTGTTGATCTTCTGCGAGACATTGTAGTCAAAGCGCACGATGGTGTCGCGATTGGGCCGCAACTGCGGCAGAATGGCCCGGTAGTTGAATCGGCGCAGGCCGGTGGGATCAAGCGCGAGTCCCTGCGCATCGGGCTGCGGGAAAAGGTTCAGCATCGCCTGGCCGGCCGGGCTGAAGCGGCTGGCCGGAATACGGTTGCCCGGAAACGGCGTCTGGTTGGCGGCGGGATCGAAGATGGGAACCTGAACGTTCTGTGTGGTCACGGTCTGGGAAAAATCACCCTGGCGTTCCAGCAGGGATGGCATGGTGAACGTGTTGTCGATGCGGTTACTGTTCAGCAGGTAGTCGGCCGAGACGAAGAAGAACAGTTTGTTCCGGTTTCGGTTAAACGGGGTGCCGGGGATCAGTACCGGGCCGCCCAAAGTACCGCCCGGGTTCTGGAAGCGGTAACGCTGACGGGCGATGCCGAGCTTGTTGTTGAAGAATTCGTTGGCATTGAACGATTCATGGCGCCAGTAGTAGAACGCGGTGCCGTGAAACTGTGGGGTGCCGTTCTTGATGGTGAAGGTCAACTGGCCACCGGTACGTCCGCCATATTCGGCGGTGTAATTGGAAACCAGCAGCTTTACTTCGCCAATCGCGTCAATACTGGGTGACAGGTAGCCGGGGTTGAGGTTGCCCGAGTCCTGGCTGGCGACGCCGTCCAGGTTGAGCACCACCTGTCCCGTTCGCCCGCCATTCACCGCCGGGATACCGCCTCCGCCCCAGCCTCGGTTGTCGCTGCTCGCCAGCGTCTGGACCCCAGGCAGGGTCATGATCAGCGACAGCGGGTTGCGCCCCCGTGTTGGTGTGTCTTCAATCTGCCGCAGACCGATGGAGATGGCACGGTCTGAACTGTCCGTGGCCACCCGCGGCGTCTCGGACGAGACTTCCACGGTGGTGGTGATGTCGCCAACGGAGAGCTGGATCTCATGCATATCCACCCGCTCCTGGGTGCCAACGGGAATCGCTTTCTGCTGGTATGTCTTGAATCCCGGCGCGGTGACGGTGAGGGAATAGTTTCCCGGGAAAAGATTGGTGAAAATAAAGGAGCCGTTCGCTCCGGTGGTGTACAGTCTTTCCGCCCCGGAGACATCGGTTGTGAGTTTCACCGTCGCGCTCGCCAGCGCGCCTCCGGAAGAATCGGCGACGTTGCCGGACATCTGTCCGGTGACGCCCTGGGAATACGCGGCTGGCAGCATTGCCAGCAGGGCGAAGAAGCCCGCCGCGGCGATTGATTTCCTGAGCATTATTTGAACCCCCAAAGCTATCTGGTTGAGCGTACGAATCGTCAGGGGCATCTGCTGCCGCACCTGGTTATTCGCAATTAAACAAGATGTAAAGGGGTAAGTCAACCCAGGAAATGCCGTTCATATTTGTTTTAGCGAGGATATTATTCGGCTGGAAGGATGGGAGGCCGGGCGGGGAGAGAAGGAGGCGCCGGCGATGATCACGCGCATGGACAAAGAGGTCGGACGCGTGGTCGATCAGTTGAAATCGATGAACGCGCTGGATAATACCGTGATTATTTTCCTGTCGGACAACGGTGCGAGTTGGGAGCAGACGATTCGCGCCGACGGGCATGATTAGGCGGCACCGCTGGGCTCGGCGGGGAGCCCACCCATTACAATGCGGTCGCTGGGTGCTACTGCGCCCGTGCGCTGTCGGCGAATGCCACGTCCTGGGCCGTGGTGAAGGGGAGCAAGCAAACTTAAACAATAACGGAGCATTATCAGGGCTATCGATGCCTGCTTTTCCAGATGCGCGTTATTAAAGTAAGGCTGTTACTCGAAGGTCAGCGATGCGGTGTTGCCGGCGCCGCCCTCGGCCTCCACAACGAGCGGCACCGCTCCGGTACCTGCCAGCGCGTGTGGGAGTCGGATATTGATTTGGTCGAGGCCTGCGAACGAGCCCTGCGGACCCGCGCACGAAGGCGTGAGCCGCTGGTCTCCGATGCGCACGGCGGTGGAGCGCGAGCCGCGCAGGCCGGCCGTGTAGATCAGGAGGTGCAGCTCTTCGTCCCCGGCTGTGAATCGGATGGGCCGGGGCACAACGGCGCCCTCGGGATCGACCTGGCAGACCTCCTCCGCGACGGCAGGCAGGCCGGGTCGGACGCGAACCACCTGTGCGGCCAGCATGGATCGGACATAGTCGGTATATGGCTGGCCGCTTAGCTTTTCAATTCAATCACGCGTCCCGGTAATATATATCCGAAAGTGGAATATGCGAATCGCTGGCCGGGTGCGTAATTCACTGGTTGTGCCAGCATATACCGGATCACGGTATCGCGTGGAGGCGGAATATTGCTGCGAGTATCGCTGGCGATTTTCAGGATCATGTCGCCGCCGACGGAATCGCTCATTTTGTCGCGATCCCAGCCTCCGACATGCTTGCAGCGGGTGTCGGACGGTGACGCTCTGCAGGGCGGGAGTCGCCCCACCGGCCGTTGCTGACGCTGGCCCAGCGAAACAAAGACGTGGGCTGCACGGCGATTCCCGCCTCGACGTCGCCCATCCCGAACCCGCGCGCATAAACCAGCCGCCCGTTTTTCACGACGGCGAGTGACCCGCCTTTTACGCTGTACGTTGTCAACGCCGGGCGCATGATTTCGTCAAGTGCTGCGAATTCCGTCAAGAAGTTGCCAGTGTCGCCGAAACAACTAACGGCGCTCAGTACAAAAAAGCAACTAATGGATTGATATTGTTGCGGTTTGCCGGTGCGCACAGAGTGCCCATATTCATGCTGACGCCCGTATTTCCTGGGTGCAAAGTGAGTCAGTTCACCCAGTTCGACGTGCAAGTGTATGACTTTGAGTTGGCAAAGCAATTGCTTAAGCGTTTCCGGTGAGCCGCCGTGGCATTGTCCTGAGCGCCCTGTTGCTGGCGTCTGCAGGCACCGCAGCTTCTGCTGACGTACTAAAAATTAATACCGTAAACTACGCGGGGGTCGAAGCGTCGCTGCTGAGAATTGCTGAGCAGGCGGCAACGCAGATTCTGAGTCAGGCAGGCGTCGGGGTCCAGTGGTGCGAAGCTTCCACCGGCAGGTTCCGCTCGCGCTGTCCGGCCGATGCGCTCCGTCTGGTAATTCTGCCCCGGCACATGCGCGAGCGGCTCAAGCTTGCGCGCAACGAGGCTCTCGGCATGGCGCTCATGACCATGGACGGGCTCACCGGCGACACGGCGTATATCTTCATGGACCGCATTGAGAACCTGGTGTTCGAGGATACCGCTGGCCGTCGGAGCATACTCGCCAGACTGCTGGGACACGTGATGGTGCACGAAGTGGGTCATTTGCTGCTGGGTGCGGGAAACCACCGGCTGCGCTCGATCATGACGCCGATTTGGGGACCGGCTGAGGTGCAGGGCGCGCTGCAGGGCGGCCTGCTGTTTGGCCCTGAGCACGTCGAACGGATCTCCGAGTTTCTTTGCGAGCGTTCCGCGGACGGAGGCAGCTAAATACTGGGACCCTTCCGTCAACCCTGCAACCATGCAGGCGGTGGAACGGATCCCGGATACTCGACCGCATCAGCGAAGGTTTCAGGGCCATCTCGGCTCCCAGTCACCCGAATATTCCCATGCTTCACGACGTCGGGGCGTTCGCACTTACTGGCAACTGGCGCGATCCCGGCAAGCACCTGCTGTTCGTTTGATCTGTCTGGTTACCGGATCACCGGCGAGGGCGGCATGAGCGCAGTCCGAGTTTTCTCCAGTGATGCGGACAACATCGCCGGGCTCTCCGGCGGGAGCACGTTCTGGCGTCACTGAATCACCCGAACATCGCCGCGATCCACGGTCTCGAAGACAACGCGAATCGTGATGGAACTGGTGGGAGGCGCGGAACTATTTTGGCACTCGCTTAGATCTGTCTCCCGATGAAAAGGACGCGGTGGCCATGTTCCAACCTCCGGAGCGGCACGCCGGCACGAGCATTCGCGTCGTCCTCAACGCGATAGCGAGGCAAATCAGTGCGACAATCAACTCTCATGAAAGTCGCTACCGCCGTTCTCCTCGCCGGGCTGTGTACCCTTCCGGCGCTCGCCCAGTCCAGTGTCAAGGACGCCATCGCAAGCCACTGGAAAGTGTCCGGCGAATTCACCATCGCAGTCGCTGACAAAATGCCGGCTGACGGCTACACCTTCCGCCCCACGCCCGAGGAGATGAGCTTCGGCCAACTCATGGCCCACATCGCCAACGCAGACGTCAACGCCTGTGCCAATGCCAGCGGCCTCACCAAACCCGAGCCCCCGGCAGGAATCGCCGCCTGGCTGAAATCTCAGCAGAAGTCCGAAGTCTCCCGCGAGGACGCAATCACATTCCTGAAGGACACCTTCGCGTTCTGCGACAAAGCCATCGCCGCCGCCACCTGGGAGAAGCTCGACAATATCCAGGGCCCCCCGGCCCGCAAGCTCACCGGCTACGAATGGCTGTGGAGCTACTTCACGCACACTGCCCACCATCGCGGTCAGGCCGAGGTCTACCTCCGGGTCAAGGGAATCAAGCCGCCCGACTACAAATTCTGATCCGCGCAAAAGCGGTCTGCGCGTCGACACTCGCGAGCAGCAGCCTCGCATGGCCGCGGAACCGCAGAACCTGCCGACGACAGGGACGGCGAGCTCTGGAACCCAGCCCTGCCCGCCACAGGTCAGCGACATCGCCCCCCGAATGCGCACCTATTATTGGTGGACAGAAGATCACTGGTATTTGGAGGCGCTGTGCTGCCGTGAGCGCTTTGCAGTGCTGGTGTACCGCGGCGTTTTCGACGCGAAGACCACGTCCGCCGCGGCCTTGCGCATGGAACAGATGTTCGGCCGTAACGGCTGGCCCGCGCAGTGGCGTGACGGTGTGTACGACTTTCACCACTACCATTCGACCGCGCATGAGGTGCTCGGATTTGCGCGCGGCTGGGGACGCGTGATGCGAGGGTGTGATGTACTTCCGGACGCTGGAGTCACTCATCGCGGCGGGTTAGAGGGAAGGCGCCGCGGAAATTCCGGCAGGATAAGGAGTATACTCGTCACCGCAGGTTGACCACATGCCTCGGGTTACGATCCTTGCTATCGTTTGCTCGCTGGCTGGCGTCTCTGCTCAGACTCCTGTCACTCCTGGCCGTCCAGTCCAGTTCACTCTCCCCGCTGTCCAGAGTTCGACGCTCTTCCACGGCGACTACAGCCACCGGCTAACTGTGCCTGCGCAGACGACCCGCGTGGTCATCGAGATCGACAGCAGCCGCAAGGACGTGGACGTGGATCTCTTCGTGCGCTACGGCACTGACGTCGACCTGGAGAGCCAGGTGGTGGCGGACTTCCGCTCAGTGGGCGACACCGCGAAGGAGCGCATCGTGATCGATACGCCCAAAGCGGGGGAATACTACATCGCCTATGGGGTCTTCACCATGGGCGTGGAAGTACCCCTGACGCTGACCGTCACGCAGGAAGGTGGAGGCGGTTCCGATGGCGTCGCGCTGCTGACCTCCGATATTCCCGACACATGCCTGCTCAGCGGTGTCCGGGATTTCACGCTGGAGCGGGCGGCCAGGGTGAAGCAGGTGTACGCGATGTACAAGTGGGATACGGGCGAGTCGCGGGTGGATTACAAGGTGCTGCAGGGTTCGGCTGTGCTGCTGTCGGCCTCGCTGACGCGCGGCGGCACTTGCCTTACCGACGGGTCGCCGTGGTGTGGGGCCGAAGGCACGGTGGATGTCACGCTGGCGGCCGGGCCGTACCGGATGCAACTGGCGAATCCGCGGGCGTGCGCACCATCGGTCGGCGGTCCGGCGACTATCGCGTTGTACGGGCAGTATTTGCCCGGGCCAACGTGGCAGGTGTTGTCGGAGACCATGGTCGGGCCAGGTGGGGGAACCGTGCAGGGCGAAGTCAGCATCCAGGTTCCCGCCGGAGCCCTGACGGCGGGCTCCAGGGTGAAGCTCTCCGCGCTGGATTCACCGGAACCTCCGTCGCCGCAGAGGATTTCGAAGATCTTCAAGGTGGAAGGCATCGGGGTGAACCAGACGCAGTCGATTGAGGTATCCGTGCCGCTGACGGGTGCCCCGAATGGTCCGGTGACCGTGTTGTGGTCGGCGGAACTGCCCGCGGGTCTGACGCCGACTCGGGGCATCAAACTGCTGCCGGCGCGGGTGGAGAACGGCCGCAAAAGCACGGGAGAAGCATCTGATGGTGGATCCCGGCTCGGTCAGCAGCATCCTGATGGCGATGGGCGGCTTCGGTGAGGTGCGTTCGCCCGCTAACCGCTTTACCGTGCATTTCCCGGTGAGCGGCGATGCGGCGATGGAGCTCGCCGAGGAGACGGGCATTTTCCTGGATCGCGTGGAGGCAAAGCTGATCGCCATGGGCGTGAATACCGCACGGCGCACCAGCCGCATTGATGTGGACCGATCAGAAACTGCACGTTCACGCTTTCGTCTGCGTACTGGCATACCACGCAGGAAGGTGGAGGCGGTTCCGATGGCGTCGCGCTGCTGACCTCCGATATTCCCGGTCTTCGAGGACCCGGCGACGAAGAAAACGACGGATTCAGGCCCCATCGGGTGGGCCGATTACTCCAGGACGACCAGTCATCAGCACGAGTACCGGCTCACGGCGTCGATCTGCCTGGAGAATCTGCCACCTGACGACACGGTGAAGTACCGGATGTACCTGGCCAGGGTGCCGGGCCCGGGGGCGGCCGGCAACGTTTGCGGTGCGCAGATCAGGAAGGATTATCTGAGCGGTGACAAGGTGACGAGTTCGCTGGTGCTGAAGAGTCTGACGTGGCCAGCGGGTTCAAAACTGAACGTGGAGATCCAGTAGGCTCATCCGCGGAGGCGGGCGGCGGCGCCGGATAAGCTCAAGGACGGGCAGGACCACCACGAGGATGGCGGCCTGTCCGATCTCCACGCCGATGTTTGAAGGACGCCAGCGACCAGCCGAGGGCTTGCCGGGCGAGGCCGTCCTCGGCCAGTGCTCTCGCGGAACCGAAGCTTCGTCTCGCTGCAACTCCTCGATTGCCGTCAGGAATCATCTGCGTTAAACAGGAGTTCTCTCGATCATTTGCCCGCCCAGCAGATCTCCGCTGTTTGGGAGATCGAATGGACCGAGGCCGCGCTTTCCGACATGGCGGGTGTCGATGAGGGCATCGCCCTCCGCGTCGGCGACTAACTAACGCGTCCGCTTCCACAACTACGGCCAGACCGTGCGCGTCCTGCGCGTTCGCAACCGCCGAAAGGCTTACCGCTGAAAGCGCAACGCGAATCTGGCGCCGTCGGTATCCGCGCTCGTTTACGCTGGAGCGGCCGCGGTCGAGGGTCTGGGGACGCCTCACAACGTGATGCTGAAGGGCTACCAGGAAGAGACTCTGGTTTACGCCGTGAATTTGGGGGCGGTCACCGATCTGATCAGCCGCCTCCGCGCCGCCGGCGTCTCCCTGGGTTCGCCTGATCGCGCCGGCGTTGCACGCCAGGATCCCTGAAAGCGCGGCTACTACTACTCGTCCCGCAACGCTTCCACAGGCTGAAGCGCGGTGGCACGCCTTGCCGGGACCAGCGATGCCAGCAGCACCGTAATGCCGATCAGCACGCTGACGGCCCCGAATACGCTGAGGTCGAACGGGCTGATGACGGCGGGGTTGCCGGGGTGGGTGACGGGCTCGCGGCCGCAGCCGGGAGTTTGCCGGGCGTTTGAGGAGGCTGCCGGGACGTGGCCGGAGATTCGTGGCAACCGTGGTCTGGTGGAGCAGATCTGGAATGAGAACGAGGGTCTGGCGAATCTGTTCATCTGGCATGTGCTTCTGAGCGACGTTCCGGTTGAGAGATGGTGGGGGTGAAAGCACAGAGCCTCGCTTTGCGCGTTGTACACTATCGGGATACTGGTTAAACAGACGTTGGGGTGGAGCCGTCTTTGCTGCGAAGAGACCTGATTCTGGGTTCGGTGCCCGCGCTTTCGCTGGCCGCCGGGTCGCGCTCCTGGGACGCGGGGAAGGTGCTCCACATCCTGCCCACGGTCAGCGATCGGCGCATCCTGGTGAAGGCGTCGTTCTCGTCTCCGTTAGCATCCGCGCCCCTGCTGCGAGTCGGCAAGCGGCGCCAAAAAGGCGAGCAGACGGACCGTCAGCGATCCTTCTGGCGCTTCGACGCCGACGGTCTGGAACCGGGACGTCCGTACGAACTCCAGTTGGTGGACGCGCGGGGCAAAGACCTGTGCGCTCCATGGACCCTGAAGACCTTCCCTGCCCCGGAGGAACGCCCGGCGCGCTTCCGCCTGCTGATTTACACCTGCGCGGGCGGCGATGAGCGGATCATCAGCGCCAACGGCAAGTCCAATTTTCTCAGCGTCGCGCAGAGGGGCCGTTTGCTGGATCGGGCACTCACTTTCGCGCCCGACGCCGTTATCGCTAACGGCGACCACATCTACTGGGACCTTCGCCAGGGCTCGTTTCCGGCCAAATACGCACGGGACGTCGTCGCGGCCACCGGCAAGTTCCGGCGCGACCTACCCATCCTGGGCACAGCCAACGAGGACGTCCTGCGAGCCGTGGGTGACCAGCAGATCCGCCGGGTGTACGGAAACCGTTTTCGCGGCGTACCGGTCTTCTTCCTCCAGGACGATCACGACTATTTTGAAAACGACGACGCGGACGAGCAAATGGTCACGTATCCGCCGGACCATTTCATGCTCCAGTTAGGCCGCGCCACCCGCCGTCTCTACTACCCGGAATTCCTGCCCGACGCCCAACGCCCTCCTGGTCTGGCCGGGGCGTCCGCTCCGGATTCTCCGGCGGGAACAGGCGAGTGTTTCGGGACGCTGCGTTTCGGCCGCCTCGCGGAATTGCTGCTATACGATTGCCGCCGCTACCTGACGCTGGCCGGACCAAACGCCGTGGTGGTCCCCGCCGACACGGAAAAATGGATTACCTCGCGCCTGGCCGACACCCGGATGGACCACGTGGTGCAGGTTCCGTCGCAACCTCCTGGCTGGAGTTGCGGCAAGTGGGGCGACTGGTATCCGGACGTGCGGGACGGCGACAAGCTCACCGTGGCCAAAGCCAAACCTTACTGGCAGCAGGGCTGGCTCTCTCAGCATGATCGTTTAATGAAGGCCGCGTCCGACGTGCGGACCCACATTCCGCTGTTCATTAGCGGGGATATGCACTCCATCGCCGAGGCCCATATCCAGCGCAGCGGTCGCCTTAATTTCCAGAACAATCCCGTTGTGGCCATGCTCCCCGGATCGGTGGGGACGGGCGAGAACTGGCCCTCCGCCAACCGGGGCATGCGCGCCTTACCGCCGCATCACCTGGAAATGATCGAAAAGCAGGCCTGCCTCGAAGAGGACGGCTTCCTGATTGTCGATTTCACGCCCGCCAAAATCAACGCCCAATTTTTCCGATGGTCCCGCTCCATGCCTGACGAGGCCATCGATCAGTTGCAACCATATCGCGAAAGCGAAATACAACGACTCGCCTGAAACGCGAGCAAAGGCACACTCCATTGACCAGTACTCGATTGCCGATTTCGGTCCTGGCCCTCCCTGTTCGCGAGTGCTCAAAGTAACCGTTCCAATCTCTCCGGACGCATCGTCGATCCGTCGGACGCGCCCATCGATGGCGCGCAACTCACCGTCACCAATACGGGAACGAACCAGCGGCGCGCGGTCAAGTCCTCGCCCACCGGGGAGTACACCGTTCCCCAGTTGGAACCAGGCTCCTACTCGCTGTCGGTGGAGCATCCGGGATTCCGCCGCGAGCTGGTCAGCAACCTGATCCTCGAAACCGGCCAGAGCGCGCGTATCGACGTCACGCTGAAGGTCGGCGCTGTCACTGACTCAGTGGAAGTGCAGGCCTCGGCACCCTTGCTGAATGCCGCGTTACTGAACAGGCTCCTCGACCATTAAGGAGGGAATGGCCCGTTCGGACCACAGCGGCAAGAGGCCCGCAAGGAAGTTGCTTCCAAAAAGCTGATTTCTGGCCTACAGGAGAAGTACTGGCGAAAAGGCAGGGAAGGAAATAGTTCGCTGTCCGGTCGAAGCGATCTGTCAGTATCGACCTAAGAAGTGCGAGCCGTGCATTGAGCATAGACGATGGCCTCCTGCCGGAGTGTACTTCCAAACTCAGGCACAAGCCGCCAAAGAAAAAGGAAACCGGCCAATCTTCCACTTCTGTGTCGCGCACCCGATTGCTTCAGGAATAGCCCCCCACCTTTGCGGTCCGGTTGCCTTGCGATAGAGTGAAGGCGAGTTTCCCGAGGAGGTATCCGACGTTGACTGGATTACGGTTGTGCACATTGCTGGCCCTCGTGGCCTGTCTGCCACTCGCATTCGCTCAGGATCCGAGAGGGCGCATTCTGGGTCGCGTCGTCGACACTTCCGGAGCTCTCGTCCCCGGCATCTCCATCACGGTGACCAACGTCGAAACCGGCGTCGTCAATACGGTCGTATCCAACCAGTCCGGTAACTACCTGGCGCCCTTCCTGAACCCCGGAACGTACCGCGTCACCTCCGAAAACGCCGGCTTCAAGCGCTTTGAACGCAGCGCGGTCGATGTCCGCGTGGGCGACGCCATCAATATCGAGGTTGTCCTGGAGCCCGGAGCCATCACCGAGTCCATCACGGTTAACACAGAAACCCCTCTGCTGGAAACTACCGAGTCGGGCGTTGGTCAGGTTGTCGACCGCAAGCGCCTGCTGGACCTTCCCCTCGCGGGCGGCAATCCGTATTACCTCCTGCAGCTCACCCCCGGCATCATCTCCACCAACGCCTCCTCGCACGGCTGGTTTCCCCACGCCCTCGATTCCATCTCCGGAATCGCCGCCGCGGGAACCCGCGCGCGTTCCTCCCAGTTCGCGATGGACGGTAACCCCGTCATGACCCAGAACGGCCAGGTATCGTACTCGCCTCCCCCGGAAATGGTGCAGGAAATGAAGGTGCAGACCGCACCTTTCGACGCCTCACTTGGCGGGTTCTCGGGAGCCAATATCAATATCGTCACCCGCTCGGGCACCAACCAGTTCAAGGGCGATTTCTGGTTCTCTCACTACAGCCGTCCACTCACCACGCGGAATTTCTTCGTCAATCGCTTCATCTTCGACCCCACCACCGGACCGATTACCGAGGCGAAGAAGAAATCCCAGTGGCCGCCCGTTTTGACCAACCGTTACCGGGCGACGATCGCTGGACCGGTGATCCGCAACCGGACCTTCTTCGTCTACGGTTTCGACATGCTGGACCGCAAGCGCCCCGTTACCGGCACCAACAGCGTGCCGACCGAGGCGCAGCGCCGGGGCGATTTCAGCGAACTGCTGAAGCTTGGCTCGCGCTATCAGATCTACGACCCCAACACCACGGTCGAAGCCCCCGGTGGCCGGTTCTCCCGGCAGCCGTTCCCCGGCAATATCCTGCCGTCCAGCCGCATTGATCCCGTGGCCGCGAAGATAGCCGCGCTCTACCCCACTCCAAACGACTTCACTAATCCCGAAGCCCGGAATAACTTCATCCAGCCCATCGGCACTCGCGTCGATTACTTCTCGCATTCTTTTCGGGCGGATCACACGTTTACCGATAAACACCGGATTTACGGTTCGCTCGCCTACTCCAATCTCGACGAGCCGGGCAATCAGCGCTTTGCGCCCGCCACCAGCGTAGGCCAGATTGAAGACCGCATGCACCGCGGGATCACCGTCGACGATGTCTACGTTCTTACGCCCAACACCATTCTGAACGTGCGCTATGGCCTCACGCGCTACATGAACACCGTCAGTCCACTCAGCCTGGGCACGGATCTCGGTGCGCTGGGATTCGACAGTTCACTGGTCAACGCGCTGGATAAATCGCTGCAGACGCTGCCGGCGATCCAGATCCAGGGCCTGCAGACGCTCAGCCAGGCTGGCGGATACACCTCGGCGACAAATTACCACACCATTAACGGGAACATCACTCAGAATCGCGGCAATCATTCCCTGCGCTTTGGCGGCGAACTCCGCATTTTCCAGGAAAATCGCACCACGCTCGGAAACTACGTCCCGCTGCTTGATTTCCAGGCCGCATACACCCGGGGACCTCTGGATAATTCCCCCACCGCCCCGATTGGCCAGGGCATGGCATCGTTCCTCCTCGGCATCCCCACCGGCGGAGGCCGCGACCTGAACGCCAGTTACGCCCAGCAATCCCGCTACATGGGGATCTTCCTCCACGACGACTGGAAGGTCTCGCCGTCTCTCACCCTCAACATCGGGCTCCGCTGGGAGGTGGAAACTCCCACAACGGAGCGCTACAACCGAACCATCCGCGGTTTCGACGGCCCCGTCACCAACCCGATCGAGGCACAGGCCCGTGCCAGGTACGCCACGGCCCCGATCCCGGAACTCCCGGCCTCTCAGTTCCGCACCCCTGGTGGCCTGCTGTTCTCCGGCGTCAACGGGGTCTCCAGAGGTCTCTGGAACGCCGACCGGAACAACTTCGCCCCCCGATTCGGTTTCGCCTGGAAGGTTCTGCCCAAAACTGTTGTCCGGGGCGGGTACGGTATCTTCTATGAGCTGATCGGAGCCACCGTGACCGACGTCAACCAGCAGGGCTTCAGCCAGCGAACCAACCTGATTCCGTCGATCGACAACGGGATGAGTTACGTCGCCTCGCTGAAGAATCCTTTCCCGGCAGGGTTCCTGCAGCCTGCCGGCGCCTCGGCGGGCCTGAAGACCTATCTGGGCCGGAGCCCCGCCTTCTTCGATCCCAGCCGGCCCAATGGCTACATGCAGCGCTGGAGCCTTGGCTTCCAGCACGAACTCCCCCTCCGCGTGCTGCTCGACGTCGGCTATGTCGGAAATCGCGGCACAAAACTGGGTATCGACCGGGACTTTTCCGTGCTCCCGCGCGAATGGTGGAGTACCTCGCCCTCCCGCGACCAGGCACGCATCGATTTCCTTACCGCCAACTTCAACAACCCCTTCTTCGGGCTGCCCGAGTTCGACGGCTCCGGCATCGCAGGCCGCACCATGACGCGAGCCCAGCTCCTCACCACCTACCCGCATTTCGGCTCCGTCTCCTCCACCCAGAGCCAGGGCTACTCCTGGTATCACTCCCTGCAGGCACGCATCGAAAAACGCTATTCCCGGGGATTCACCATCGGGATGTCCTATACCTGGTCGAAGTTCATGGAGGCCGTGGAGCTCCTCAACGATTTCGACGCATTTCCGACGGAGGTCATTTCACCTCAGGACCGGCCTCACCACGTCTCCGTCACCGGCATCTGGGAACTCCCCGTGGGTAAGGGCCGTGCGCTCCTCGCCTCCGCTCCCGCCTGGCAGGATGGCATCCTGGGGGGCTGGCAGGTTCAGGCCATCTATCAGTACCAGACTGGCGCGCCCATCGGCTTCGGCAATGTCATCTACAACGGCGCGAGCCTTGACGATCTCTTCATCCCATCCGGTCAACGCAGTGTGGAGCGCTGGTTCAACACCGCGGGTTTCGAACGCGATCCCGCTAAACAGCTCGCCTGGAACGTGCGCACGTTCC
>JAWXCM010000274.1:0-11701 GCA_034408745.1 Bryobacteraceae bacterium
AAGGAGTATTTCGGTCCCGCCCTTCCATCGCGGGGCGTTCGCCCGGACCTGGAGGTGGCAGAGGCTGGCGCGGACCGGAAATTACCTGTCCAGGACGGAAAATAGGAACATCGCGAGCCGGAATCACACGCGGCTGACCCGGCCCGGCAGAGGGAGCCTGTGGAGCGCCAGGACCAGCGGGACGCGACGGCGCAGGCTGAGCCGGAGCAGCGGGAGCGCGCGGACCCGCGGGACGTTCCGGCGGGGCGCCTGGCCCCACCAGTGAAGATCCGGAATGCACCGTTGCCGGAGGAATTACCACCGGAGCAGCGGGCTCGGACGCAGTGGCCGACGCGGCGGGAGGCGGAGCGGCAAGGGCCGGAGCTGGCGGAGGAGTAGAGACTGGGGGTGGCACAGCGGCGCGTGGCCCTGTGGCGAGTGGTGGACGCAACGCGCCAGCCAGAGGCGGGCGTAGCGGTACCCTCGGCGCACGAGCCGCGACGGGCTCGGCATCACCGCTCTTTTCGGCAGGGTGATCGACAGGAGCAGCCCCGGCAGCACCTGCCGGAGGCGGAGTCTCATGAGGTGGACGCACCCCGACCCCCTCGCCGCGGTCCGGAGCTGGTCGAGGCTTGCGCACCGACGGCCCGTCCGCATGATCTTCGGCGACAGCGACGCCGCCATGCTCATCCGCCCGCTCGGTCGAGTGCGTCGGCGCGACATAACCGCTGTTGCCGGTGATCCCGAGCTTATGCTTTATCGCGATTGCGACATCCTCGTCAATCGAACTGGAATGAGTCTTCTTTTCGTCTACGCCGAACTCAGGCAGCAGATCCAGTATTGCATTCGGCTTGACTTCAAGCTCCCGCGCCAGTTCATTAATTCGGATCTTCAACTTCATAGATAGGTGTACTGCGTCAGAACGGTCGTTTAAGCACCAAAGAGTTCAGAAGAGGAAGATTCAGCGCCTTCAGCCAGCCTGGTCCGCGTCTCTCAGTCTAGCAGATTCAGCAGCTTCCGACTCCGGATCGGTTTCATCCGCCGGAGAGTCCTCCTGTGACTCCCCAACCGGCTCCTCCACACTCTCCACATCGTTTGCCACGGCCTCGGTTTCATCCACCGACCCAGCCTCGTAGGCAACAGCCTCTTCGACAACTGCTTCGGGCTCCACGGCCTCGGCTTCCGCCTCAACCTCGCCGAACTCAGAAGCCGGCTGCTGCTCGGTCTCCTCGGTCCCTTCCTCTACCGAACCGGCCTGGTCGAACTGCCCGTAGTACGCGATTACCGCGTCACGAAGCTGCTCCACCTGGTCGCCATCGATGCCAGGAAGCTCTTCCAACTCCTCGGGCGTCATGTTCCCGAGCGCCTCAATCGTACCTACGCCGCCGGCAACCAGCCGGTCGACGATTACTTCCTCCAGGCCGTAGTCCATCAGCACCGACACCGGAGCTCCCGGAATTACCAGGGCCGCCATCTGCGACTCCACTTCCTGGCGCTTCTCTTCCTCGCTCTTGATGTCGATCTTCCAGCTCAGCAACTTGGCCGCGAGCCGGACGTTCTGGCCCTTCTTGCCAATCGCCAGCGACAACTGGGTGTCGTCCACGATGACTTCCATGTGACGGTCCTGCGCACCCGTAATCGCCACCCGGCTGATCTTGGCCGGACTCAGCGCATGGGTGGCAAAAACCACCGGGTCTTCGGAAAATTCGATAATGTCGATCTTCTCACCGCGAAGCTCGCGGATGATCGACTGCACGCGCATGCCCTTCATGCCCACGCATGCTCCCACGCAGTCCACATCGCGGTCGCGGCTCAGAACGGCGATCTTGGTGCGCTCACCCGCCTCGCGGGCGCAGCCCTTCACCACAACCGTGCCGTCGTAAATTTCCGGAACTTCCTGCTCAAACAGCCGGACTACGAGTTCAGGCGCCGCGCGCGACACAACTACTCCGGCGTTCTTGCCCGTCTTCTCCACGCTCTTAATCACGCAGCGGACGCGCTCGCCGACACTGAAGTTTTCCAGCCGCGACTGCTCTTTTTTCGGCAGGCGCGCTTCCGTCTTGCCCAGATCGCAAATCAGATCCTGGCCTTCCACGCGCTTCACCGCGCAGTTCACCAGTTCACCGACACGCTCAAAATACTCGCTGTAAATCGTTTCCCGCTCAGCCTCGCGGACTTTCTGCAGAATTACCTGTTTGGCCGTCTGAGCCGAAATTCGTCCCAGCGACTCGGTTCCGCGCGGCAGCCGCACCTTGCCGCCGACTTCGGCTTCGAGGCTGTGTGCACGGGCCTCCTCCACTGTCATCTCGTTCACCCGGTCGGTGATCGTGTCCACAACCCGCTTCACGACGAAGATCTCAATCTGATCCGTCTTCGGATTCAGTTCGGCCTCAAGCTCTTCGGTGGGCCCAAACTTCTTGCGAGCCGCAACCAACATCGCTTCCTTGACCGCGTTTATCACGATCTGCGGATCGATGCCCTTCTCTTTACTCAGAATTTCAATGGACTCAATGATGGAAGCCAATTCGGTTCCCTCTCTGCATCTGTAAACTGGTGGCGATTACCACTCGAACTTAAGATTTGCCTTGCGCACGGAATCGAGCGGGATATGCACCAGCCGCCCTTCCACGGGCTCCAGTGCGATCCGGTTCTGCTCGTCTATTCCTCGCAGTGTGCCTTCCCAGAGCTTCTGGTCCTCGACAGGTTCCGTCAGCACCAACTTCGCTTTCTGTCCGCAGAAGCGCTGAAAATCGGCAACTTTGCGCAGTTTGCGTTCAACCCCTGGCGAAGACACCTCGAGTTGGTAGGATCCTTCAGGGATCACCTCCTCGATATCGAAGATGTTGCCCGCCTCCCGGGTGATGAGTTCGCAATCGGCGTGCGTCACTCCCGCCGGCTTGTCGATATAGATCCGCAGGAGCCTGGCCTTACCCGCCCCCAGCAGTTCCACGTCGACCACTTCGATCCCCTCAGCCAGTCCCACTCGCTCCACGATCTCCGTGATCCGGGCGATAATTGTTTCTCGGCTGCTCTGCGCCATGCTCTCAAATGCTGCTTTCGGCAAATAAAAAAGTGCGCTTTCGCGCACTGTTCTCGTTCGACATTTAGAGTATAGCGCGTCTGGACCGAGGTGGCAAACGTGTTATTTTCGCGGCGCATTCAACCCTCTGGGCGTGGAACGATCCGGCAACTTGCCGTACACTAGGATCATGCCTCGCCTCAACAAGACCGCTCGCATTGAAGCACGCGTGCCAGCCGACTTGCTCGCAGTTGTGAAACACGCAGCCGAGCTTCAGGGCCGAACGATCACAGACTTCGTGGTCTCGGCCGCCCGCGAAGCCGCCTACAAAGCTATCGAGGAAACCGAGATCATTCGCGTCTCGATGGAAGACTACGAGCGCATCACTGAGGCCATCCGCAATCCGCCCGAACCTACCCCCGCGCTCGTGCGTGCGATGCAACGTCGGCAAGAGTTATTCGGAACCGAATGAACAGTGCGTTTCGGGTTGAGGTACTTGCCAGCAATCAGGACCGGAGCGGTTTTCGCTGTGGCGAACCCATTCTGGACAAGTACTTCGAAACACAGGTATCGCAGGACATCCGGAGGTTCGTAACGAAGTGCTTTGTCGCATTGGACAACGAGTCAGATCTGGTTGCGGGCTTCTATACGCTCGCGTCGTCCAGTGTTTCTACGACAGACCTTCCCGAGGCGCTAGTCAGGCGTCTGCCGCGCTACGCTAACTTGCCGGCAGCGCGCACAGGACGCCTGGCAGTCGACCAGCGCTTTTCTGGCCGAGGTCTCGGCGCCGCCCTGCTTGGCGACGCGGTCGCCAGGACTGTACAGTCCGGTCCAGCTGCCTGGTGCCTCGTCGTCGATGCGAAGAACGAAACGGCAGCCGCGTTTTATGTGCACCATGGGTTTCAACCACTGGCCAGCGAGCCGCGAACACTGTTTCTGCCCCTCGCAACGGGCCAAAAGCTGCTGCTTCGCTGACCATCGCTACTCCACGTCGAGAAGTACTGCGGACTGACCGCCTCGTAATTCCCGTTCGGGTTCGAGGCGGCCACCTCGGGTGTCTGACCCTCGACCGTGTACACCGCATCCCAGCCGACAATTCCGGACAGCGGGCGCAACAGCACAGCACCCGCCGACACCACGCCTGGCAGGGCGCGCATCCGCTCCAGGACGCCGTTATACAGGTTCCGCCGCTTTTCCTGCGATCCGGTGTTGGTGGTGATCCGGAACGTGAGGATGTTGTCGGCCCGAAACCCGGGATCGACCGAAGATAACGACTGGAAACTGCGAATCAGCAGTCCGGCGCCTATGAGCAAAGCCACCGAAAAGGCCACCTGCGCCGCCGTCAGCCACTGCCTGACGTGAACCGTGCCGCGGCCCGCCGACTGCGACCGGCCACCCTGACGGAGCGCCTCGGCCGGATCACGCCTGGCGGCAGCGAGCGCAGGGCCCAGGCCGAACAGCAGCACGGTTCCCAGCGACACCGCGATTCCGAACAACAGCACCGGGCCATTCAACGCAATCTCATCAAGGCGGGGGATCTCGGGCGGCGCGAGTCCCGCCAGCATCCGCACTCCAGCCGATGCCAAAACGAAGCCAATTCCCGCGGCAGCTACAGCAATCAGCAGCGATTCGGTCAGAAGCAGCGAGACCACCCGGGCTCGCCCTGCGCCTAAGACCGACCGCAGTGCCAGCTCACGCGCCCGGGCCGTGCCCCTGGCCAGCAGCAGATTCGCGACATTCGCGCATGCGATTAACAGCACCACAAATACGGCACCAAGCAGGATCAGCACCGCCAGCCGGGCCGGACCGAAGATTTCGTCCGGCAACGCCGTCACCAGCACGCCCGCGGTCTCCGAACTGCCCTTCCGGTCGCGAGACGCCTGCGCGGCCAGCACGCTCAGCCGGGTCTGCGCCGCCTCCACACTTACGCCGGGCCGGAGCTTGCCCACTGCTCGAAACACACGGAAGTTAGGCTGCTGCTCGACGGTCGGCCAGGCGGCGCGAAGGGGGACAAAGAGGTCGACGTCGCGGGGAAAGTCGAAATCCGGGCTCGTGACTCCGATCACGGTGCCCACGTCGCCGCCGTTGCGAATCTTGCGCCCGATGATTTGCGGGTCGCCACCGAACCGGCTCTGCCACAACGATGGCTCAGGACCAGGACGAGAGGGGCGCCTGGCTTGTCATCCTCAGGGGAAATCAGCCTGCCGAGCTTCGGATTCGCACCCAACAACCGGAAGAACCCACCTGTAACAGTTGTCATGTCAACCTGCTGCGGCTCGCCAACCTTCCAGCAACGGGACATCAAGGTTGACAGATGACGCCAGCGCTGCATCCTCCAGCAAATCGGGCTGATTCTGCCAGTCGCGCAGATCGGCCAGGCAGACTTCCACGTGTTTTTGGCCCCGTTTGGGTTCGGTCTGCCACAGGCTGACGAGGCGGCCCGTGTCGGCCATCCCCATGGAGCGCAATAACATAGCGTGAGCTACGCTAAACACCGCGGTAGTCGCGCCGACAGCCAGTGCCAGCCTGAGCACGGCTGGTACGGTGAAGGAGCGTGTGTCGCAGATCGGATATCACTGTGGCTGTCCTTGTGGCATCAGACGCCGGGTCCTGGGAAACGTCACAAGGCTTTGTTACACTAAGGCGATTTACCTATGCATGAATTCAGGTTGACGTACTAGTACGACATGGTGTTAACTTCTAGTACCAGACGTCAATTTATGTTAAGCTTAATTCATGTCGGTACCCCAGTAAGAGGGGATTCTAAAGTCGCGAGTGCGGGTGATGTACGATCAGAAACCAGACAACTCTGAGACAATCCAGCCGCAGGGCCCGTCGCCGGACGAGATCCGGACGCAACTGCGCCGCATGCTGCAATGTAAGTTTTTCAGGCATTCGCCAAGGCTCTCCCGGTTCTTTACGTTCACGGTGGAGCAAGCCCTTGCCGGTTGCGAGCAGCGATTAAAAGAGTATGCAATTGCGCTCGAAGTGTTCGGTAAACCCGACACCTTCGATCCTCGTATGGACTCAGCTGTTCGGGTTGCGGCCCGGCAGTTGCGGGCGAAAATCGACCTCTACTACCTCACCGACGGAGCCCACGACCCTATTCTCGTGCGGTACCGTCCCGGTGACTATATCCCTAAGTTTTACTACCGCGCGGATGCCCCCGGAACTGCGGGCTCGGATGTTGAGTCCGAATCGCAGCACAACAGGCCGGTGCTTCTCGTTGAGAAGGATCGGTCCAATATCCGCGCTCTGACAGACTGCCTCGATTCGATGTCCTATCCCATCGCATCGGTCGTCGACTCTGGCGAACGGTGTCTGGAAGTCGTTGAATCCGTAGCACCTTGCATCGTGATCACCGGAATGAATCTGATCGGTTCCATGGACGGAGGCGCACTTGTGCGCGCTCTGCGGGCTCGAAAGGACGTCGCGGTGGTGACGCTGGTGCCGGCGCAGGTGGAAACACAGGCGCTTGAAGATATGTTGCAGTCTGAGCCAGATGCAATTTTGTGTCAGCCAGTCCGGTCGCCCGACGTCCGGACCGCACTGCGAATCGCTGTAGCCCGCCGCAACGGGTTAGGGCGCTCGCGCAGTGAACAAAGCGAGCAGCACGAGCAGGAGATGGCTTTAGTCGGATCCTGACTAACCGAACTAACGGGCGGTCGGCTGCCGACTGACCGCCCGGGCGTTTCCCACCTACTACTCGCCGTACGGCATAATCGGCGTTTTCCCCAGCACCCTCGAATAGACCGTCAACGCGCCGCGGTGGTGTGCGCTGTGGTCCTGAATTGCCGAAATCACGCTCATCACGGGAGCGCCACCCATCACCGGACCTGGGGGCAGCGGCTGCATCAGTTCTTCGTCTGTCTTTGATTCGACCCATTTCCGGGCTGTGGCGAACGACTTGCCCAGCCAGTCGCGAGCCGACGCCAAAGACGTTGTTTCTGCAATCGCCGTCATGTGCTTTTCGAAATCCAGATCGAACCCCTCCGGCCGAGAAGCGCCCTCGACAAACCAGTCGATAGTTTGCGCTGTGTGGGCCACCTGCTGCGCGGAGGTCATCATGTCGGGTGTGGGTTTGAAGCCCGAGTCGGCCTCAGTGAGAACACGCGTGGAACGCTCGAAGAATTCTTCGGCGTTGGAGAGGGTAATCAGCAGTCCTTGCACCATACCGGTTCAGCTTGACCGAAGGCGAATAAAAAAAGAAGACCCAGAAACGAGAATTACTCGCCGCCGGGTCCTCGTCCTTCAAAAGGGCTACTTGACGGGTGCTGGCACCGGAGGCGCGCCGGGCGTCGGAGCGGGCTGCTCCGGTCCAAAATAGGCGTCGTCCAGCTTAATTCCGGAGTTCTTGCTGAGATCCTCAACGGCCTTCTTAGCCGCTTCCGGTTTCAGCTTTTCGGAGATTTCGGTCTTGACCTGGTCGAGCGCCTTCGATTCGTGCTTATCCGCGAGGATCAGGTGGTAGCCGAACTGCGTCTTCACCGGGTCGCTCACCTGTCCCACGGGCAGTTTGAACGCGACTTCCTCGAACGCCGGAACCATCTGTCCGCGCGCGAAGTTGCCCAGTTCTCCACCGTTGGCGCCGGAACCTGTGTCATCGGATTCGGCCTTGGCGATGGCTGCGAAGTCGCCGCCCGCCGCGAGCTGCTTTTTGATCCCGTTCACCTTGGCCAAAGCTTCTTCCTCGCTCAGTTCCGGCTTGCCTTCCCGCGTGGGAACCGGCGAACCCTTGAATTTAACCAGGATGTGCCTGGCCGTGAGGGTCTCGTACTCGTTCTTGTGGTCGTCATAATACTTCCTGACGGCTGCGTCGTCCACAACCATCTTCGCCATCATGTCGTTGTAGACTGCGCCGGCCAGGAGGTTGTCTTCCTGGAAGCGGATGCGCGACTGCGTGGCCGCGTCTTTGTGGAGACCGCGCCTCCGCGCTTCATTCGCCAGCAGCCGCACGCGGGCGATCTGCTCCGCCATCTGGCGCTTCATCGGGCCACGAGCCTGAGAGCGGTACTGCTCCGGCAGCGCATCGATCAGAAGGTCGAATTCCTTCTCAGTGATTTTCTGGTCGCCGACCGTCATCACGACTTTGCTGGTGTCCGCAGGTGCAGCCTTGGCCGCGGCAGGAGTGGAGGGTTTTGCCGCCGTGGTCCCGGCCGGCTTCGCCTTAACGGCGGCGGGCTTTGTGGAAGCAGGTTTGGCGGGAGAAGGAGCTGGTGTCTGCGCAGACAGACTCACGGTCATCGCAATTGCGAGGGGGAAAATAACAGAAAACTTCATGCGTTTTCTTTATTGTCGCATTTTTACCCCAGCAACGGCATGTTGCGCAGCCGCACCCCAATGGCACTGTATATGGCGTTACTAATCGCGGGCGCAATCCCGACGATCGGCGTTTCACCCGCGCCTGCCGACGGGAGGTCGAGCCGGTTGATTAAAACGCTCTCCACCACAGGCATGTCGAGGAACCGCGGCACACGGTAGGAAGAGAACCTGGCGTTCTCGACGCGCCCATTTTCAAAACGAACCCGTTCGAACAGCGCTCCGCCGAGGCCCTGCACCAGGCCGCCCTCCACCTGATTCCGCAGCATCTCCGGATTGGCGATGGCACCGCATTCGAAGGCGATCACCGCCCGCTCCAGCCGGAAGTTCTTCAGGCCAGGCTCGACAGACACCTGCGCGGCGGTCGCCACGTAGCCACCCTTCTCGAACCCGCCGGCGATTCCCCAACCTTTGTTCGAGCCCTTCGCCCAGCCAACCTTCTCCGCAACCTTCTCGAGCACCGCCCTGAGCCGGGCGTCCTTGAGGTTACGGAGCCGGAACTCAAGCGGGTCCATCCCGATCCCGCAGGCCACTTCGTCCATGTGGACCTCGCGCGCGAAGTGGTTCGCCGTCGCCGCGAGCCCGCGATACGAACCCTGCCGCAGCGGCGATTCCGTCCTGTGGAAGTGCACCCGCTGATGAGGAACGTCGTACAGCGTCCCCAGCCCTGAATTCCCCGAGTTGTAGTTGTGGAAGTCCCAGGCGGTCATTGAGCCGTCTGACCGGAAACCGCTGGCCACGTCGATGACACCACCCGGCCGGAAATATGCCCAGCGAAATTCTTCCTCGCGAGTCCAGAGCACCTTCACCGGCTTGCCCGACGCTTTCGCCAGTCGAGCCGCCTCAATCGCCTGTTCGCCCGTGTGCTTGCCGCCGTAGCCCGAGCCGGTATCGGGCACAATCACCCGGATCTGCGATTCCGGAATCCCGAACGCTTCGGCAAGTTCCGCCTTCACGCCGAACGGTCGCTGAGTGCCGGTCCAGACGGTCAGCTTGCCGCCCGACCACTGTGCCACCGCCGCCCGGGGCTCGAGAGGGGCATGTGCAATGTATGCAATCTGATAGGAGCCGCTCAGGCGCTTGTCGGCGGCCTTGAAGCCTTCTTCGATCAAGCCGCGGGTGGAAGCTTCGCGCTTTTCGGCCGTGCTCTTAAAAAACTCACCGACGGTCATGTCCGAAACTGTCGAGGGCTTTTCCGGACTGCTCCACTGCACCTTTGCCGCCGACACCAATCCGCCAGCCACTCCGGCAAATTCGCCGTCGCGCACCACGCCGGGACCTTCGGCGGAAACCAGCTTCGACCCGTATACCGGGGCTCGGAGGACGTGACCCGAGATCATCCCGGGAATTTTCGTATCTGAGGTGTACTTGTGGTGTCCGGTCACGAAATCGCGGCCGTTCACCTTGGGAACCGGGGTGCCAAGCACCTTCCACTTCCCGGGCGGTGTGAGTGCGGTCTGCGCTCCTACTTTCGCGGTGCGCAGCAGCGCCTGCCCCTGCACCACCTCGGCATACCGAAGAGACTGGCCGGAAATCGAATCGCGGATCCAGCCATCGGAGGCCACCATGTTGGCCTTGTCAGCCCCGAGCCGTCGCGCGCCCTCCTCGGTCAACAACTCCCGCGCCGACGCCGCCACCCTGCGAACTTGCGGCAGCATGTCTGGCATCGACCGGCTGCCGAATGTACCCGCGTCGTACGGCACCAGATCCGTGTCGGCCATGGTCAGCTTCACCGACGCGACGGGAATCCGCAGTTCCTCGGCGACACCCTGCACCAGTGCCGTTCGGGTATTCTGCCCCACCTCAGCCTTACCGCTGAAGGCCGTCACCAGGCCGTCTTCGCCGATGTGCAGCCAGGCGCTAATCTCTTCGGGCCGACCGTTGCCGGCACCGCCTCGGCGCCGTCCACCACCCGATTCCTGCGCCTCCACCAGCCCAACCACCACAAACCCGAGCCCCAGCGCTCCGAAGAACGCGCGGCGATCCAGCTCAAAGCGATACGCGGGGCCGGCCGTAAGTTCGTAGCGTTCCGGCTCGATCACGATTTCACCCCGGCCGCCATCCGAACCGCTTCGATGATGCGCGGATACGTGCCACATCGGCAGATATTCCCGTTCATGCCGCGCTTCACCTCGGCGACCGTTGGCTTTGGCGTCTTTGCCAGCAGCGATACCGCGGACAGGATCATCCCCGGCGTGCAGTACCCGCACTGGAATGCATCGCGGTCCAGGAACGCTTCCTGCACCGGGTGCAGTTTGCCGTCCTGCTCCAAACCTTCAATTGTGGTGATTTTTTTGCTTGCGACAGACTTCAGCGGAGTGATGCAGGACCGCACCGCGACGCCGTCCAAAAGGACCGTACAGGAGCCGCATTGACCTTCGCCGCAGCCGTATTTGGCCCCGGTCAGATCCAGGTCCTCTCGCAGGACCTGCAGCAGCATACGGTCAGGGGCCGCTTCGACATTCACGTCGCGGCCGTTGACCGATAACTTCATGGCTTCTTCTCAGCCTCCGGCTGTTTCACTTCCGGTTTCTTTTCGTCCGCAACAGGTGGACGGAAACGCTGGCGAACTACCGGTTTCGCGCTCGCAAGTTCCGTATATGCCTTTAAGATACGCTCATTCTGCGCCGGATCGGGCAGGAGCATCCGGTCTTTGCCGTCCGCCGACTCGGCAAACTTGACCGAGCCACCGTCGTCGACGCTCAGCGTTCCAGCCGCCGACAGCCTGAAGTAGCCTTCCTTCTCCCGTACCGCGTACAATACCGCGGCCATGTCGCCAGTGGGAGCGTCGTAAGGCATTGACTTATAAGCTTTGTAGGCATCCACGATGGGGTGCTTTGAGGCGTAGGCGAAGTCCTTCTCAATGCTCGACGAGGGATACTGGATGTCCCGGCTTACGTCGGACGGCACGAAAACCAGCGGGCCAGGCCAGGCTTTGAGGACCTGCTTCGCCGCGGCCACATCCTCTTTTATATGGTCCGTGAAAACCAGCGCCTTCGCCTTCTTCGAGATCCACTCCCGAGTCCCGGCCAGTTCCACCAGCGACGCCGCGTTGGTCAGAGGTCCGACCACGACGATCACCGAATTGCCGTCGACCTGCGCGGTCAGAGCATTCCTCATTACCGCCGCAACATCGGCTGTGTCGTTCAACTGCTTAATGCCGTGATCGTGCTTCGCCGCGACCGCATCCAGCAGCGGCGTCGATTCGCTGTCCTTGCCCGTTTCCGGCATGCCAACGGGGAGCACACGCGCGAACCCGCCCGCCGCGTAAAACTTCGACACCGCATCGCAGGCAGCAGCCGACTTGAGGTTCGGTTTGCTGGTGGTCACCACCACCGCACGGCACTCGTTCTTGCCGTCGAGCCCGTACAACAAGGCAAGGGC
>JAWXCM010000275.1:0-8370 GCA_034408745.1 Bryobacteraceae bacterium
GTCGGTGGCCGCGCACACCAGGATCGCGCCGTCCATCTGCGCCGCACCCGTGATCATGTTCTTGATGTAATCGGCGTGGCCGGGGCAGTCGACGTGCGCATAGTGCCGGTTCGCCGTCTCGTATTCCACGTGCGCCGCGGCGATCGTGATACCACGAGCCTTTTCTTCCGGTGCGTTGTCGATCGAATCGAACGAACGGAACTTGTTCTTCGGATTGTGCTTCGACAGCACTTTCGTGATCGCGGCCGTCAGCGTCGTCTTGCCGTGGTCAATGTGACCGATGGTTCCAATGTTGACGTGCGGCTTACTGCGGTCAAATTTTTCTTTCGCCATGGGAAGTCTCCAGTCTCCGGCTGCTTACCTTGTTACCTTGCCCTGCGCCTTGCTGATGATCTCTTCAGACACCGACTTCGGCACTTCTTCGTACTGCCCGAAGTGCATCGTGAACGCGCCGCGACCCTGCGTGCGCGACCGAAGATCGGTGGCATAGCCGAACATCTCACTCAGCGGAACCATTGCCTTGACGATGATCGTGCTGCCGAGCATTTCGTTGCCCTCGAGGCGCCCGCGGCGCGAGATCAGATCGCCATTCACGTTGCCCAGGTACTCGTCAGGGACAACGACTTCAATTTTCATCACCGGCTCCAGCAGAACCGGCTTGGCCTTGCGGAAGGCTTCCTTGGCGCAGATCGCCGAGCAGATCTTGAACGCCATTTCGCTGGAATCGACGTCATGGTAGCCGCCATCGATGACTGCCACCTGAATGTTCGACAGCGGGAAGCCGGCGAGCACGCCGCTTTCGAGCGACTCGGCCACACCCTTTTCCACCGCCGAGATGAATTCCCTGGGAATCGAGCCGCCGCTGATTTCGTTCAGGAACTCGAACGGCTTGTCAGCAATCGGCTGAACCCGCAGCCTGACCTTGGCGTACTGACCTGAGCCACCGGTCTGCTTCTTGTGGGTGTACTCGTACTCGGCCGTATTGCGAATCGTCTCGCGGTAGGCTACCTGCGGCTTGCCGACATTGGCCTCCACATGAAACTCGCGCTTCATGCGCTCGACGATGATTTCGAGGTGCAACTCACCCATCCCAGCCAGAATCGTCTGGCCCGTTTCGGGGTCGCTCGACACTCGCAGAGTCGGATCTTCGTTGACCAGCTTGTTGATGGCAACGCCCAGCTTTTCCTGGTCCACTTTGGTCTTCGGCTCGATGGCGAGCTGGATAACCGGTTCCGGGAAGTCGATATTCTCAAGCGCGATCGGATGATCGTCATCGCAAATCGTGTCGCCCGTGCCAGCCGTCTTTAAACCAACCGCGGCGCAGATGTCGCCAGCGAGGATCTCATTGATCTCTTCGCGCTTGTTGGCGTGCATTTTGACCAGACGGCCGATGCGCTCCCGCTTGTTCTTGGTCGCGTTCAGCACTGTGTCGCCCGAGGCGAGGCGGCCCGAGTAGACGCGAACGAAGCACAACTGTCCGACAAACGGATCGGTCATGATCTTGAAGACCAGACCAGACAGCGGCGCGGTGTCTTCCGGAACACGAACCAGACTGATCGAAGGATCGGAAGGATCGACACCGGTAATCGGCGGAACTTCAAGCGGCGAGGGGAGGTAGTCTACTACTGCGTCCAGCATGTTCTGAACACCCTTGTTCTTGAACGCGCTGCCGCAGACAACCGGGAAGATTTTCTGCGCGATGGTCGCCTTGCGAATACCAGCCTTCAGCTCCGCTTCGCTGATCGCATCGCCATTAATGTACTTCTCAAACAGAATGTCGTCGGACTCGGCGGCAGCTTCCACCAGCTTCTCGCGATATTCCTTCGCCAGTTCCAGCAGATCCTCGGGAATCTCAACGTCGTCGAACTGGGCGCCGAGCGTTTCGTCGCGCCAGATGCGCGCCTTCATCGTCACCAGATCGACCACACCGTGATGCTTGTCTTCGGCACCGACGGGAATCTGAATCGGCACCGGACGCGCCTTCAGCCGTTCCACAATCGTTTCCACCGAGCGAAAAAAGTCGGCTCCTACGCGGTCCATCTTGTTGATGAAGCAAATGCGCGGCACCCGATACTTGTCCGCCTGCCGCCACACAGTTTCCGACTGGGGCTGCACACCGGCCACCGCATCGAACACAGCAACCGCTCCGTCGAGCACGCGAAGACTGCGCTCCACCTCAGCGGTGAAGTCCACGTGGCCGGGGGTGTCGATGATGTTGATGTTGATATCGTTCCACTGGCAGGTTGTCGCTGCCGAAGTGATCGTGATACCGCGTTCCTGCTCCTGCTCCATCCAGTCCATGGTGGCTGTGCCTTCATGGACTTCACCGATCTTGTGGGTCTTGCCGGTGTAGTAGAGGATGCGCTCGGTCGTGGTGGTCTTACCGGCATCAATGTGGGCCATGATGCCGATGTTTCGCATTTTCTGTAGTGGAACGGTGCGTGCCATTTTGTAAATCGTTATCGCTTACCAGCGGTAATGGGCAAAGGCCTTGTTAGCCTCAGCCATACGGTGAACGTCGTCCTTCTTCTTAATCGCTCCGCCGCGCATGTTGGCGGCATCGAGCAACTCACTGGCCAGCTTTTCGGCCATGCCCTTTTCTGCGCGACCGCGGGCCTGACCAATGATCCAGCGCAGCGCCAGACTCGTGCGGCGATTCTGCGGAACCTCGATCGGCACCTGGTAGTTAGCGCCGCCAACACGCCGGCTCTTTACCTCGAGCAGCGGCTTGGCATTCTCAACAGCCTTTTTGAAGACCTTGAGGGGCTCGTCACCGGCCCGCTCCCCAAGCTTCTCCATCGCGGCGTAGAAAATGTTCTGGGCGATGGTCTTCTTTCCCGCCCACATCATCGAGTTCACGAACTTCTCGGCGAGCGTCGAGTTGTACACCGGATCTGCCGGAATTTCGCGAACTTCAGCTCTTCTTCTGCGAGACATGCTTTCCGATTCCTCTGATGATTACTTCTTGCCCGGTTTGCCGGACTTGCCTGCTGCCGCTGCCGCACCCGCCTTCGGACGCTTGGCACCGTACTTGGAACGGCTCTGCTTGCGGTTGGCCACACCCGCCGTATCGAGCGTGCCGCGAATCACGTGGTACCGAACGCCAGGAAGATCCTTCACACGGCCGCCGCGGATCAGCACAATGCTGTGTTCCTGCAGGTTGTGGCCGACGCCAGGAATATAGGTGGTGACTTCGATGCCGTTGGTCAGCCGCACACGCGCCACTTTCCGGAGCGCGGAGTTTGGCTTCTTCGGGGTGGTGGTGTAAACGCGGGTACAAACGCCACGCTTCTGCGGGCAGGACTGAAGGGCGGGGCTGGCCGTCTTCCAACGGGTCGGCTTGCGGCCCTTGCGCACGAGCTGATTAAACGTGGGCAAGCGAAATTCCTCTCTTCGTACCAAGTCGGGCACGATCCTGACTCCGCCTTAAACGGAACCGCGAGACCGTCCCCGCTACTCTGCGCGCACATCCCGGGCAGCAACCCGGATCGCGCAAACCAAAACTTGTAGTGATGCCGGAAGGCAACCTGTGAAATCGAGCAACCAACGGAGGCGGTATAGTTTGGCACCGCTCCAAAAGACGGCCGGAACAAATCACGTTCCGTAACCGGCGCGGAAGAGCTTCTTTGATTCGGTCCACACCGCCACGCCGTAAGCGCTTAAGTGGAGGGCCCGGCCCCCGGCCCGTCTTTCAACTGGTTCAGCCGCGAAGAATCAGCGGCCCAAAACTGCCGAGTGGCTTACACCATCAGCGCTGAAAGGGGTAGCACGAGAACTGAAGACAACTCGCGAACTTTCTTATAATACAGGTGACCGTGACCTGATGTCAACTTCGCTACGAACTTGCGCCTCGGGCGACGTTTACCGGCAGCCTGCCAGCGCGCCAACCCGGCAACGGCTAACGTGCCGGGTTCCCAGGCCACTTCAAATCATACAGGAAATATAGATGTAGACTGTCGACGAAACTGATCGCGCTGGCGCCGGAGCCCAACGAAGGGTAAAGCCACAGGCATCGGTGTTGCAACTAACGGTGTTAAGTTAAGCAACACGGCTACACATGTACATTGCCACACCTTTCGGTGTCTGATACAGTCCGAACATAGAAAATACGTTGTCACCTACGCCAGCCGAACCCGGCATGACCGTCCAGTTCTGGGGCGTTCGGGGGTCCATACCCACTCCGCGCGCCGATTCGATTCGCTACGGCGGCAACACACTTTGTCTTCAGATCCGCATTCCAGGCTTCGGCGAGCACCTCGTCATCGACGCCGGAACCGGCATCCGCGAGCTCGGCGGAACCCTGCCCGATCGCGCCGTTGTCCATCTGATGCTCAGCCATTACCACTGGGATCACCTGCAGGGCCTGCCGTTTTTCCAGCCCCTCTATTCACCGGATACCCGAATCACCATCTATTCGTCCCGTGAGAGCGAGGAGACCCAGACGATTCTGCGGGGACAGATGAGCCAGCCGTACTTCCCGCTGCGCTTCGACGCCGCTGCCTCTGCCCGGGAGTATCGACGCTACCCTCCCCCCGGCACCGAATTCCAGATCGGACCGGCCGCCGTTCGCACCATCCCGCTCCACCACCCTCAGGGCTCCCTCGGGTTCCGCTTCGAGGTCGGCGGGGCGGTTCTGGTCCACGTCAGCGACCACGAACACGGGGATCCGGACATCGATCATGCCGTCGCAGCCGCAGCCGAAGGCGCCGACTTGCTCGTCTATGACGCCCAGTACACCACGGAAGAATACGAAACGCGACGCGGCTGGGGGCACAGCACCTGGGCCGAAGGCGTCCGCATTGCCAAACAGAGCGGGGCCAGACGCCTCCTCATGATCCACCACGACCCGTGGCACAACGACGACTTTATCGACGGGATGGTGGCCCAGGCCCGCGAATCGTTTGAAAACGTCGACGCCGCCCGCGAGTTCACCACCTACCACGTGCAGGCCGGTTAGCTTCGTGCGTGGCTTCCCTGTTCTTCAAGGCCTTCGGAACCTGCTGGCCCTCATCGGCGCGGCCGTCCTTGTAATAACGCTTACTCCAGTGACCGGAGGCTGGGCCAGATGGCTCACCGGGAATCGCTGGGACGTACCCGCCGGCGACACTATGGTGGTGCTCGGCGCGGAAGCCTCCCACAAAGAAGGAGCGCTGATGAGCCAGCACACGTACTGGCGGTCCGTCGCCGCCGTCCGCGCCTGGCGCGAGGGGCACTTCCGGCAGGTCGCCATCTCCGGCGGAAATGGCACAGCCGAGTCGATGGCCGATTACATGACCGCGCATGGAGTGCCCGCCGCCGCCCTGCGACTGGAAACGCGGTCGACCTCGACCAGGGAAAACGCCATCTTCACCGCCGAGTTGCTCCACCAGACCAATCCAGGGAAAGTCGCCCTGCTAACCAGCGACTTCCACATGCGCCGTGCCGTAGCAGCCTTCGCAAAGGCCGGCTTTCGCGATATGGTGGTGCTTCCGTCTCCCGATGCAGGCAAACGAGCCCTCAGTCTGCCGCACCGGTGGCAGGTCTTCATCGACCTTGCCACCGCGACAACCAAGCTGGCCTGGTATCGCTGGAACAGCTATATCTGATTGAGACTACTTAGCGGCGGCCTTCGAGGCCATCTCCGCGCGCGTCTTGCGGACCACCTCAAGGTATTGAGCGGCCCGCTGCTCGAATACTTCGTACTTCCCTTCCTTAATAGTCTGCGCGTCCACCAGTTCGCCGCCAACTGCCACCGCGCAGGCGCCCGCCCGCAAAAAATCACCCGCCGTTTCCAGATTGACGCCCCCGGTCGGGATCATCTCGATTTGCGGGAACGGTCCTTTCAGGGCCTTGATGTACTTCGCCCCGCCAACCGCGCTCGCTGGAAACACCTTCACCGCGTCGGCACCCGCCTGCCAGGCGGCCAGGACCTCGGTCGGGGTTAACGCACCGGGCATAATCGGCTTCGAGTACCGTTGCGCAATTTCAATCGTCGCCAGATTCAGCGCCGGAGTGACGAAAAACTGCGCCCCGGCCAGCATGCAAATCCGCGCGGTCTCCGGATCGAGCACCGTTCCGGCGCCGAGCACAATGGAATCTCCGAACTGGTCCGCCAGCTTCTCCAGTGCCTTGATCGCGCCCGGCACGGTCATCGTGATCTCGGCGGCCCGGATCCCGCCCCTGTGAATCGCTTCAATCGCCCGAATCGCCGAGTCGGCCGAGGCAGTGCGCACCACAGGCACTACCCCTATGTCCAAAATCGCGGAAAGAATCTGTCCCTTATCCATCAGTTCGATGTTAGCGCTGCCGCGACACTCCGCAACTCCGTGGCCATCGCGGGGTTCAACGGATTTAACCATGCGTGTCCTGAAATTACTTGCGGCTGTGTTGCTTTTGGTGGCGGCAGCGTACTCTGCCACTTTTGGAACGGTCGTTTCTGTGGTCGGTGGCGCCGCCGATATCGTGCTCGACGAGCCCCGCGGCCGGCTGTACCTGGTCAATACGGCGCAGACCCGGGTCGAGGTCTACTCCATTGCCCAGCGCAGGGTCCTGAGCACGGTGCGCACCGATTCGTTGCCCTTAGCCGCGGCACTGTCGCGCGACGGTCGGTTCCTCTACGTCACCTGCTATGACGCCACGTCGGTCAATGTCATCAACCTCGAAACGCTGGCAATCACCACGCGCATCTCGCTCCCGGCCAAACCCGAAGGCATTGCCGTCGGCGGCGATGGAAAGGCCCTCATTTCGACCATCGGCACGGGAGCCGGCAACACCAGCAACGTTCTGTTGATCTGGGATCCAGGCGCCATCAACACGGCCAGCCTCGCCGCTGTACCCCTGAGCCCGCCCCCGCCGCAGAGCCCGCTGCTGCCTGCTCCGTCCGGCCGCGTCTTCCTCACCAGCCGCAGTCAGCTGGTCCCGACCAAAGACGGGCGCTTCATTGTCGGCGTCAACATCCCGAACAACAACTCGCGAGCCGTCTTCGTCTACGAAGTCGCCTCCGGCACCGTCCTGCGCAGCCGTACCGTCACCAACGTGTCGAGCGTCGTTTCGGTATCGCCCGACGGTACGAAGTTCATGGTCGGCCTGACGCTGTTTGAAACCGACAGCCTGCAGATCCTCGCGCAGCAGAACCTGGCCAACTCGCCGTATCCATTTGCGAACGGGACCAACTTCAACACCCAGCAGAATCAGGGCGGCAGCACATTTTCGCCCGACGGCAGCATTCTCTACTCGGCGTTCAACATCGCTCCCGTGAACGCCACCAGAACCAACGTAAGTCAGTTGATGATCAACGACCCGGAAAACCTGCTGATCCGGTCGGGCCTCCAGGTGACCGAAAATCTCGCAGGCAAAATGGTGATCAACGGCGACGGCAGCAACATTTTCGCGCTCTCTGAATCCGGCTTCGTGATTCTGCCGGTCTCCACAGTCAACCAGAGTCCGCTCGCTGTACCCGAATCTACCGTATCGTTACTTACCGCCGACCAGTGCGGCGTGTACAACTCATCCCGCAGCTCGACGATCGACATAAGGAATGCTGGCTCCGGCCGGTTCACCGTCTCGGCCCAGTTGCTCCAAACCACTCCGGTCGGGCCTGGCGGGCTGGGCGGAGTTGGCGGACCCGGAGGCGGACAGGTCGGCGGCGGCATCGTGATCACGTTGCCGAACGCGCCTGGCGGCATTACGATTCCCACAGCTCCGATCCTGCCTGGCGGCATCCCGACCACGCAAAATGCGTCGATCGCGGCTACTTCCCCGCAGGTCCGCACCACGCCCACGCCCGATGGCGGACGGCTCGATCTCAGCTACACCACTGCCGCCTCCGCCCGCAATCCCGGCACCGTTGCCCCCACCCACACCCTGGTGCTGGCGTCCGACCAGGCGATCAACATCCCGCCCGCCGTGCGCGTCTTCCAGAACTTCCGCGACTCCGATTCGCGCGGCGAGATCATTCCTGTCGAAGTCGGCCTGTCCGCCAATGAGGGCCTCGTCGACATGGTGGTCGACAACACCCGCCAGCGGCTTTACATCGCCAATTCGGGCATGAACCGCGTCGAAGTGTATGACATCCGCCGCCGTCAGTTGCAGGCGCCTGTGAAGGTCGGCCAGCTGCCCCGGTCCCTCGCAGTTACCCCCGACGGCTCCACCATGTACGTCGCCAACAGCGGCGGCGAGAGCATCAGTGTGGTCGACCTCGACAGCCTCCGCGTGACTGGAAAGGTTAAGTTCCCGCCTCTGCCATTCAATTCCGGCGCTGCCATCGTCACCCCGTCCGTGCTCGCCGCCAGCCAGCGCGGCCTCATGATCATTATGAATAACGGGACGCTTTGGAAGCTGGTGGGCAACGAAGCGGTGCCCCGCCCCCTAAGCCCTGTAATCGGCACCAAC
>JAWXCM010000276.1:0-3061 GCA_034408745.1 Bryobacteraceae bacterium
GCTGTAGGGCTGCTGCATGCGGATGACGTGGCTGCCTGCCTCGTACTGTTTGCCTCCGGCGGTGAATGGGGCCGAGGCCTTCTGGATTTCGACCTGACCGAAGCTGAGGGTGTCGAGCATGACCTTTGTCGCGCCGGGGTCGCGCTGGGTGGCGGGGATGACGAAGGCCCAGGGGCTGGTTCGGGAGGCGGCTCGCTGGCCCACTTTGTAGAAGGCCCGAAGCATGTCCTCGCGGCGGAAAGCGGCCTGGTAGAGGCAGGACTCCATGGTGACGAGCTGGTCGTCGACGATGTCGCGCACGTGCCAGTCGCCGCCGAGCCAGGGTTCGAGGTAATTCCAGCTGCGCTCCTGCGGGTTGTAGCCGAGGCCCTGGCGGCTGATCTCCGACGGCTTCACGCCGAGGATGGGGGTGGCGAGTTTCACGCTGGCCGATTCGCTGAGGATTCGCATGCCGCCGTGATAGCTCTGATAGTGGCGCGCGGGGGTCCAGAAGTCGTAGAGCGAATTGACGGTAACTCCGGTGCGTCCGGTGGCGGTGAGGTCCGACGCCATGGTGAGGCCGATGGCGTTGGAGAGCTGCATGATGATTGGGTCGACGTTGGGGTCGACCGGATCAAGCCAGGGGGGCAGGAACATGCGCGAGGCGTAGGCGCCCTGCTGGTGGACGTCGTAAACGATCTGGGGATGCCAGACGTTGTGGAGTTTCGAGATGGTGTGACGCGTTTCGGCCTGGCTGAAGATGTACCAGTCGCGATTGTTATCGTGGCCGACATACTTGTGATAGAGCTCCGGCGGACCGGTGCCTTCGAACTTTGTGCCGAGGGTTTTCACGTACCAGTCGCGCACGATGTCGACGCCGTCGGGGTTGAGGGACGGGACGAGCAGGAAGATGGTGTTGGCGAGGATGGCGCGGACTTTGGGCGTGTCCTTCGTCACCATGTTGTACGCGAACTCGATGGCCGACATGGTGGAGGCGACTTCGGTGGAGTGGATGGAGCAGGTGATGAGCACCACCGTTTTGCCTTCCGGGATAAGCTTCTCCGCTTCGGCCTGGGACAGGCGGCCGGAGGCGAGGCGCTGCTGAATTTCGCGGTATTTTCCGAGGTTCCTGAGGGTTTCAGGGGCAGCGATGGTGGCGGCGATAAAGGGCCGGCCCATGGTGGTGGGGCCGAGCGTCTCGACGCGGATGCGGTCGCTGGCTTTGGGGAGGGCCTCGAAGTAGCTGACGACTTTGTTCCAGGGTACAAGCTGGCGGTCGGCGCCCATGCGGTGGCCGAACCAGCTTTCGGGAGTGGGTACGGTCGCTGCCGGCGCGAAGGACGCCAGCATGGCCGCTGTTGCAGCAAGTCGGAGGGTGGAGTTCAGCATGAGCGAGTTTGTTCGCGCCAGAGGGCGGCGTACCAGAGAAGGAACCGCTCCGGCTCCTTGCTTTCCTGGGCTTCGCACAGCGTGTAGCGTTCGTATTTGGCCTGTTTGAGGAGGTCGAACAGCTCACGCCAGGGGTAGGCGGGGTTGGCGAGTTCGTTGATGTGGACGTTTTTGATGAGCGGGCCGAGGAGTTGGAAGCTCGGTTTGATGGACCCGTTCACGATGTCCGTCGGGTTGGAGTTCCAGCAGGCGCCGACGTTTTCGTGCTTTGCGCCGCGGAGGATGGCGGCTGAGTTGGGCGGGTCCTGGGTGCCCCGGCCGTGGACTTCCATCCAGATCTCGACGCCCCGGCCGGCGCCGTACTGGGCGATTTCCCGGAGGCATTCCGAGATTCGCGCGTGAGTGACGGCCATGGTGACGTTGGGTGGATAGCCGTTGGGGCGGACCTTGATGGCCCAGGCTCCGGTATCGTGTGCGAGTTCAATCCAGCGCTTTGCTTCCTCTACATTTTTGGCGCGGACGGCGTCGTCGGGAGACTGGAATTCGCAGGTAGTGCCGTAGCTGAGGAGTCGGACCTTGCTCGCCTGGAAGCGGGCTTTGAGTGCCTCGCGCTGGGGCGGGGTCAGCGCGGGGCTGACGTTATGTTTGTGCTCGGCGCGGAGTTCGACCGCCTGGAAACCGGTGGTTTCGAGGATTTTTATCAGCGGTTCGACCTCGAAGTCTTTGAGAACGTTGTACGTTACCGCGCCGAGTTGCATCTGTAGGACTCCTGAGTTAGTAAGACCAGCGCCAGAGGTTTGCCCCGACGGTGAAGCCGGCGCCTACTGCGGCGAACAGCACGAGGTCGCCCTTCTCCAGTTTGCCCAGTTCGACGGCGTCGTTGCAGGCGAGCGGGATAGTGGCGGCGGTGGTGTTGCCGAAACGGTCGATGTTGACGATGACGTCGCGAAGGCCGAGTCGCTCAGCCGCGGCGCAGATGATTCGTTTGTTGGCCTGGTGCGGGACCAGGAGCTTCACTTCGGACGGATCGATTTCGTACTTGGCGAGGATATCGCGGCAGACCTCGTACATTTTTCGAACGGCGAATTTGAAAACTTGCTGGCCTTCCTGTTTGACGAAGTGCAGGCGTTTCTCGACGGTCTCGTGCGAGGGGGGCATGCGGCTGCCGCCGGCGGGCATGTGCAGGTTGTGTGCGCCGGAACCGTCCACTTCGTTCTTGAAGCCGATGAAGCAGTTCGGGTCGTCATCGGTAGTGCATTCGACGATCATTGCGCCTGCACCGTCGCCGAACAGGACGCAGGTTGCGCGATCTGTATAGTCGATGATTCGCGACATGGTGTCCGAGCCGACGACGAGTACTTTCTTGTGCGTTCCGGCCGAACACAGGTGAGCGGCGGTGGTGAGACCGTAGACGAAACTCGAACAGGCGGCGCTGATGTCGAATCCCCATGCGTTGGTTGCCCCGAGCGCGTGCTGAACCAGACACGCGGTGGACGGGAACATGTGATCGGGCGTCACGGTGCAGACCAGAATGGCGTCGAGTTCGTCCGGGTGGACGCCGGCTTTGGCGAGGGCGACACGGCTGGCTTCGACGGCCATATCCGAGGTAGCGACGTCAGGCGCGGCGATATGGCGCTGGCGTATGCCGGTGCGCTCCATGATCCACTGGTCGGTCGTATCGACCATGTGTGAC
>JAWXCM010000277.1:0-3529 GCA_034408745.1 Bryobacteraceae bacterium
CTATCCGCCCGCCGCGCCGACTCGCCAGGAGGAGCCGGAGGCGGCGTGGGCTCAAAGATGCTCGGCTGGCCGGGCACAATCGGCTGCTTCTCGTCATACTCGCTCATCACCGGCTCCTCCTGGCGAGTCGGCGCGGCGGGCGGATAGAACTCGGCTCCAAGGAACACCGTCAGACCGCGCTCTGCGTCGGGTTCGACGCGGACAACGGTCTTGTCCTGGGCGAAATTGAGGAACTCGGCAAACTGCTGGAATCCGTAACGGGCCGGATCGAATTCCGGGTTTTCCGCCTTCATCCATTCCAGCAGCTCATCGGCCGAAGCGCCGTCCTCGATTTCGAGGCGGTGCAGTTCGCATACGTCGCGGAGCAGCGGGATAGCCTCTTCCGGCTTCGGCATCTCAATAGCGGGGCTCGATTTGCGCTCAATAATGTAGCGCCCGCCCGTTCCGCTGACGTTGATAAAGTCGGACTTCTTGAGCCGTTCCACGAACTCGGAGAATGAACTGCAGCCATAGGCGCGTTCGCCAAATGCCGAGTCCAGCTGCAACATGGTCGATTTCAGCAGACCAAGCTGGGGCTGAACGGCACGCCGTTCCAAAACCTGGAGTGCGCGCTCCACCAGCGGCATGGCCAGTGCCAGATCGAGGGGAGCTGCGCGTTGCCGCGGGCCCCGGTCACGGTCGTCGCGGGGACGTTCCTGCTGCGGTGGGCTGCCCGCCGCGGCGGCACCGGCGAGTACGACGGGAGCCACGCCCTGAGCCGAGCCCTGCTGTAGCTGAAGCACCTCACCGCGGATAATCGGCCGGTCCTCAGACCGCCGCGATCCGCGCCGGTCGTCCAGGAACGATTCGTAGCTGATGAACTCGTGACAATTCTGCTGAAGGATGGTGCTGGTGAAGGCTTTGCCACCCACCACAAACACGGTCTTGCCGTACTCCTTCAGTTTGTTAACCAGCGGAATGAAATCGCTGTCGCCGCTGATGATGGCAAACGCGTTCACATGATCGTGCGTGAACGCCATCTCCAGAGCATCGAGGGCGAGGTTGATATCGGCCCCGTTTTTATCTCCGCGCGGAGAAGGCACGCGCTGCACCATTTGGATAGCGTTTTCCGCCATCTGGCGCGTGGCAAGTTCCTGCCGGCTCCAGTTGGCGTACGCGAATTTCGCAACAATATCGCCGCGCTCTTTGAGTGCGTCGAGCGCGAGAGCCACGTCGAACTCTCTGCGCAGCGTGGACTTCACGCCGATTTCGATGTTGTCATAGTCGACGAACACCGCAATATTCAGTTTTTCCTGCATTCGGCTCCTTTACGAACCGCACGCCCGCCGTGGCAGGCGCTATCTCTTCGTCAAGATTCGATACTTAATTCCGGACGTTTCACGTGGTCGCGGATGCACTGCGCAATGCCTTCGACAGTCGCTCCAGGGCGGAACACTTCACCAACTTCCGCCTGCTTCAGCCGGTCCGCGTCGGCATCGGGTACGGTGCCGCCAGGGATCGGCAGTACGTCATCCATCCATCCCCCGCTCGCGCAGCAACTGGAGTACGCGGGGAACCTTTGCGTCCCGGTCATGACCATCCAGACCGGGTTTTGCGACCAGCACTCGAATTCTGCTGTCCATATAACTCAGGGTTGCGCCTGAAGCCAGGCAATGCTGCTCTCCCGATATCCGCCGAAGACATCGCGCAGCGCCCCGCAAATCTCACCGAGCGCTGCCGGGGCGCGCACTGCATCCATTATATAAGGCATTGTGTTCAAACGCTCATCGGCAGCCGCAACCTCAGTGCGCCGAGTGCCGCAGCTACCCTCACTGAATCGCGATTTGCGCGAAAACAGGCCAGTTTTGCAGCCTGGAGCTCTCCCGGCTCCTCGTTCAACTATACGATCTAACTGGGCGGATCCGCATCCCACCACCTGATCGCCCGATTTTCACGCGCTTTTGAGTTCCCCGGTGGAGGTGGTTCGGATCCAGGTCGGCGGCGCTGTACAGAGGAGCGACAGGTAGCCCGCTCAGCGTGCGAGGGGACATGCGAAACAATAGGAAACAGGAGTCCGTGCGTGAGCGCAAATGTGGAACCAGGAAAGGCCGGGTCACTTAAGGCACCCGGCACCCACGCATGGAGGTCGAACAAATCGGTGGTGCACCGCCGGTGAAGGGATGATTGTAATGAAGCTAAGCCATTTTGCCGTGATCGCCGGAATGCTGCTGCTGGTGTCCTGCTCTTCTGAGGCGCCGAAGAAGAAAGAAGCCAAAAAGGCCGGCGATCCGGTCGCCGCCCGGTATGCTTTTCACCAGACGTTGTTGACAGCTCGAACCTGGGCACAGGATTTGCAGGTGCTTCGGGTTCGAAGCGTGCCTGTGGAGATCGTGAAGGCGGACCCAGGAAAGGCGGCGATTTGGGAAGTGACGTTCGTGTCGGCCGCAAAGAGCAAGGCTCGGCGGTACACGTACTCGGTGGTGGAGACGCCGAGCATTCATGAGGGTGTCTATGGCGGTCTCGATGAAGACTGGAGCGGCCGTGACGGGCAGGCCACGGGGTTTCTTCCCGCTGCGTTCAGGATCGATTCGACAGAAGCCTGGGAGAAGGCAGCAGCCCAGAGCAAGGACTACATGGCGAAGAACCCGGATATGCCAGTCACATTTTTGCTGGAGAAAACGCCCCGACACCCGGATCCCACGTGGCGCGTCATCTGGGGCACTTCGGTCTCCACCTCGGGCTATTCGATCTTTGTGGACGCGTCGACCGGCGAGTTCGTTGAGAAGGCTCGGTAACGCAGGGCTTCTTGGGGCGTCTTTTTATCGGAGGGTCTGTGGCAAGTACTGTCTGGAAAGGTTTTCTCACATTCGGGCTGGTCTCGATTCCGGTGAAGCTGTCGCGGGCCGCGCGGCCTGAGAAGGTCAGCTTCCGCCAGTTGCAGGCCTCGACCGGCACGCGGGTACGGCAGGCGCTAATGTCGGCTGCCCCGGTTTCGTTGACCCGCGAGGATTCAGCCGACGAGGACGAACAGTCGGAGCCCCCGCAGGCGAAAGCGGCTGCCGCCGCGCCGTTTCTGGTGCCTCCGTCGGAGGGCAGGCCGGCCGAAGAGGACTACGAACCTCGCGAGATCGACCGTAGCGAACTGGTGAAGGGCTACGAGTACTCCAAAGACCAGTACGTGACCGTCTCGAAAGAGGAGCTGGCGCAGATCACGCCGGAAACGGCGCGCGAGATGCAAATCCTCGAGTTCGTGAAGCTGGACGAGGTAGACCCGGTCTACTTCGAGACCTCGTATTACGTGTCGCCAGACAAGGGCGGGGAAAAGGCTTATTCGCTGCTGTTCGCAGCTTTGAAGACAAGCGGGTTGGTGGGCATCGCACAACTGGCGATGCACAACCGGGAACACGTGGTAGTCCTGCGCCCCGGCCGGCACGGCATTATCCTGCACACCATGTTCTATGAGACCGAGATTCGCCAGGACGACGAGTTTCAGGTGGGCTCGGATGCGGTCGGCAAAAAGGAGCTCGACCTGGCTCTGCTGCTGGTGAAC
>JAWXCM010000278.1:0-45081 GCA_034408745.1 Bryobacteraceae bacterium
GACCGCGCGCTCGGCCTGCCGCCGCTCAACACCACACTCGCGCGCCGCATGATGGAAGAGACAAAGATCTGGACAGCCCTGCAGGGCGTCCGCGGACGCGCTCCGGTCAACACGGCGGCCCTGGAAGAGCTGATGGTCCGGTTCAGCCGCCTTGTGGTCGAGCAGCCCTGGATCAAAGAGATCGACATCAACCCCCTGCTGGCGAGCCCTTCCGGCTTCCTCGCCCTCGACGCCCGCGTCATCGTTCATGACCAGAACATGCAGGAATCGCAGCTGGTGAAGTCGGCCATCCGCCCCTACCCCGTACAGTACGTCAAGTCGTGGCTGGCCAAAGACAACACCACCGTCACCGTGCGGCCCATCCGTCCGGAAGATGAGCACCGTATGGTCGACTTCCACGAGCGCCTCAGCGAACGCACCGTTTACCAGCGCTACTTCCACTACCTGAAGCTGGAAAATCGCATCGCGCATGAGCGCCTGTCGCGCATCTGTTTTGTCGACTACGACCGTCAGGTGGTGATGGTGGCGGAGCGGTCGTTACCCGGCGTCGGCAAGCGGGAGATCGTAGGTGTCGGACGTCTGGTCCGCACCCTGAAGGACGGTCAGGCGGAGTTCGCGGTGCTGGTCGCCGACGACTTCCAGAACCGGGGCCTCGGCACCGAGCTCACCCGTACCCTGCTGCAGATCGCCCGCGAAGAGAAGATCAAAACGGTGGTGGCGGAGATCCTCGCCGACAACGCCGGAATGGTCAGCGTCTGCCGCAACCTCGGCTTCGAGTGTGAGCTTCGCATGGACGAAGGCACCATGGAAGCCGTCGCAAGACTCTAGTCTGGAAGCCGCCAGAAGGGAACGGGCAGGCCAGTTTCAGCAGCCCTGCCTGACACCCTTTGGGGGGCAGCTCCCCAGAGCTGCGGCGGACGCCCACGTCCGCCAAGTCCGACCTTGTGGGGCACAGTCTCCTCGTCCCCGAACGCAGTCGAAGAATACAAGCAAGGTCACTCCCACATCGGCTCAGCCTGGGACGCCGGACCGCGTCAGAAACCCTGGGCCATCGACGGAATCGCCCGCGACTTCATCCGCGAAGCCGTCAAAAACAATGACAAGCCATGGAGCGCGAGCGGCTTCCTGCCCAATCCCCATCCACAACTGGGATTACCACAAGCCTGAAACCGCGCTCGTCAGCAGCCGCCGTTACGGCGAGGTCGCCCCCGGCATCGGACACGCGATTCACATGCCCAGACACAGATGGACGATGGCTGAGACCTCGTGGGTCTGGCAATTGGAAGCAGCGACACTTTGCGTCCTGCAATTTCCCGGACCTGCATGACGCGTCAGGCGACCACCTGGCCGCGTTGAACGTGGGAAAGAATGGGTTAAGCTGGCGAAGCTGGATGATCTCAGGAGTAGCCATGGAAATCGGGGCCTTCGAAGCGAAAAACATGCTTGGAATGCTGTTGGATCGGGTCGAACACGGTGAGGAGATCATCATTACTCGCCACGGCAAACCCGCTGCCCGACTGGTTCCCAATGCCGTGCGAATCGAGATACCACAAGCGCGCGCCCCACTGGAGCGTATCCGAACGCGGGCCGGGAACGTGAAAGAAATGTTCGATTGGGAGGTCGTAAGGGCGGACCGGGACACCGGGCGGCCATGAACATCGTTCTGGACAGTTCCGATCAGCGTCGATAGCGAGACGGACCGGCAGGCGTGGGGCGCCACGCTCCAGTTGACGGAGCGTCATCGCCTTACCTTATACGATGCCGCGTATCTGGAACTCGCGCTGCGGCGTGGACTGCCGCTGGCATCCCTCGACAGGGAACTGCGCGGCGCCGCCCTGGCGGAAGGCGTCGCTGTCCTCGGTTAAAGACCACAGGGCCCCCCGGCAAACGGAACAGGGGTGGCAGACAGCGTTTGCGACGCGTTGCCTCCCCACGCTGGACGCGTTTCTAACTTTCACAGTTCCCGAGTCCCGCCGCAGAGGCACTCCCACATTCTCCCCAGGTGCGGTATCCTGACCAACGATGCGCTCCCGCAGTTCCCTCGTCGTGTTTTCGTTCGCGGTACTCAGCCTCACGGCAGCCCCGAACGCAGTCGAAGAATACAAGCAAGGTCACTCCCACATCGGCCCCGCCTGGGATGCCGGACCGCGCCAGAAACCCTGGGCCATCGACGGAATCGCCCGCGCCGACTTCCCCATCTCCACCACCAACCCCGAGGTTCAGAAGTGGGTCAACCAGGGCAACGCGCTCCTGCATTCCTTCTGGTACTGGGAGGCCGAACGCGCCTTCCGCTGGGCCCTGAAACTCGAACCTGGCAACCCCATGCTCTACTGGGGACTCGCCCGATCCACCAACGGCGACCGCGCCCGCGACTTCATCCGCGAAGCCGTCAGGAACAAACCCAAAGCCACGGAGCGCGAGCGGCTCTACATCGATGCTCTGGCCGCGCAACTCCTGCCCAACCCGCTGAAAGCCGGCGCGGGTGACGACAGCTACGAACAGGGCGACGGCGACTCGAAGAAGTTCCTCGAGACACTCTGCGTCAAGTACCCCGACGACATGGAGGCCCGAGCCCTGCTCGCCCTCGCCAACATGGGCGGCGACCGCTATGGAGCGGAACTGATGATTCGTGAAGTGCTCGCCAGACAGCCGGATCATCCCGGCGCGCACCACTACCGCATCCACAACTGGGATTATCACGAGCCGGAAACCGCGCTCCTCAGCAGCCGCCGTTACGGCGAAATCGCGCCCGGCATCGGACACGCGCTTCACATGCCCGGACACATCTTCAGCATCGTCGGCATGTGGAACGAAGCCGCCATCAGCATGGACGCGGCCACGCGGTCCGAAAAGAAATACATGCGCGACACCCTGACATTCCCGTTCAACAACTGGAATTACGGGCACAATCGATACTATTTGTCCTACATCCAGGAACAGCTCGGCATGCCGGAGGCCTCCATCTTCGGCGCACGCCAGCTCGTCGACGCGCCAAAGGACCCGGAATCCAACAACGACGGCCCGGTGTCCAGCTTCAGCTACGGCATCTCCGGCCTGCTTCGAACCCACATCCGCTTCGAGAAATGGGATGACCTTCTCAACCCAAAGACCATCCCGTGGCGTGACGACGTGACGCGCGACAAGTTCACGAAGATCTACGGCGAAGCCCGGGCCTGGTTCGGCAAAGGCGACATCGCGAAAGCGGAAAAGTCGGTCACCGCATTCAACGCGCTCCGCAAGGACGCCGAGAAGGAAAAGGGCATGCGAGGCCAGGCGCAGTACGACATTATGGCGCTCGAACTCAAAGCCCGCCTCGCACTCACCAAAGGCGAAGTACTGCAGGGACTCAGCTGGCTCGCCGACGCCGCACAGAAAGAGTTCGACATGCAGCGCCGTTACGCCGACCCACCCGTGTACCCGGAAGCCCTCTACAACGCGCTCGGCGAAGAGTACCTGAAGCTGAAAAGCCCCGGCCTGGCAATCACCGCCTTCAACAAAGCGCTCGACCTCACGAAGAATGATCTGTTCGCGCTCTCCGGCCTGGTTCGCGCGCATGCAGCCGCCGGTGAGAAGGACAAAGCGAAGCAGTACATGGGCCAGCTCCTGTATGTCACAAAGGACGCCGAACCCAAACTCGCGATCCTCGAACGCGCCAGGGCCTCCGGGATTGAAGCCGAGCCCCGTCCTGTAGTGCCAGGCGAAGAGCGCAACTACGTCCGAACCTCGCTGGAAAAGTTCGGCCCGCAGAAATGGGAGCCCTACGCCGCCCCGGACTTCGAAGTCCTCGACAAGGACGGCAAAAAGGTGAAGCTCGCCGACTACAAGGGAAAGAACGTGATCCTCGTCTTCTACCTCGGCGAAGAGTGCGCCCACTGCATGACGCAACTCCGCACCATCGGCAAGAAGAAGGAAGACTGGGAGCGGCTCGACACCGTGCTGCTCGCCGTAAGCAGCGCCCTGCCGAAGAAGAACGCCGACAGCACGAAGGCGATGGGCGAGCTCCCATTCCGCCTGCTCTCAGACAAAGACCACAGCAATGCCCGACGCTTCGGCTCCTGGGACGATTTCGAAGAAATGGAGCTCCATTCCACACTGCTTATCGACAAAATGGGCCGCATTTACTGGGGCCGCATCGGAGGCGATCCGTTCAGCGACACCGCGTTCATTCAGAAGCAACTGGAACGGATGAATGAACTGACACTGGCCGCTTCGCGCTGAAGTACTTCACCAGCGCGACTCCGGCAAACACGAACACCATCGCCACCATCTCGCGCACCCCCAGCGGCTCGCGATACACCACCCAGCCCAGGAACATCGCCACCACTGGATTCACGTAGTTATACGTGGTCACCAGCGACATCGGCAGATGTTCCAGCGCATATACGAACGCGCTGTAAGCCACAATGGAACCGAACAGCACCAGCCACACCAGCGCCAGCGAACTGCGCATGGTCACCGGACCAGCGTGCGGAGGAATCACCAGGGCAAACGGCAGGAAGGCGAGGCCTGTGGCAAGCTGTTGAACCGCGCCCGAAATCGCCGGATGCGCTCGCGTCGGCTGACGCTTCTGCAGAATCGAACCCAGCCCCCACGAAATACAACCGACTTGCAGGAGCAGGAACCCCGCTACCAGCCCGGGAGTCGCCGCCCCCGCGCCTTCCATCAACGACGGAGCCATCAGAATCGCCACACCAAGGAACCCCACCAGCATCCCGCCCAGCGTCCGCATGTCGAGCCGCTCGCCGCCCGTCAGCGCTTCCAGCCCCACCATCCAGAACGCGCCCAGCGTGATGATGAGAGCAGCCATGCCGCTCGGCACCCACTGCTCGGTATAGACCAGAATTCCCGTGCCGCCCCCCAGCAGAAGCATTCCGTTGCGAGCCGTGATCCACAGCTCGCGACCCGAAGGTATGTGCAGGCCAAACAGTCGCGCCCCGGTCAGCATCAGCGTTCCCGAAATCAGAAAGCGGGTGCAGATCAGATGAACAGGGCTAATCGACTCCAGCGCCATCCGGATGCCCAGGTACGTGGTTCCCCAGAAGAACCACACAGCAATCAGCGCCATCCAGGCCATCAGCCAGCCACGGCGGGAGCCCGGTCCGCCGCAAGCTGAGCCAGCCCACATTCCTCGTGAATCGCATGCACGGCCTTCTCAAGCCCGGCTCGATTCACAACAACCGCAATCGTCAGTTCGCTCGACCCCTGGGCGATTGCAATGATATTGATCCCCTCGCGCGAGATTGCAGTGAAGATGCGGCCCGCAAGTCCCGGCGTGCCCTGCATCCCCTCGCCCACAATCGCCAGCAGCCCGACCTCGGTGTCCACATCCACGGGCTCCAGATACCCATGCGCCAGCTCGAGTGAGAACTCAGCCCCCAGCGCATCCATCGACGCCGGAAGCTCATCCTTGCGGATCAGGAAGCAGAAGCTCTGCCGGTACGACGAGCTGGTAAACGCCAGCACTTCCGAACCCGCACGCGCCAGCGCGTCCAGCGCCCGACCCATAATCGCCGTCGGATTCACAGCCGACTTCGCAGTGTTCACCGTCACCAGAACCACGTTTGGCATCGACGTCACCGCGCGCGGGCCTCGTATCGTCGAGCTCGACCGGGGCACAATCCGAGTGCCCGGCGCAGCAAGGTTAAAACTGTTCTTGCTCCACACCGGAATTTCCTTCTCCACCAGCGGAGCCAGCGTGCGCGGATGCAGCACCTTCGCGCCGTTGTACGCGAGCTCGGCGGCCTCGTTGTAAGTCACCTCAGCCAGCACCGCGGCTTCCTTCACCAGCCTCGGATCGGCCGTCATGATGCCGTCCACGTCAGACCAGATCCACAGCTCCGTGGCGTCCATCACAGACGCCAGAATCGAAGCCGAGAAGTCCGACCCACCCCGTCCCAGCGTCGTACACCGGCCCTCCACAGTCGCGCCGTTGAACCCGGTCACAATCGGGATAATGCCGCCTTCCACCAGCGGCACCAGTTTCTCCACAGCCCGCTCGCGCGTCTCTTCGAGCATCGGTGTCGCATTCCCGAACTCGCAGTCCGTGACGACCACCTCCGCCGCATTCACCGCACTCGCATGCGCACCAGTCGAGTTGAGATACGAAGAGATAATCAGCGCCGACAGCCGTTCGCCCACCGCCACGGCTTCATCTACCGACCGGGGCGGACGCTCACCCAGAATCAGCATGCCGTGCGCGATTCTCCTGAACTCCCCAACAATAATGCTCACCTCGCAGATCGCGGACGAGCAGCCCGGCTCCGGAAGCAGCTCGCGGCACACTTCCACGTGCCGGGCCTCCAGCTTCTTCAGATTCGCTTCCACTTCCCCACTCCGGCCCGCCTCAGCCGCGCGCAAAGTGTCCAGCAACAAATCGGTGACCTTCGACATCGCCGAGACAACAACCACCACGGGCCGTTCCCTCCGCTGCGCCGCGCAGATCTCAGCAGCCGCGCGGATCCGTTCCGCCGAGCCCATGCTCGTCCCGCCGAACTTCATCACCAACAGGTTGTTCATCGAGCGTATTCCTTCCCGTTTGAAGTGCGGGCACGGACCGTCTTCAGAATCTGCTCCACCACTTCGTCCAAATTCAATTCGCTCGAATCCACCAGATCGGCATCGGGCGCCTGACGCAGCCCGCCGTGCTCGCCCCGGTCGCGGCGGTCCCGCTCCGCCATGTCGCCCGCCAGTTCCGCTTCATCGAACGCAACGCCCTTCTCCAGCAGTTCGGCTTTTCGTCGGCCGATGCGCACATCCAGCGCAGCATCCAGAAAGATCTTCACTTCGGCATCGGGAAACACCGCGGTACCGATATCGCGGCCTTCCATCACGACGCTCGCCGTCTCACCCATGGCCCGTTGCTTGGCGATCAGCGCACGCCTTACACCTGGCGTCTGCGACACACGGGAAGTGCGGTCGCCCATGTGGGGCACTCGGATCTCATCGGTCACGTCCTCACCGTTAAGGAGCACCCGCTGCGGCGTTCCCGCCTCAAAGCGAATGTCAGCTCCCAGCGCCAGTTGTTCCAGTTTGTGGAAGTCATCGTCGCTCACACCCGTTCGCATCGCCCACAGCGCCACGCAGCGATACATAGCCCCGGTGTCGATGTGGATAAAGCCCAGACGTGCCGCCAGCGTTTTCGCCACGGAGCTTTTACCCGCACCGGCAGGCCCGTCAATCGCGACAATCACGCGTTTTGCCATTGATTCTTTCAGTGTAACGTGGGGTACGCGCGCTACAATTCGTTCATGATGTTGAGAAATGTGGTCCTGACTCTCACGCTGGCCGCGTCGCTGTTCGCGGCGGACGCCGCACTCGTGACGGCGAAGAAGATGATTGCGGAGAAGAAGTACGACGATGCCATCACGGCGCTGGCGAAGTCCGATGCCAAGTCCCCGGAGGTAAAGAAGGCGCTCGTCGACGCTTACCTCGGCAAGGGCGACACCCTGATGAACGACCCCGCGCTGCCGCCCCGCACCAAGTACCCCGGCGCCCTCAAGGCATACCGGACCGTCCTCACGTACGACGCGGCAAACGCGAAAGCCAAAACCAGCATCAAGACCATCGAAGATATCTACAAGTCGATGGGCCGGCCCATTCCTCAGTAACTACTTGTCGTTGCGATAAACCTTCCCGTCTTTCATGACGAAGCGGACGTTCTGCATCGCGCGAACGTCCGCCAGCGGGTCGCCGGTAACGGCGATCAGATCCGCTTTCAGACCCACCTTCACTGCCCCCACATCGCCCGAAATCGACATCAAATCCGCCGCCCACACCGTCGCCGCCCGCAGAGCCTCAATCGGCTTCATCCCGAACTCCACCATGTACGGGAACTGCTTCCAGTTGTCGCCATGCGGATACACGCCGCCGTCGCTGCCGAAAGCCATCTTCACGCCGCCACGCCACGCCTTCAGGAAGTTCTCGCGCTGGGCCTTACCCACCACTTTTTCCTTCTCAATCGACTCCGGGTGCATCCCCATCTTCATGCCTTCCTGCAGGATGTAGTCGTCGTTGTAGATGTCGAACACCAGGTAGGTGCCCTTCTCCTTCGCCAGCCTGATCCCCTCGGCGTCGATGAAGCTGCAGTGCTCCACCGAATCAACGCCGGCAATAATCGCGTCCTTGATCGACTGCGTCCCATGCGCATGCGCAGCCACCTTCTTGCCGAGCTTGTGCGCTTCCTCGACCGCCGCCCGAATCTCCTCCACCGTGTACTGCGGCGTGCCCGGCTCATCGTTCTTCGACATCACACCGCCCGACGCATGCAGCTTGATCACATCGGCACCGTACTTGATGTTTTCGCGAACCTTGGCGCGAACCGCCCACGGCCCGTCGGCCACACCCGAGCCCGAGTACTTAAACTCCGGAGCCAGCGGACCGCTGTCGCCATGACCGCCCGTGATGGTCAGCGATGTCCCGGCCGCATACACACGGGGCCCTTCGATATCGCCCATCTCAATCGCCTCCCGCAGCGCGACATCGGAATAGCCGCCCGCGCCCATACTGCGCACCGTGGTAAAGCCGGCCATGAGCGTGATGCGGGCGTTCCGAGCCCCAATCAGCGCACCGCGCGGAATCGATACGCTCAGCCGCTTGCTGCCGCTGAACCGTGGGTCGCTGGTCAAATGTGTGTGGACGTCGATAAGCCCCGGCATGCAGGTCTTGTCCGATAAATCGACAGCCGGAGCGGCACTCCCGGCCGGCCCCACTTTCGTGATCCGGTTCTTCTCGACAGTGACATCTGTGTTGGAGAGGTACTGGCCGGAGTTGACGTCCAGCAGCTTGCCACACCGGACCACAGTGGTCTGTGCCGGCAATACAGCCGCGCAAAACAGCACGCACGCAAGAGTTCTCATAGGAATGCTCATATGATAGACCCATGCAGATTTCGCGTCGGACATTTGTGGCTGCGGCCGCGGCAGCTCCGCTGGCGGGGGCGGGTAAGGACTACACCGTCTATCTGGGCACCTACACGGGACCTAAAAGCAAAGGGATTTACGCATGGCGCGCCTCGGGCGGCAAGTTCAGTCCGCTGGGCTGCGTCGGGGAAGTAGCCAACCCGTCGTTCATCGCCATCGCGGCCGACGGCAAACACCTGTACTCGGTCGGCGAAGCCAGCGGCGGCACCGTAACAGCCTTCTCCCTCGACAAAGGGTCGGGCAAGCTGACGAAGCTGAACGAAGTCAGCTCAAAGGGCGGCGGACCCTGCTACGTGTCTCTCGACAAAACCGGGAAGAACGCCATGATCGCCAACTACGGCGGCGGCAGCATCGCGGTGTTGCCCGTGAATGCCGACGGCAGCCTGAAGGAAGCCAGCGCTTTCGTGCAGAACACCATGTCCGGCCCCGGCGCGAATCCGAAGCGCCAGGACAAGCCGCACGCCCACTGCATCAAGGTCTCAGCCGACAACAAATTCGTGCTCGCCACAGACCTCGGCATGGATGAGATCAAGGTCTACAAGTTCGATCCCGCCAAAGGCGCCATCACTCCGAACAGCGTAGGCAAGACGAAGCCCGGCTCCGGTCCTCGCCACTTCACCTTCCATCCGAAGCTCGGCAACCGGCTCTACGTCATCAACGAACTGTCGTCCACTGTGACCGTATTTGACTGGGACGGCAAAAAGGGCTCAATGACGGAGATTCAGACCCTGTCGACCCTGCCCGATGGTTTGAGTGTGCCCGGCAACTCGACCGCCGAAGTCGTGGTGCACCCCAACGGCAAGTTCCTGTACGGCTCCAACCGCGGACACGACAGCCTCGCCATGTTCTCCATTGATGGCTCGGGCAAGCTGGCTCCGATCGGTCACACGAAGACCGGCGGCCAGGTGCCGCGCAACTTCGCCATCGACCCGAATGGCACCAAACTCTTGGCCGCACACCAGAAGACCGACGATGTGTTCGTCTTCAACCTCGACCCCGCCACCGGCAAGCTCACGCCAACGGGCGAGCGCTGGGAAGTCGGCTCACCAGTGTGCGTCCGCTTCCTGACCTAAGCGCTGGGTTTGTTACGGGGTGGAGCACTGGCGTGGAAGTCGAGGCCAACCCTTTCGATCCACATGTCGAGCAGTTGCTGGATCCGTAGCTCCGAAATGGAGCGCGCGATGAGACCTACGTGGTTATCTCTGTCCATTCGCCAGACAATTTCCGGGTCCGTGTAGGCGCTGGTGTCGGGGTGCTTTTGACGGGCAAGCGAGACCAGCAGGCCTGCGTATTCCGCACGTGGCGGAGTCACCTCATAGCCTGCGCTGCTGCATTCGACGCGGGCCCACTCGGACCACAGATTGATGCCCGTCGCCGCTTCCACCAAATCGGCAATGTGCGCGCCGCCAACTCTGGCCGAAGTTTCAAGAAACAACACATCGCCAGTGGCATGGACGCCGATAAACTCCGTGTGAGAGACGCCGTTAAGCAGACCGAAGCTGGCAAGAACTCTGCCATTCGCCGCGTGCAATTCCCTCGTAATGTCCAGATCGCGGTTCAGAACCCTGGTCGTGAAGATGCCGCCTTCGTGCGAGACCTGTAGCGGCGGCCGGCCGTAGCCGCTGGCAACGGCGAACTTGATCTCGCCTCCGTGAACGATCGTGTCCACGTGAAAGATATCGCCTCGAACGAACTGCTCCAGCAGGTAATGCGACTGGAGGTCGCCCAGTTGCTCGAGCACCGGCCAAAGTTCCCGCTCCTCGTGGATTTTCCTGATGCCGATAGCCCCAGCCATGGAACGGGGCTTCAGGAGCCACGGGGCCGGGACGGTGCGCATGAACTGTGTGAGATCCCCGTAGTGGAAAACCGGACAAAACTCCGGCACAGGAATTCCGGAAGAGCGTGCTTTGGTCCGCATGGCGAGTTTGTCGCGAAAGTAGCGGACCTGCGTGTCGCCGATACCCGGCATGCGGAGATGCTCGCGTAAATACGCGGCGGTCTCAACATCGAAATCGTCGAGGCCAACGATACGGTCAATATGGTGCGTGCGCGCGATCCAGGACACCTGGTTCAAAACCCATTCGCGATTCCAGGCCTTCTGATCATCCTGTGTGTAGAACACCTCGTCGATACCGTCGCGCGGCGGCCATCCCTGGCTGGCCTCGTCACGCAGACTCTCCGACGTCAGCAGCAGGACCCTGCAGCCGAGACGCTTCGCTGTTCTCAGGAAGTCGTGCCCCTTGATGTAGCTCGCCAGGCAGAGGATTGTCATCATTGCAGTACTGTTGTCCTATTCTCCGATAAATGCCGCTGAGGCTCCGATCCATTTCAGTCCCTTGTTGTGGTCGACTCCCATCTGCGCGCCGCGCCCCATTCGCATGATGATGTTCACCGGTTGCATGTCGATATACATGACTCGGATCTCCGCTTTGGTAGGGCCATACGGGGTGTCGATGAACGGGTGAAAGTTGACGCGGCGCTGCAGGATGTAGTCTTCCGCTGGTGTGGCGGCGGCGATCTGCGCGGCTGTCGGACCAACGATGACTCCGAGCCCTGCGAACGACCAGAGAGGCTTTAACACCCAGTTCTGTGGATCGGGAACCGGCTGCGCGGGAATGGTTTCGGGGACCGTGGGGTGCTTCAGATATGGCAGGGAGAATTTGCTGAGGCGGAAATACCAGTTGGGGTGGCCAGCCCATTCCACATCCAGATCATCAGTCCACTCGAATGGGAGTTGCAGATCCTTGCGCTGGATTTCGTCGATAATGGCCCGGTTGTAGATGCGGTGGATGGGCGTGATCCCGTCAGGCTTGTAGAGCTTATTTCCCTTTTTCACGACCCGGGTAATATCCACCGGCTCCACACCGAAATCTCGCCGTGTAATTGCGAAATCGCAAAATGTTTTTTGGTTCTCCGGATCCACTTCCAGCAACACCACATTCTTAGGGTCTTTGTCACTGAGGATTGCCTGGCCCAGCAGTTGGTTGTAGTTGGCCGGGAACGTGAAGGGGCTGTTCAATTCAAAGGCTTCCCGATAACACTCGGCCATCACAGGCTGATAGGCGTACAGAGACGGAAAGCCCTGGATCTCAACCAGCCTGGGTTGCATGTTCTCATCGAGACCGAAGTCGGCCTGTACGAAGAGAGGGGACGGGGCTTCGTTCGGGACTCGGTACCGCGGTGGAATCGCACGGGCAGAGGCAGCTTCGTACAATGGATCGTTCAAAAGCTGCCCGACGATTTCCCTGCCTGCCGTTTCCATGGACTGGATCAGCCCCAGGGGAAGAAAAACGGGCGTTTCCGAGTGACGGAACCTGGTTGGCTCGCCGACGCGCGCTTCCAGCAGCCTGAGGAAATTCTGGTATTTGGCCTCGGTCCAGTTTTGGTTGAAGCGGCTGCGCTGGCTCGGTACCATGCTAAGCGATTTCTTCCAGCTGGAAGCTTCCTCTTTTCATGATGTGGCGGCCGTCGATCCATATATCGAAGTCCCGGCCGACCACGTCAATGTGAGTTTGAGAGTACCAGTCAGCTCCGGTATGTGCACCGTATGGATTACCGAAAGCGATATGAATTCCCGGGATTTTCTCGTCCTGCAGAATATTGCCGATCACATCTCGCACAGCGACGTTCGTCCCAATCGCAAACTCGCCGACGCGGTCGCTGTTTTCATCTGTGTGACAGTATTGCCAGAACTCATCCTGCAACGCGCGGTTCGATGACTGCGCCGACATCAGCCGGCTTCCCTTGACCTCGATGGTCAATGGTGTCGCACCCAGGTCACCGTATTTCTCGCAGAGATAGTCCCCGACCACACCATCGATCACAAATTCGCCGTTCACCTCCAGCGGAGTGGTGAAAGTCTCGCCACCTGGCAAATTACCCCATTTATTCGGACTAATGATGCCACTGGTCTTCAGCCACCTGAGATGCGGCGAAAAGGTGGCGTGAAGGTCGGTACCGGCAGGGTTGGTGCAGCGGATTTCCTTCGCCTTGCGCGCCATTTCCCAGACGATGGTGCTGATGCGGTCTACCTCATTGAAATCCGCCCGCATGCCTTCCATCATGATCCGCTTTTCGATATTGACCATATGGCCGTGACGCATTTTGCGCCGGTTAACCACGTCGGTCATCTGCATTCGCGTGCGCAACTCATTCTGCTGAGCGCGCACCGCAAAGATGCTGACATCGGACGTCTCCATATCGGCAAGCACGGCAGCCGGCATGTCGGCCAGCGGCCGCGGGGCCAGTTCCTCAAGCACGAACGTATTGTGCACCAGCCCGCGGCGACTCAGAGCATCGGACAGAGCCGCTCCAATCTCAAGGCAGGCGAGGTCGGTGATGAGAGTTGTCTTCTCATCCGGCTGGATGCGAAGGCACGCCTCAACGGCGTTGTTTGCGCCCTGTTTCAACTCAGGGTCGTACGGAATGTTCACTGCGCGGCGACTCCGGAAACAAGTCCCATTTCGGTTTGTTCAATCATGTAGTCGACTACCGCTTTCAGATCGCCGGTCTCGTTGAAGACGCGGAGTTGCCGTTCGGCTCCGGTACCCTCTTCCACAATGCGGCGGATGTAGTTAATCTCCTCGCGGCTGCCCAGCTCATCGACAACGTCGCTGACAAATTCCAGCATCTCCTCGATCAGCTGCGTGTACGGAACTTCCTTTTCCTTGCCGAAATCGATCAGCTTGCCACGGATTCCGTACCGGGCGGCGCGCCACTTGTTCTCCATAATGAGCGCACGGCTGTAGTGACGGAAGCTCAGGTTGGCTTCGTAAAGTTTCCACAGCTTGGCGATGATCGCCTGACAGAGCGCAGCGATGGCGATGGATTCATCGATACGCATCGGCATGTCGCACACCCGGAACTCGAGCGTGGGGAAGTGCGGATGGGGGCGGATGTCCCACCAGATTTTCCTGGCGTTGTCGATGCAGTTGGTCTTTACCAGCAATTCGATGTAGTTCTCGAACTCGCTCCAGCTGCTGAACACATCGGGAATGTTCGTGCGCGGAAACTTGTCGAACACCTTGCATCGATACGAGTGCAGACCGGTGTCCATGCCCAGCCAGAAGGGCGAGTTGGTGCTGAGCGCCAGCAGGTGCGGCAGGAAGTACCGCGCGCCGTTCATAATCTGTATCGCTGCTTCACGATTTTCGATGCCGATGTGGACATGCAGACCGAATATCAGGTTCGCCCGTGCCACCATCTTGAGATCTTCCACAATGGTCCGGTACCGCTCGTCGGGATAGATCTCCTGCATGTGCCACTTTGCGAATGGGTGAGTGCCGCCTCCGGCAATACGCAGTCCGTTCTGCCGCGCGAGCCCGATCATGTGCCTGCGAATGCTGGTGATTTCCTCACGAGCTTCCTGGATATTGGCGCAAATCCCGGTGCCAATTTCCACAACCGACTGGTGCATTTCCGGCTTGACACGCTCGGCCAGCAGAGTCTTGCCCTTTTGCACGATTTCGACGTCGATATGCGAGCGAAGGTCGCGCGTTACCGGGTCGATTGTCTGGTATTCTTCTTCGATTCCGATATTGAGGCTGGGCTGGCGTGAGTCCATTGTTTTCTTATACTCCCAGTAATTGGGACCACCGTTGGGCGGGCGGCGAGGGGGGCTCCTGCGCCCGTGCGATGGCCATGTCGGCGACGGCTTCGACGATCCATTCAAAGTTGGCCGGACCGACGGAGTCGTAACCTGCGTCGGGGGCGGGATTCATGAAATCGATGGCATACGGGATATCGTTTTCCACTGCGAATTCCACAGTGTTCAGGTCGTACCCCAGAGCGCGGCAAAGTGTCAGGCAGTCCTTCTGGATTCGATCTCCCAGCGCCGGCGCAGGAGGCGGATTGCCCGGAACGTAGCGGAGGTGATGCGGCTGCTTCGGCTCGTACCGCATAATGTGAACCCGTTCCTGGTTGATGACGTAGCACCGGAAGTACTCGGTAAAGTCGACCGCGCCCTGCAGCGTCATGCAGAGATCGCGCGACTGGTTGTACGCGGTAAAAAGCTGATCGGGGTTGTCCACCTTGTAGACATTGCGCCAGCCGCCCCCGTCGTGGGGCTTGAGAAACGCCGGGAAGCCCACGTAATCGAAAATGCGCTGCCAGTCGACCGGGTACTCCAGGTTTCGCATCGAGAGCGCGGTGGTGTTGGGCGGATGGTCGCGATGCGGAAGCAGCACGGTGGGCGGGACCGCCACACCCAGTCTGGACGCCAGCGCGTAGTTGAAGAACTTGTCGTCAGCTGACCACCAGAACGGGTTATTAATGACGCGCGTTCCCGTCAGCGCGGCGTTCTTCAGGTAGGAGCGATAGAACGGGATCTCATGCGAGATGCGGTCGACAATCACGTCATACCCGGAGGGTTCGGCCATCACAACGCCGCCTGTCTTGAGGTGCTCGGCCCGAACGCCCGGTACCGCTTTTTCGTTAATGCGATTGACCAGTGCGGGTGGAAAGGAATCTTCCATTCCGTAAAGGACACCGATTCTCTTCGTCGTCGACATGTGTGTGATGCTCCTCCGCGTGGAATCAGTCAGCTGAAGAACTTCCGGGCCATTTGGTGCCACCAGGGCCAGTCATGCACAAAGCCCTCCCACACTTCGAGGTTGTGGGGGATGCCCTTCGCTCCGAGCACATGAGCCATTTTCACATTGTTATCGAACAGCGGGTCATGGTTGCCCACGCCCAGCACGTAATAATTGCGGCGTAGCCGTTCCAGGAACCACGGGTCTTGATTACCCGGCAGGTACTCGAGCGGGCTGTGGAAGAACGCGTCGTTGTTATTAAAACCATCGGGCAGGAATCGGCGCGGAATGTCGAAGGCGCCGGACATGCTCACCGCATAAGGGACCAGGTCGGGGTGACGGAGAGCGAAGTTCAGGGCGTGATATCCGCCGAAGCTGCACCCGGTGGTCGCGAACTGGGGCCAGGTGGTCCGGTCCTTAATGAACGGAGTGAGTTCGTTTACCAGGTAAGCATCGAACGCGTTCTGCCGGTTCAGACGGTCTTCCGGACTCTTCCAGCGCGCGTACCAGGTTTCGCGGTCCACCGAATCGACACACACCACCTGAAGTTCCCCCGCCTCGATTTTTGGCGCCAGCGCGTCGATCATCCTGCCGTCTTCATACTCGTGGAAGCGGCCTCCAGAGGTAGGGAAGACGACGAGGGGGAAGCCCCGGTCACCGTAGGCGAGGAGCTCCATATCCCGGTGGAGGGAGGGGCTGTACCACTTGATGTAATCGCGGCGCATTTCAGAAGCTTCCAGTTTCGCACCCTGGCGCAGGTGGGGGTGCGAACGCCTGCCGCTCCTTACGGGCGCTACAATTGGTCGATTGTCACGCGCCAAGGACGAGGGGCGGCTTCGTTATTTTCCGAAGTTCCCTTCGCGATATCTTTCCACGAGTCGGGATCTGGTTGTGTATTTGCCTCCGGGGTACGATTCCGGGGCGGCTACCCGGTATCCGGTGCTGTATTTGCAGGACGGGCAGAATCTGTTTGACCCGGCTACTGCGTTTGCCGGGAATGACTGGAAAGCCGATCTGACGGCGGATCAGCTGATTCGGCACGGGTGCATCCCTCCGCTGCTGATCGTTGGAATTCACAACACGGGCGCGAAGAGGATTTCCGAGTACACCCCCACCAGAGACAAGGGGCGCCGGAAGGGCGGCAAGGCCGATCGTTACGCTCAGATGCTGGCTCGTGAAATTAAGCCGTTTATCGATCGGGAGTTTCGAACGTATAAAGGATCGGAGGCTACCGGCGTCGGAGGATCTTCTCTGGGCGGGCTGGTGTCTCTGGAGTGCGGACTCTTGTATCCCCGGGTCTTCGGCAACGTAGCTGTAATCTCGCCTTCAGTATGGTGGGACAACCTGGTGATTCTGCGGTTCGTCCAGGAGTATGCGGGCAAGTCGAGGCCGAGAATTTGGGTGGATATTGGGACGCAGGAAGGCGACAACCCGCATCAAATGGTGATGGACACCCGGATGTTGCGGGACACACTGGTGGAACGGGGCTGGGATCCGGGCTCCACGCTGAGCTATCACGAGGTGCAGGGCGCGTCGCACAGCGAGCATGCCTGGGCGGCGCGGTTCGGATTCATTCTGGAGTGGATGTTTTCCCGGCGGGGCTAAATGAACTTTTGGTACGACATAACGACATCGACGGCGCTGGCACTGGACTCGATTCGGGCCCACAAGCTTCGTAGTTTCCTTACGTTGCTGGGCGTGATTATTGGCGTGGCCAGCGTGATTCTGGTGGGCGCGGCCATTGACGGGCTCGGAGTGTATGCCGAGGGGATCACCGCAAAGGCATTTGGCACGGAGAGCTTCCTGGTAGCACAGATTGCGCAGGTCGGTAATCAGACGCGTAAGCAGATTATCGAGAAACAGAAGCGGAATCGGCGCATTCGTGCGGAAGAAGTAACGTTCCTGCGGACCTCGGTTGGCGACAACATCATTTACAGCCCGTACACTCAGCGAGTCGAAGACGTGAAGGGCGACAACCAGACATATGAGGGCGCGAGTATCATTGCGTGCTCGTACACGCTGCCGGAGATTCGTGACGTTCCGGTGATCGAAGGCCGGTTCTTCACCGAGAACGAGGATCAAATGCGGCGGCCCGTAGCCGTAGTTGGGCAGGATATCAAGGACGCGCTGTTCCCGAATGTCTCGCCGATCGGGAAAAAGGTCCGGTTCTCCGGGGTGGAATTCACCGTCATTGGTCTGCTGGAAAAGCAAGGCTCAAACATGGGCCGGAGCCTCGATAATCCGGTCTATATTCCGATGACCGTGTTCAGCTCCATGTATGGTGGAGCCCGGGGATACGCGGTGTTTGGGAAGGCGAGATCGGGGACAGGGTTGACTATGGACGATGCCCTGGACAAGACGCGCGCGGCGTTGCGGGCGAAGTTCCACACGCCTCCGGGTCAGGCCGACAACTTCGATGTACTGACGCCGGACTCGATTCGTGGATTCGTCGATCAAATTCTGGGTGTAATCGCGGCCGTAGTCGTTCCGGTCACCAGCATTTCGCTGATCGTCGGCGGCATCGTGATCATGAATATCATGCTGGTGAGCGTGACGGAGCGAACCCGCGAGATCGGTGTTCGGAAGAGCCTTGGGGCGCGTCAGTCGGACATCATGCTGCAGTTCCTGACCGAATCGGTGATCCTTTCCGTAGCGGGTGGGACCATCGGTGTGGCTGGCGGGTTCCTTGTTGCCATGGGCCTGTCCGCGCTGTTTGGATTGACGCTTCGGGTGACGGTTCCGTACGTGGTGTTGTCGATTGCCGTGTCGACTGTCGTCGGTGTAGTGTCGGGCTGGTATCCGGCCCGTCGCGCAGCGAGGATGGATCCTGTGGTGGCACTGAGGGCCGAATGAATTTTCGTGAAATCTTAGGAATGGCTCTGGATTCAGTCTGGAGCCACAGATTCCGTTCCGGCTTGACGATCCTTGGTATCGTGATCGGAATCACTACCGTAGTGACGGTTGCCTCGCTGCTCAGCGGTCTGCGGAAGGGAATTGTCGACTTCTTCCAGGAATTCGGGCCGGACAACATCTTCATCGCCAAGGTAAGCGGGGATCCCAGCGGCGGCGGCGCGCGCGCTAAAGAAATCCGGCGCAAGCCGTTGAAGCAGGAGTATGCCGAGTACCTGCTCCGCACCGTGCGCAGCATCGAGGATGTGGGGATTAGCGTGTTTATCATTACGCCGAATCGGCTCCTGACAATCAAGGTGCCAGGCTACGAAAACGACAACGTATTCATGCAGGGTGTGACGCCGAATTCCTATGCCCTTTCCCCTCGGGAGCTGGCGCAGGGACGGGTCTTCACGCAGGAGGAGAACAACCGCGCCCAGCGGGTCTGCGTGATTGGCTCGAGCCTGGGTCAGGTGCTGTTTCCGGCCGGTGGAGGCGCTGGGCGGACGGTGACGATCGATGGCGCCGAGTACACGGTAGTCGGGATCTTCGCCGCTGCAAAGGGTGGGTTCTTCGGCGAAAATGGCCTCGACCGTCAGATCGTGATTCCGTTTGAGACGGCCCGCGTCCGGTATCCGCAGTCGGACAATATTTTCCTTACAGCCAAGGCTCGGCCGGGTCTGCGGGCCGATGCGATCGAGGAGATTCGCGGGTCGCTCCGCAAGCTCCGACGCGTGCCCGCGGACAAGGAGGACGACTTCAATATCTCCACCGCGGACTCCATTATCGAAAATTTCGACAAAATCACCGGCATGATTGTGCTCGTCTCGATCGCAATTTCCGGGCTCGGCCTGCTGGTCGGCGGAATTGGCGTGATGAATATCATGCTGGTGAGCGTGACGGAGCGGACGCGCGAGATCGGTGTTCGCAAGGCGCTCGGCGCGCGACGCGGTGATATCGTACTGCAGTTCCTGAGCGAAGCGGTAGCGCTAACCGGAGTCGGCGGCGTACTCGGGATTGTATTCTCTGTTCTGGTGACGTTGCTTGTGGCTGCTCTGGTCCCCAGCCTTCCGGCATCCGTGCCGACCTGGGCACTCATTACGGGCTTCCTGGTCTCCGTGAGCATCGGAGTGTTTTTCGGTGTCTGGCCAGCGGTGAAAGCGTCGCGGCTCGACCCCGTGGAAGCGCTTCGTTACGAGTAACCGTGCACCAGCTACACCGTCTCGCCGCAAACGATCCTGTGACCGTCCGGCGTAGTTAAGCCGAACTCTCTCAGACCCCATGGCTTAGTCTGCGGCGAGGACTGGACCATCGCGCCTTTCGCCACAAACTCGCCGTGCAGGGCATCCACGCCTTCCACGTTCCAGTACACGTACCAGGAATGATTTCCGAGTTCGCCCGCCGGACGTTCATCCACGCACTCACCCAGCATGACCCGGAAACTGTCGCGCGACAGGAAGCTCCAGCCCGGACCATCGATCGGGTCTTTGCTGAATCCCAGGACGTCCACGTAGTAACGAGTAGAAATCTCCAGATCCCGGACCGCGAGTACGCACCGGGAATTCACAATCTTAGCCATGCCTGAGGGCCTCCGCTATAGAAGGATACAATCAATCGCATTCAATTCAGGAGATGAGCGTGCGTCGACTTGTGGTGACCACGATTTTTGCGGGTGCGCTCTGGGCCCAGCCCGCGACCAATGTTCCATTCGATGGCCTGACAGCCACTTCATCCAGCCGCAAGCCGGCCCGGGAATGCAAAGATCTGCGCAGCCTCACCAGCGTGGAACTCTCCGTGATCGGCGCGATCTTAATCACTGCTTCGGCCGATGCTCCGGAGCACTGTACATGTTCGGAAACGGAGGGTGGGCTGGCGAGTCCCCCAATACACCTGGGCGCGCCGACACGAGGGCCAAAGGGCTCAAGGCAGGCTTTCTGACAGCGTCCACCGACACGGGACACAACGCTGCTCTCGAAACCGGTGCCAGCTTCGCGCTCAACCGCCAAGAAGCTTCTCGACTTCGGATTTCGTTCGCTGCACGTGACTGTGGAAACGGCAAAGGCATTGGCGCGAAGCTACTGCGGAACCGCGCCCGACAAGTCTTATTACGAAGGCTGCTCACAAGGCGGCCGGCGGGCCCTGACGCTGGCGCAGAGATTCCCTGGCGACTTCGACGGCATCATTCATCGCTGGCGCGCCTGCCCTTTACCAGACAGGTACGCATCTGGCGCGCGCCTGGTGGATGCAGGGACTGAACGTGAATCCGTTTCCCGCGTCAAAGCTGGATCTACTCGGGGCCAAAGTGTACGAAAAATGCGACGCCGTCGACGGCCTGAAGGACGGGCTGATCGAAGACCCTCGACGCTGTGATTTCAAACCCGGGCGCGACCTGAAAAATGGGAGGCAGGAAAAGACGAGCCGGGCTGCTTCACCACCTCTCAGATTTCCGCGCTCGAACGAATTTATGGCGACGCGATCAGCAACGGCAGGCGCTTCTTCCCCGGATGGCCGCTGGGCGCGGAAGTCGCCGGTGCCAATGGGCAGAGCGGCTGGATCGGCCAGCAGGTCCCTGCGCCCAACGGCAGAAGTGCCTGGACTTCATTTGGCTTCAACTTCCAGCGTTACATGGTGCCCTGGGTTAGAGATGCGGCTGGCCCAATGGACCCCCGCCCGGGCCTTCAGCCAGTTCGACATCGACAAGGATCCGCCGCGCCTCGAAGAGCTCCGCCAAATCCTCGATGCCAACGATCCCGATCTCGCCGCATTCCGCAAGCGTGGCGGGAATCCCGGTGCCGCCGCCGCCGCTTCTCAAGTGGGTGGAACAGAACACCGCCCCCGCGCGCATTGAAGCGGGCCGCGCAAGCTCCGTTTGACCATCCTTCCATCTGCGTGCCGAACGGACACGCGGAGCTGGCGCCGGGTCAGCTGGAAACAGACGCTTCCATCACCTGGCCCTCACCATTACCATCGCCGGAGAACTCGGCATCCTCACGCCGAGCCTTACCGCGGCTCAGCCCGCATTCTACACGTCCACGCTCAGATCCGTCTCACGCCGGGGGTCTCTGTGCTTTCCTCCGTGCCGACGGCGAATCGATGTCGACGGCGACGGGGCACTTTCGTCGAGTGAGCAGCAGGCGTATGCAACGCTGGTGCTCGGGGAGATTCAGATTGAATTCACAGCCGAGGTCCCTCGGGGGTGTATTCGAAAGCGGACTTGTCTTCGATAACAAACACCAGCAGCCGATTGCGACGTATCTGGTGAATGCACTTGTGCCGCCCGACTCCGACATTCGCATCACCGGACAGAAGCGAAACTTCGAACAGTCGTCATATCAAGTGGAGTACACGCAGAGCGGCGATGCCCCGTCTGGCCGCGGATGGCTCGCATGGGCCGCTCTTGTCCTGCTCACTCCGGTGAGGCTATGTCGAGATCGCACAGGCGCTGCTCGATTGTGGCGCGAACAGCAACGCGCGGGACAGCAAGGGCGTGACGCCGCTGCAACGTGCGGTCAACTGCCGCAGGCCCGCTGTGGCGCAGTTACTGTCGAGCCGGTGAGAGAGCTCGGCTTTGAACATTGGAGAGCCTGGGCGGTCCGCCGCGTCCGCCGTCACGAAACACTACTTCGACCAGGGAGGCGTGACGCCGCTCATGCGCGCGTAGGCAATCGCCTGTCCCATGTGCTCATGGTTATGGACCAGGATGCGAAGCAGCACGTTGGAGGCAGGCACGTCCGCGCTCAGGAACTTGACCACCTTCTTCCCATCCACCTTCGCGTGCGACACACGAACAGCCGCGAGCGAATCTTTCAGCCAGCGCACCACGTCGGCCTTCGCCGTGACCTTCTTCTCGGCGTTCGCTTCGATCTTGTCGGGCCAGTGCTGACCTCCAGGCTTGACGCCCGCCCGGTACAGCAGCCCGTAGTTGCCGATGGCCACGTGCATGTAGAGTTCGCTGGTGGAGCGCACCCCTGGTGCCGGTCGAAACGAGAACTTGTCTTCGGGCGTTGCTTCGGCAAGCGCCACGAGTTGCCTTGCAGCCAGTTCAAACTCGCCCGTCCACCCGCGGCCCAGACCCTCAGCCGCCCGACCGTGGAGCACTGCGGCACTCTGCGCCACAAACAGCAAAAACGCAAGGAAGCGGTACGTCATGAGGAATAGTTTAGTTAGCGGGCGATCATGCCAGGCGAGATGCCGGACTGCAGGTCGAAGGACGAGCCCACCGCTCCGACCACGCAGCGCTCGCGGGCCATGCGGTTGAGCTGACGAATCCGGTACACCGCCTCGACGCCCGTGCAGTGCGCGCCCAGCATGTACTGCACTCCAAACTCGCGCAGTTTCCCGGCGGTCCATTCGAGGCGCTCGTCATTGAGCTGGAACAAATGCCACCCGCCGATCACCGCGTGGACCGGTGCTTTGCGAACCACTGTGCGCGCATACTCCAGCGTGTTGGCAATGCCGGCATGGCCGCAGCCTGACAGCACAACCAGTCCCTGTGGCGTGTCGAAGACCAGGGAGTTGTCCTCCGGAATCGTATCGTCGACGGTGCCCTCCGGCGTCACCACACGGCCGCCTGGGCCGATGCCGAAATTGCGCTCCGGGTAAGTGCGCGGCACCGGTCCGGTGACCCACACGCCGGGTACGATCTGCGCGGGCTTGTCGTGCTCAATAAATTGCAGTCCGCTAAGTTTGGTTTTGTTCGCCAGCACGAAGTTGTTCTCGCCGCCACTGGGTCTCGGGCGGCTGTAGAAAATGCCCTTGCCTGTATGAATGCGAGCCTTGCCGAGTTGCTCGCGCACAGTGACCAGGCCGGTGGTGTGGTCGCCGTGGTTGTGGCTGAGGACCACGTCGGGGATGCCGTTCAGGTCCACGCCAAGCTCGCGCGCGTTGATGACCAGCGTGTCGGGCCGGGCGCCTGTGTCGAACAGGATGCGTTGTCCGTCGACGTCCACCATCGCGGCGAAGCCCCACTCTCCAATACCGCGGCCGTCGGCCAGCATCGTGGTGAGCACGGTCACCTTCAGCGATTTCACCTGTCGTGGTGTCTGTGCTGCAAGCGGCAGGCCCGCGGCACAAAGGGTCATCATGCGGCGTCGCGTCATCATCATCATGTCGTCACAGGATAGCGCTTAAAACAACCGCCAGACCGACTCCTTCGGCTTCGACAGTTTGAAGTCCCTGTACCACAGGCAGAGCGGATACAAAGCCACCAGCGCCACGGCCCACACCACCCACGCAACTTCCAGCGACGAAGCCTCGCGGAAGAACAGCAGGCCGCACCCCAGCAGCACGTACAAGTGCAGAACGTAGAAAAACAGCGGCGTCTGCCCAAACACAAGCAGCGGCGATCGGTCCGACTTGAAAAACTCCGGCAATCGAACCAGCAGCGCCAGCAGCAGCAGGTCGATGCCCAGCGACATCGTCCAGAAAACCAGAGACGGAGGGTACTTCACGTTGTTGAGAAACTCGATCCAGCCTGTGTCGCGCGGAAGCCGTATGTTGCCCCACCCGCCCGCGGCACGCACAGCGATGCCGATAACCAGCAGAGTCAGTCCGAGGATCCATACGCGGCGCCCGGCGTCATCCGGGTTCTTGCGCCACCAGTATCCGAAGTACATGCCCGCGGCAGCCCCTGCAAGCCAGGGAATCACGGGGTAGATCGCGATGAGGTGCTGTGAGATGCCCGGTGCCAGCAGGACGGTCATCAGCAACCCGCCCGGCTTCCCCGACTCCGGGAGCAGCGAGTTCGTCGCCACAACACACAACACCGAAATAACCAGCCACGCCCACGGGCGCAGCCACAACATCAGCGCGCACACCATAGTCACCAGCCCGAGCGCCGAGAGCACGATCAGACCCCAGTAAAGCTCGGTGCCGTCGACCGGCGGTGGCGCTGTGATCATGTTCACCCTCACAGCCGCCGGTTTCTGCAGGTTCGATAAAAAGATCAGTGGCGTTTCCAGAAGCTGCGCAGTCACAAACAAAACGAAGCCGCGCCACAGAGTGCGCCGCACTGCATCGGATCGCAGAGCAGTTGAGGCGGTCGACCAGTAGACACCCGCACCCATCAGGAAGAAGAAGCCAGGAGCGCAGAGATGTGTGATCCAGCGCGTAAGGAAGGGGAAGGCGTCGGTGTAGTAGCTCATGGCGCCGGCCCAGAACTCCGCCCCATGCTGACGGGCGATGTAGGCGCCGGCGTGGTCCACCGCCATGATCATCATGATCAGGCCGCGCAGGGCGTCGACCGCGCGATAGCGTGTGCCGGGTGACTGCATTCCATGCATGATACCCGGTTGCGTTTACCGGGCGGCGGTCTTGAGAAACGCGATCAGCGCAGCGGGATCGTCGCTGATGATGGCGTCGACTTTGGCGTCGACCAGCTTCTGCCAGTCCTCCGGGAGATTCGCGGTCCACGGCACCACCTGCAGGCCAGCCTTGTGGGCGGCCTCCACCTGTTCGCGCGTCACCAGCGGATACATGGGCGAGACGATCTTTGCCCCGGCTTCCTTTGCGATCGCGACAAAGTCCTTCGGCAGGCCCGCATACAGGGCGGACAGGCGGATTTCCGGCGCGATCTTATGCATGGCGTGAAGGGTGCGGAAATCGAACGACTGCAGAATGACGCGGCTTTCCATCTTGTGCTTACGGATGACGGCCAGCACCAGTTTGACGAACTCGTCGGGCGCCGGAGCCAGTTCCGGCCTGCCGGGGTTGATCTTGGTTTCGATGTTGAATTCCACGCGGCTCGATTTGGCCAACGTGAACACTTCGTCGAGCGTCGGCATCTTCGTCCCTGGCACGGTCTTCTGCTTCGGGAACTGCGGATTCTGCTTCGCGCCGCAGTCGTACTCCCGGACCTGCGCCAGCGTCAGCTCGCGAATCGGGGCGTGGTCGCGAGGGCCGGTGCAGACGGGCGCACTGAGGGTGGAATCGTGCGAGATGACAACGACGTTGTCCTTGGTGACGCTCATGTCGAGTTCCAGCACGTCGACTCCTGCTTTGAGCGCGTACTCAAAAGCAGGGAGAGTGTTTTCGGGCATCGCGGCGCGGGCGCCCCGGTGTCCGTGCACGAGGATGCGGCCAGCCGCTGGCATTGTCATGGAAAGGGATAGGCAGACGAGAGCAAGTGAGAAACTACGCATGGCAGTATTCACGATATATTAGTGGTCGTTTCAGCCATATGAACGATACCACTCGCAGAACGTTTGTTCGTACCGCCGCGGCCGTCACTGCCGCCAGTTACGGACGTATCCTGGGCGCCAACGATCGGGTCCGGATGGGCTACATCGGGCTCGGTAACCGGGGCGATCAGGTTCACGAAGCACACCTGGAATTCAGCGATTCGCAAACCGTTGCCGTATGCGATCTGCGGGATGAGTATATGGATCTTGCGGCGAAGAAGTCGCGTGGCAACCCCACCCGTTACAAAGACTACCGCAAGCTGATCGAAGACAAGAACGTGGATGCGGTGGTGATCGCGACGCCGGACCACTGGCATGCCCTCCAGTTCGTCGACGCCTGCCACGCGGGCAAGGACGTCTACTGTGAGAAGCCGTTCGCGCTCACTGTGTCTGAGGGACGGCGGATGGTGGAAGTCGCTCAGCAGACGAAGCGGATCGTGCAGGTGGGTCTGCAGCGCCGGTCGAACAAGGCGCTTCAGGAAGCTGCGGCGTTCGTGCGTGAGGGTGGCATCGGTCAGCCCACCGTGGCGAAGGGGTATCACCTCTACAACGAATGGCCGAACGGAATCGGCAGCGGCGACGACAGCTACAAGATGACCGAGGAGATGTGGGACAAGTGGCTGGGACCCGCTCCAAAGATTCCATTTAATGCGAACCGTGGATTCTATCGATTCCGCTGGTTTTACAATTATTCCGGCGGACAGGTGACGAATTTCGGCGTGCATTACGTGGATATGCTGCGCTGGTGCCTGGGCGTGGATTCGGCGAAGGCCGTCACGGCGCTGGGCGGCCACTACGTGAACAAGGACAACCGCGAGATCCCGGACACCTGCGAGATCCTGTGGGAATACCCGGCAAAGGATGGTCCGGTAATGATGGTGTTCTCCCAGTACAACGCCAACAACGCACCGGCAAATCCGCGCAGCACGGAAATGGAAATTCGAGGCACAAAGGGCACGATTTATATCGACCTGACAGGCTGGGAAGTAGTGCCGCAGAAGTACACCGACACGCTGGTGCCCGCCCGCACGCCCATTGACCGCGAGACCGAAAAGAGCTACGGCCCGTCGAGGAAAGAGACCATCCAGCCGAAGAAGGTAACGACGCGCGTCGACAATCAGGCGCATGCGCGGAACTTCCTCGACTGCATCAAGGCGCGCAATGTGAAAACAAACTGCGACGCGCTGACCGGGCACTTGTCGACATCCGGTCCGCTCATCGGCAACATCGCGCTTCGAACTAAGTCCTATCTGGAATGGGATGGAAAAGCGGAGAAATTCACCAATAATGCGGCGGCGAATAAACTGCTTTCGTACCAATACCGGGCTCCGTACAAATTAGGGTAACCACGAAGTATGACTCGACGAACCGTTATTGCAGGTATGGCGGCGGCTTCTTTCGCGGGAGCCGCCGCCTCAAGGCCGACGCTCTGCATCTTCTCTAAGCACATGGCCCAGTTCGGCTATGACGACCTTGGGAAAAAGGCCAAAGAGATTGGCTTTGAAGGCGTGGATCTGACGGTACGGGCCAGGGGCCACGTGGAGCCGGAAAAAGCCGCCACCGACATGCCCCGTGCCGTCGAGGCGATTCGTGCCGCTGGCCTTTCCGTGCCCATGATCACCACCGGTTTGCTTAAGGCTGACGAACCTGCCGCCCGTCCAACCCTGTCGACCGCTGCAAAGCTGAAGATCCCGTTCTGGAAGCCGGGCTACTACAAGTACCCAAAGCTGGAGACCGCCGGCAGTGTGGAGCAGGCCGTCGCAGCCGTGAAGCCGCAAATCGCCGGGCTGGTGGCAATGTCGAAGGAGTACGGCCTTACCTGCGGATTTCATAATCATTCCGGAGACTATGTAGGAGCAGCGGTCTGGGATACGCGCGACCTGATTGCGAACCTGGACCCAAAATCCGTGGGCTATTATCTCGACCCCGCACACGCCACTATCGAGGGCGGACTCGCCGGCTGGCGCATCACCATGAACCTCGTCGCACCCCGACTCAAAATGGTGGCGCTCAAGGATTTCTACTGGTCGAAGGCCAAAGGCGAGACGAAGCTGAACTGGTGCCCGATGGGCGAAGGAATGGTCGACTGGCCGAAGGTTTTCGCGAACCTGAGAGCCGCCAACTTCACCGGTCCGCTCACCCTCCACGTGGAGTACGACACCAAAGACGAGCTTGCCTCCATCGCGAAGGATTTCGAGTTTGTGAAGAAGCATGTCGCCGCTGCCTGGGCGTAGCCCTATTCCGTAAGGGCTAAATAGTCCTGGTCACGACCCGTACTCGCGACTCTTGCTGCGGCACACAAAACACCGTTCAATAGTGGTGTGCCGCATACCCGATTTCTTCTGTTTTTCCTCGTAGCCTGCGCCTGGGCAGAATCGAATATCCCTGTCACAGCCTGCTCGTCGATAACCCAGGAGCAGGTCCAGAATGCCCTCGGACGGACTGTCGGCAAAGGCGTCGAGACCAACGGTCCAGCCCAAAGCGAATGCGACTTCCGGGGACCGAACGGACTCGTCACTATCACACTGCACCGGCTTGCTGAGCCCGTCCTGCTCGACCGCCAGCAAGCCGACCTCCGCGCCGCCTTTCCGGGTGCGAGCTTCCAGCCGCTCACCCTCGAAGCCTCCAGGGGCTTCGCAATGATCCTGCCGGAAGCTGGTATACAGCTGCACCTGCCAGCGGAACCTCGGCAGTACCTCATCGTCACTGTACTCGGATTTGGTTCCGGCGCCACCACGCGGACTGCCGCCGAATGGATCGCGAAAGCCGTTCTGGCCCGAATCGCCGCCCCACTCGGACGCGCAACCCGAGACGTTTCAGAATAGTTACGGTCGTGTTGCAGAATCATGAATAGTGATTCGGCTAACTGCACTTGTCTTTCTTGCCACGACTACGTCGGCATTCTGCCAAACCAGCACACGTCTCCTCGACTTCAACCAGCACGCATGGATGTCCTACAGTGGCGATCACCGTGTAGCCGGCCGGTGGGGAGTGCACTTTGATGGGCAGTGGCGTCGAGCCGACCTGGGAACGCGATGGCAGCAGTATCAGCTCCGTCCCGGCCTAAATTTTGCCCTGTCCAAATCCGTACTTCTCACCGCCGGCTATGCGTTCACCCGAACGTATCCCTATGGTGAATTCCCACTCAGGACCAGCGTGCCTGAGCACCGCATCTACCAGCAGGCACTGGTAACGCACTTTTGGCGCAGTCTGCGCGTCCAGCACCGGACCCGCATGGAGCAGCGATTCATCCGCTACCCCGACCCGCAGCCACGCAGGAACACGTATCAAAACCGATTTCGCTACCTGCTGCGGGTGGAAATTCCGCTCGTAACCAGAGCGGGAGATTTGCCCGCGGTCTGGTATCTGCCTGTCTTCAATGAGGTGCTCATCGGCATCGCGCCGAACTACGGCGCACGGCCGTGGGATCAGAACCGGTTCTTTCTGGGGATCGGTCGCGCGCTGCCGCAGGCTCGCGTCGAGGTGGGCTACATGAATCAGTTCATCGGCCAGCGAAACGGACGTATCTTCGAATCCAACAACACGGTAGTAGTTGCGGTTACGTCCAGCTTTTCCTTCGCCAGCCTGTTCGGCAATTAAGAGACGCGAGACATCTCGCAGGCGCAGCAATCGCTGCAGCGCAGGCACCGCGGACAGCGGTGGTTCCCGCACGCGTCCTTGGTGCAGGCAACGCAGATGTCCGTCGAAGGCTCGCCGCAAATGCTGCAGCGATACGGGCTCACGGGAACTACTTCCGGGACCGGGGCGGCTGGCTCGGACTGGGCACCGGGTTCTTGCTGTTCGACGGTACCGGCGAAGGCTTCCGCGGCACCGGCGTCGTAGCCGGCTGTTTGGTCAAAATTCCCCTGCATCGCTGGGCCTCCTCATTGGCAATCTTGTATTCTTCATCGTGCAACTCAGCTACATCGCGAATATGCTGGCGCAGCCGGTCGCGATGAATCGCGTTCTTCCCGAGCGTCTGGCTGAGCATGTCCGCCAGATCCGGACTCTGGTATTTCTTCAGGCCGTCACGGAGCGAGTTCAACAGTAACTCCATGCGCTCCATCTGGAAATACACGTCGACCGCAACCGGCAGCTTCTCAGGCTCACGGGCCAGTTGATCCGCGGCACTTAGCAGCGACTTCATGGAAGCCTGCACCGACAGCACCTGCTGCACATACGCGGCGGGCGCACCATTCTCCGACAGAATCCTGGGGTCGACACGCTGTACCAGCGGCTCGATTTCACGAATGGCATTCGCCAGTGCTGTGAGCTGCGTCCGAACATCCCAGGCCGCTGCAACGCCCTGCGGCTCGGCGGCCGAAGACTGCTGCGCGGTGAGTCGGACGGCGACAATCGCGAAGAGAAAGGCCCGGCGGATCACACCGCCAGTTTCGCACGGCTCGGGTGTGCCTTACGGTGCGGGCGGCGGTGGAGGAGGCGGCGGACCAGTGGTGCTTGGCGAAGTGGACGGCGGGGGCGGCGCTGGATTGGATGTTCCACCGCCACTGCTCTCACCCGGCAGCGGCTGACCGCCCGTGCTTCCGCCTGGGATCCCGCCACCACTGCCCGTCGGAGACCGGAAGATGATCCGGTAAAGTGCTTCCTGTGCAGCCGCCAGTGTGTGTTGCACAATGGCGTCTTTCTTGACCCCAGCCTTTGCCAGTGGCTGGTCACGATACACGCGAATCGAATCGCCCTGCATCAGCCGCTTCGGTTCTTTCGTCGGCAGCAACCGGTGCTGTACGTCGACAATGCCCTCGTCCACCGACACCAGCGTCGTGTCCTCGTCTTCCACCGCAACGTCGAAAGTGGTGCCGCGAACCGAAATCACCGCGGTGGGCGTGTTCACCTTGTTGTTGTTCGGCAGTCCACCCAGTTTCTCAATGTGAACTTTGACGCGGCCGAGCCAGACGTCCAGCAGATCTTTCCAGTTGCCAGGATTGGCGCGGAAAGTCACCCGGGAGTTCGGATAAACCTCAAACGTGCTGCCGTCCGATACCTGGAAAACGGCGAACCCGTCCGCACCGGTCATGATTACCTGGCGAACGTTGACAGTGCTGCCCATCTGCAGCGCCCATGGCGTCGAGTCTTTGAGAACAGAGACCTGTCCGGTAAGCTGGATGACGCGAGCCGCGCCATCGGAGCCAAACATGGCAGGGCCCTGCTGCGCAGACACCGGCGCGGAACACACCACGCCAAGTGCCGTCAGGCACAGCCAGGCTGCGACGATTTGCCGGATGGAGAGCATCACGCTAGACCTCCCAGTCTAACATCAAAATTGCTGTGCAAACAGTGGTCCGCGGCATGCGCTCGGGCAAAACGTTTGTAAAACAATGGTTTCCGAAGTTCGGGGCAATCGCCCGCAGGGTACAATGGACTCGCCGAGTGTGTCGTAACGCCACATTAATCACGACCCTGTTCATCGCTGTTTTAGCGACAGGACAAGTGTGCGCGCAGACGCCGGAATGGCGGCGAATCGGCACCAGCACAGTTTCCCGAGGCCTCGCCTCCCCGGCCGGCGGCCCTGTTGCCCGAGTCTGGTACTCAGCCGATGGCCAAATTCTGTATGCCCGGACATCGTCCGGCCGGACATTTCAGACCACCGATTTCGAAAAATGGGCAGCTGCCGCGCCTGGCACCGAGCCCGCCGGCCCCCCAGCGCGGGTGGCGTCGCATCCCCTGCGGAACGGCCGTTCCTGGCGAGCCGGCCAGTTCGCCTGGCGCTCCGACGACGGCGGACGAACCTGGATCAATGTCTCGGGCTTCCGCGGCAAGTCGATTCTTGGCGACGAGTTGACCGACGTCGCTGTATCTCCGGCCACTCCCGACGAGGTGACCCTGGCCGGCGGCAACGGGGTGTGGCGATCCGTTGACGGCGGCGTCAGCTGGGCAGGACTCAACGACTCACTGCCAAACCTCCCTGTCGCTCGGCTTCTCGCACTTCCTGACGCCGAGCCGTCCGTCCGGATCCTCCTGAACGACGGCGCAGAAGCACTCTGGAATCCCGGCGACCGCGGCTGGCAGCCTGCGCCGGATTCGCTGCTGGCCCGTGAGGCCGCACTGAAAGCATCAGTGCCGTCCGCCTCAGTCACAGCCGCCATCCGCAATGCCGATGTCGTGTACGGCGGCACCGCGGACGGGCGGCTGATCGTGTCCACAGACCGCGGCCAAAGCTGGCGCGAGTCGCCCGCCGTGGCCGGAGCCGGCCGCATTGAGCGGCTTTACTCCGACTCGCGTGACAGCCGCTTCGCCCTCGCCATCACTTCCTCCCGCCAGGCAGCCCGAGTGCTTCGCACCGTCAACGCCGGCGTTTTCTGGGACGACATTACCTCCGACCTTCCCGCCGGTGCCGTGCGAGGCATCGCAGCCGACCGCCTGACCGGCGCCGTTTACGTTGCCTCCGACACCGGAATTTTTGTCACCTATACCGACGCGCTGGCTGCTTCCCCGGCAACACCATGGACGCGGCTCCGCAATGAGGCTGCGGTCGACGTGCTGCTCGACGGCACGGGGAATCAGCTGTACGCCGCTTTTGAAGGCCTGGGCGTCTGGGCCACCATGGCGCCTCACCGGCTTCGCGACCCCAAAGTGGTGAGCGCCGGAGACCGCGTGTTGCGGTCGGCCGCCCCAGGATCCCTGCTGAGCGTCATCGGAGCCCGCATCGAATCGGCCCGCGCCGGCAACCTGCCCGCGGCGATTCTGGCCTCGGGTGAAAACGAGTCTCAGGTGCAGTTGCCATGGGATCTGTCGGGGAGCGCCGTCATGGTGTCTATGACCTCTGGCGCCGGCAACCGAATCCAGATCGGCCTCCCCCTCGCCCCGGCCTCCCCTTCCATATTCGTCGACCGCGACGGCATTCCCCTGATCACCAATGCGGATTCGGGCCTCGTCCTCGACGCCGCCACACCGGCCCGCTCCGGTGCGCGCATTCAGATTCTGGCCAGCGGCCTTGGCCGTGTCACACCAGACTGGCCCACAGGACTTGCCGCCCCACTCCAGGATCCTCCGAAGGTGGTGCTGCCCGTACGAGCCTGGCTTGACCGCGAGTCTCTCGAAGTAACCCTGGCCACCCTGGCTCCTGGCTACATCGGTCTCTACCTGATCGAACTGCAGCTTCCTTCCATCGTCAACCGGGGACCCGCCGAGTTCTACATCGAAGCCGGGAATGCGCAGAGCAACCGGGTTCGTGTATGGCTCGAGCCATGATCTGCTATAACTTCGACTAACGTTATGAAATGTACTGTTCTTCTTGCCCTGTTCGTGGCCTGCCTCGCCGGGCAGACACCGGACAAGGACAAAGACAAAGACAAGCTTGCGCCCTACTTCCCCACGCCCCCTTCCATCGTTTTGCGCATGCTGCAACTCACTGAACTGAAAAAGGGCGAGAAGATGTTCGACATTGGCAGCGGCGACGGGCGCATCGTAGTTATGGCTGCGAAGCGGTTCGGTGCCGACAGTACCGGAGTCGAACTGGACGAATCGTTGTGCCGCTTCAGCGTTGGCGAAATCAAGCGCCAAAAGCTGGAAAAGACGGCCAAAATCGTCTGCGCCGACGCGGCAAAGCAGGATTACAGCCCGGCCGACGTAATCACCATTTATCTCCTGCCTGAGTTCAACGCAAAACTACGGCCAATTCTGGAAAAACAGCTGAAAAAGGGCACCCGAATCGTGGCGCACGATTTCGAGTTTGAGGGCTGGAAAGCCGATAAGATCGAACACGTTGAGGACGACGGGGAAGGCCGCAGCCACACCATCTTCGTCTACCGCCGCTAGCACCCCATGCAGGTCGCGCACACTGAATCCACAGGCTATCGTACCCTCCAGACATCGGTTCCGCTGCTCTGGCGCCAACACCTCGGCATACTCCGGGTGGTGCTGGGAGCGTGCGCGCTCTTCATTTACGTCTGGATTCCCGTCAGCTGGTCCCTGTTCGTAGCGCCGGCGCTGGTGGCCTATACCGTCTGGGCCGCGTGGTCGGCATTCCGGCAGCACTCCTGGAGCTTCGACACCCCCATCGTCCTGCTGGTGATGGATTTCCTGCTGTTCGCATCGGCGGCAGGCCATCCCACTGAGGTCGGCCTGTGGCTCGCCACCGTGGCGTATTTCTATCTGCTGACCCAAACCGGCCTGTTGCATCACTGGCACGCCGTCGTTGGCGTTGTCGCCGCCACCGTCGCGTTCTTCGCCGTAGCACACCCCGATCCCGCCTCGCGGCTGTGGCCTGCCATCGTGCTCGGCGGCTGCCTCGGCGCGGTTCTCGCTATCCAGCGGCGAACCATGGAGGAGCGGCTCGCACTGGCACTGCGTCGATCCGTACTTTCCCGGTCGGAGGCCGAACTGGCCCGCGAACAGGAACGCCAAAGAATTGCCGCCGATTTTCACGACGGGCCGCTGCAGAGTTTTATCGGATTTCAAATGCGGCTCGAAATCATCCGCAAACTGATGAGCCGCGACTCCGATGGCGCCATGCGGGAACTGGTCCAGTTGCAGGACCTCGGCCGTTCCCAGGTCACCGAGCTGCGAGCTTTCGTACGCGGCATGCAACCCGCCGAGGTGACACCCAGCACTCTCAGCTCCGAAATCCGCGAAGCTGTCGAACATTTCGAACGCGACAGCGGCATCACGACGGAGTTGTTTTGCGGGGACTTGTCGCTCCTCGACGAATCCATGATTTTGGATGTGCTGCAAATCGTCCGGGAAGTTCTGAACAACGCCCGCAAGCACTCCAAAGCGTCCCGCGTCAGGCTGGAAGTGGAAGCGGACACTGACATGCTGCGCGTGCGCGCGGAGGACGATGGCTCTGGCTTCCCCTTCAGCGGAGCCTTCAGTCTGGAAGAACTGGAAGTGCTGCGCCTCGGACCGCGAAGCATTCAGCGCCGCGTTCGAACCCTCGGCGGTGAGATGACGCTCGACTCCCGGCCAACGGAAGGCAGCACCCTGACCATTGAGATCCCGGTCGCAAAATGAAGCGCGCGACCCCCGCAATCCTGGCCCTCGCACTCACGGGCTGCGGAGGCCATTATGCGGATTTCACGCTGCCACGCCTCGAACCCAAACCAGGCGCGGTACGGTGGACCTGGGAAGTTCGGCCCGACCCCGTCCAGAGCCGCGGTCCCGCGGGAACATTCGATGCCGCGGACGCTCTGAACCCGTCCGTCGTGCGTACCCCCGCACGCACTTTGCTCAACCTCTATTCGGGTTACGACGGAAAAGCCTGGCACACCGCCGCATCTACTTCGACCGACGGCATCGCATGGACGCGAGGCACAAAGATTCTGTCGCCCGATCCCTCCACCTGGGAAGGCGACTACATCGCCGCAAATGGGTTCGTTTTGTACGGCGGCGCCAGCGGCTTCCTCTACTGGTATCAGGGCGGCCGGGTACCGCGCATCGGCCTCGCCACCTCGTCCGACGGGTCCGCATGGCAGAAGCACGGAACACCGGTCCTCGACGCGGGACCGCGTGGAAGCTGGGATGAACGCGGTGTCGCCGACCCCTGCGTCATCCGCATCGGCTCCACGTACGTCATGTACTACCTCGGCCAGGACCGCGCCCGGCGTCAGCAACTTGGTGTAGCCCGATCCACAGACGGCGTCAAATGGGAGAAGTTCCGCGGCAATCCCGTGCTGGAGCTCGGACCACCTGGCGCGTTCGATGAGACAGGGCTCGGCGAGCCAGCCGTCTGGCAGGAGCAGAGCTCGTACTGGATGTTGTACACCGCCCGCGATCCCAAAGAATTTCGCCGCCTCGGGCTGGCACGTTCGCAGGACGGCGTTCGCTGGGAGCGCGTCACCGCGAAGCCCGTGCTTACCGGCGATCAGCCATGGAACTCGGCCGTCGTTTGCGACCCCACGGTGGAGCCGACACCCGATGGCGTGCGAGTCTGGTTTGGCGGGGGCAACCGGCCCGAGCCAGCCGAAAACCTCAACGGCCAGATTGGCTACGGTGTGCTCCGTCTCCGCATCGGAGAATAACGGCATGAGAATCGGCATCACCTGCTACCCAACCTACGGGGGCAGCGGCATCGTCGCCACCGAGCTTGGTCTCGAACTGGCCCAGCGCGGGCACGAAGTCCATTTCATTTCGTACGCAAATCCTATCCGCCTCGACCCCGGCACGCCCAACGTGCACTACCATGAGGTGGAAGTATCGCAATACCCCCTCTTCCATTTCCCGCCGTACTGTCTGGCTCTCGCGTCACGGATGGTAGAGGTGGCCGAGGTGTATGAGCTCGACTTACTGCACGTCCACTACGCCATACCGCACTCGCCCGCGGCGCTGCTGGCTCAGCAGATGATGGCACCGAAGCGGAAGCTCCCATTTGTCACCACGCTGCACGGAACCGACATCACGCTGGTCGGCGCCGACCGTTCTTACTTCCCAATTACTAAGTTCTCTATCGAGCAGTCGAACGCAGTTACTACCATAAGCAGCTATATGGAACAGCGCACGCGCGAAGTCTTCGGTGTGCAGAATCCCATTCAGGTCATTCACAACTTCGTCAACGTCGACCTGTACAAGCCGGCCGTGGATCGAGGTGCGGACAAGGTACTGATTCATATCTCGAATTTCCGCCCGGTGAAGCGAGTGAACGACTGTATCCGTATCGTCGCGAAGGTGCGTGAGCAGGTGCCCGATGTGCACCTGCTGATGGTCGGCGATGGTCCCGACCGCGCGCCGGCGGAGATGCTGGCCTGCGAGCTCGGAGTGCGCCGCAACGTGACGTTCCTCGGTAAGCAGGATCATGTGGAGCGCATCATCCCGAAGGCCCACGTACTGCTGCTGCCCAGCGAACTGGAAGCGTTCGGCCTGGCCGCACTGGAGGGGATGTCGTGTGGCGTGGTGCCTGTGTCGACAGACGCGGGCGGGGTGCCCGATCTGGTCACGCACGGAGTCGACGGCTTCCGCGAGAAGGTGGGCGATACCGATTCTCAGGCCGTGCGTGTGACGGAGTTGCTCACCGACGACGCGCTGTTCGAGCGCATGTCAGCCGCGGCACGTCAAACTGCCGTGGACCGCTTCACCAGCGCCGCCATCATCCCGCAATACGAGCTCTGCTACAGGATGTTACTGCCATGACGCCAACGGAAGACACTGCACCTCGACAGACAAAGGCCGCCAACCAACTACTTCAGGAAGTCGGCAAACTCAACGCTGTTCAGGATATTGAGCGCAGCAGTTGGAACCGTCGTGCCGGCTTGTATCTGTGCCGTGAGCGCATTTCGCTCCGTAGTTGTGGGATCCCGTTGAAGCAACCCGGCATAGAGCAGAAATGCGATCAGCCGGGGACTCGTACCGCCCTGGAACTCCGGTGAGGCCAGAAAGCCAAGTGCCATGTTTGTTCGGCTGCCGACCCCGCTGCTGAGCACGGCCGCCTGACCAGAGACCTCCGTCGCACTCGGCTCACGGAGCAAAACCTGGCGATACAAAACCCGGACATAGTTCTCGTTACTAAGTGCTCCGTTCTGCAACTGGAACTCGAGACCGTTAATGAAGTTCGTCACCAGTCCCGGTGAGCTGACTACACCGCTCAGAAGCGCCCCGCGTTGAAAGATCCAGCCGTTGAATTCAGCGTCGCGGTTCAGCAACCCCACATAAAGACCAGCCACAAACCGTCCCTTTACGTTGAACTCCTGAGAGCCGAAAAAGTTGACAACCATATCCGCGCGGGAAGTTCCTGTGTTGAGGGATGCGGACTGGGCTGCGAGTTCGGCGGCCGTGGGCAGTCGGCCCAGAAACGCGAAGTAGACGAGTTGCACGAAGCGTTCATTGGAGGTCAACGAATTGCCGGACTGACCGATTGTCATCGTCGCAGTTCCGACGTAGACCGACAGTGTCCGAGCCTGAGTAGAGAAGTTGGGATACACGGTGAAGGATTGACTGAATGTGCCGGGAGCATTTCCTTCACCGGGATTCGCGGTGACAGATGGCGGCTGCTGAACCGCCCACCGGCACTGAGTGCCCGTCAGGGTCAAAGTCGCGTTGTAGATTCCACCTGTGGCCGAGGTGGTAATCGCACTCGGACTGAGACTGAAATTACAATCAGCCGACTGGTTGACCGTAAAGGTCCGCCCACCCACCATGGTCAGAGTGCGACCGGCGACGACGATGGTTCCGGAGCGGGCAGCCCCGGTATTAGGACTGACGTTGTAGCCGACGTCTGCCGGTCCAACGCCTTTGATCCCCGCCGGAAGGGCGATCCAGTCCACAGCACTCGATGCGGTCCATTCGCAAACAGCGCCTGTTGTCAGCCGCACGACGCCGCTTCCACCGCTGCCGTGGACAGGCTGCGCGGTCACGGACTCTGCCGAAAACGTACACGTGTTCGCCTCCTGGCGGATAGTGACCGATTGTCCAGCCGCGCTGACGATGGCGGTTCGTGCCGGCCCAGCATTCGGGTCGGCGATCCAGCCTGCCGTGCCGCTTCCGCTGCCGCTGCCAAGCCCAGCAACCTTCAGCCACTGAGCATCGGACACAACTGTCCACGGACAACCCGTGGGGGCGATCAGTGTCAGCGAGCCGCTGCCGCCCGCAGTCGGCGGCGCTACACTGCCGGATGCGGTCAGCGAGTAGCTGCAAGTGGAGCCACCCTGAAAGACAGGCACGCTCATTCCACCGAATCCCAGAGTCCCGCTCCTGTTAGCTGTGGCCCCGTTGGCCGCCGCGGTGAACGTCACAACGCCGGATCCGGTCCCGACCGCCGGCACTACGCTCAGCCACTGGGGAATGTCGGTCCAGTTCCACGCGCATCCCGCAGCGACCGTCACCTGCGACTGAACCGATCCTCCCGAGGCGGAGAATCCTGTGGGTAGCGGGGCCACCGATCCCAGACAGGTACCCGCCGCAGGGACAACCCAGTTCCCGAAGTCCTGCACCAGGGTACGGGACGACAAATCGTTTACAAAGACCTGAAGTGGCACAGATCCGGCCAGCCCCGCCGCGAACGTGACGGTCAGGTCTACCAGCACCTGGCGGTCGGTTGGAGTCAGGACCGAGACCTCGCTGGCTTTTACCGAACAGTACGGAGTGGTCAACACCGTGCCGGACCCGACGGTCGCTGTCTGCCCGGACAGCTCGAGTGTTCTCGACGCCACTGTCAGGGACAGCAAGCATCGCGCGGAACCCGAGCCTGCGCTGAACTGGACCGTACGAATATCTTCTGCTCCGTTCGGGTCCTCGGCAATGATGCGAAAAGCCTGGCGAGCGCCCCCACCCGAGGCCGGTGTCAGCGTCGCCAGTGACGGAGAACGCAAGGGCAGTATCATCCATGGGCCCTTCGATATCCAACCCGTCGCATTGCCCGCTGTGTCCAGTCCGCTGCCCCAGAGCTGCTGTGCACCGAAGAACTGAGGACTAAACGTTACGCTTACAAACCACACGTACTTCCCATCGCCGATTGTCGTTGATGGGTCAACGGACGAATAAACAACCTGGCACTTCGAATTGGGAGGCGGCAGGAGCGGCAAGACCCGAGGATCGCTGGTCCAGCCGTTTCCAGCGTCATTGGCCAGGCGGATCTCGTTCGTGGCCGGCAGCAACTCCACAAGGCAGCCGTCCTTCGGTTCCGTCGTTGCGCCGATGAGAAAACGAACCCACTGAAGATCCTTGATTCCATTCGTCTCGCTCAAAGTAAGCCGGAAATCGGTGCGCCCGGGAAGGAATGAATTGGTCGAAGAAACGATAGATTCCATCACGGGAGGAGTCTGAATCACAGCGAAGGTTCCCTTGCCCTCCCATGTGCCGCCCGCCCCGGCGGCATCGGTCGCGGTTGCGTAAATATTCTTTACACCGGCGAATTTCCCCCGGAACGCGATCGTCACGCCAAGAGCGGTCACAAAAGGGTCGCCGACATGAGAAAGCCCACCGCTTGCGTAGATTACGGTGCACTGGCTGTTGCCCAGGTTCGGATTACTGCCGTAGTTCACTACCTTCCAGTCGCTCCAGCCTGTGCCGGCGTCATTCGCAAGGCGGATCGACTGCGCTGCCGGATCCATCTCTACCGCGCAGCCCCCGGCGAGTGAGGTGGATGTGTTGAACAAGAGCCGGGTTGACTTCATGTCTGCCCAGCCGTTCTCATCCCGCCACTGAAAGCGGAAATGCTGCGTGCTTCCCGAACCGTTAAACAGGTCCAGAGCTCCGGTCACCGGAGCCGCGTTCATTCCTGAAGCCTGCCGTACAACCACCACACGCTTGTCCACTACGATGACCGATTCACGTGTTGGCGCAGCGGTGTTCGCAGCTACCTGGTAGGACACGGTCGCATTACCTGTGCCGCTGGCAGCAGACGTGATTTTGACCCAGCCATCACGCGAAACGGCGCTCCAGTTGCACGCGGCCGGAGCTGTGACAACAAATGAACCGGACTCGGCTCCCGCGCCGTGCTCGCGGCTGGTGACCGATACGGTCGCACAACTCGGAATGTCACCAACCACCACCGTCAGTGCCGAGGCGGAAGCAGACGCTACGCGCAGAGTCTTCGAAGAGTACGGATCCTCCCAGGTTGTGGCGGACGGTTTCAACGGCGCATCGGCAAAGTCCAAAAACGCATTAGACGAGTTGGAGTTGGGAGTGAAGTCCAGCAGGTGTGTACGGCCAACGTACGTGCCTAAACCTCCGAACACGTTTGCCGGATCCTCAAAGTGAATCAGCGCTCCCGTGGTGAGTGCGGTGTCCAGACCGGTGTTGTACGATCCCGTCTTTTGGCGGTACTCGACATAGTACGCGCTGTCGGCGGTGCGCGGAATTTTCAGCAGCTTCAGACCCGCATTCGACGAATCGAGAGGCGTAAGCGTGAAAGTTCCTGAACCCGTGACGGTCTGCATTTCCGACGCTGACAGCCAGTTCAGAGCTGCCTTCTCGGGTCCGTTGAACTGGGCCCAGCTCGCGCCCATCGCGGATGAACGATCGCCGCCTTCATTGACCTCCCCTGTCGTTCCTGGCCAGCCGATTGCTTCACTGCCGTAGTCTCGCGTGCTGGAGTGGCGCAGTCCCAGCGCGTGGCCGTACTCGTGGTAACTCACCTCGGTGAAGAATGCCAAGTCGGGTAACCAGGTGAAACTGACCCACCATGCGGCAGGTCGCGGGGAGATATCAAAAGGCCGGTTCTGGCATCCAACATGGGAGAGTCCCCGGTAGCTGCAAGATTCGGATCTGGGAAACACGAAAAAAACACGGCGGTAGGCGGTCAGATCCACTGATTTCTGGACCAGAGCAATGGCCGCGCTCGCCATGGCGGTGCTCTCTTCGCAGGTGTAAGCCTGACTGAGCGTGAAAGGTCCCAGGACATCGCCCGTCAGTGTGGAGCGCCCATAGGAGGCCTCCTGAACGAATCCCGCCACAGAGAATGCCGTCTTTGAGAAGAACGCGGGACCTAGTTCAGCCGCCGTCTTCGAGACCGGCTTTCCCGGGAAGCTGAGCAGGATCACCGCCGCTTTCTGCTCGCCCGTCGAGGAGCACAGGGCCACTTCTGCCGATTTGCTGCTGGTTTTACCAATCGCTGCGACGAGCTGCTCCACCGCCTCGACTGCTATAGTCTGACCCTGCTTTACGCCTCTTACCCGCACCGGGCCATCGCAGCCCGACATTGCCTGAGCTGCACGTCCCGTCAGGCCATACCGGCCGTCGGAAGTCTCCAGCCAGATCTCCGTTCTGTGACTTCCGTCCGTCAGATCGTAAACGAGGACTTCAGGAACGCCGTCCCAGTGGGTACTCTCCTGAGCACTTGAACACAGGCACCCACTCACCAGGAGAATGAGGATTCGTGCCGTGGTTAACATACGCCAGAAACCCTGATCAATCATGTCGGTTTCGTGCCGGACCTCGGCGACAAAGGTCAAGCGGCACCATCCCCAGTTGAGAGAGCTTCATTTGTGCAGGCATGTCTTTGGCCCGTTCGAATTATACGTCCAGAAGGACAGGGGTACACTTTTCCAGCATAACAGTGTCATGACGAAAATTTTGGTACCGAATTGTTTTCTGGGAGCACGGTTATCCGCGCCGGGCCCACAGGAGAAGCGCATCGCGGAAAAACATGGACGGCCTGGCGTACCGTGTCCTTCGAATCCGTGGCGTGCCGCGAGGCATCATGAACATAGCCCACCCGCATCCCAGGTATGGACAGGAAGCAGACCCTCCGGGAAAAAGTCGCGCAGTTACCCACCCAGCCCGGCGTGTATCTGTACAAAGACGAGTACGGCAAAGTGCTGTACGTGGGCAAGGCGAAGAACCTGCGCGCGCGCGTCCGCAGTTACTTCAATGAGGACCGTCTCGCCGACAGCAAAACCGGCACGCTCATCTCCGTGGCGCATGATGTCGACTTCATTGAGGTCGACAACAACAAAGAGGCACTCGCGCTTGAGAACAACCTCATCAAGCAGTACAAGCCTCGCTTTAACATACTGCTTCGCGACGACAAGACTTATCCATACATCAAGCTGACCGGTGAGAAGTACCCGCGCGTGTATGTCACCCGGCGGCTGAAGAAGGACGGCAGCACTTACTACGGTCCGTACTTCCCGGGCAATCTCGCGCACCGGCTGGTGCACTTCATTCACCGGCATTTCCTGGTGCCGTCCTGCTACGTCGACTTCAGCCGCGTCCATCGCAATCCGTGCCTGCAGTTCCACATAAAGCGATGTCTGGGGCCATGCGTCGTGGGCCTGGTTGCCGATCCCACTTACAACGACGCTGTCCGCAACGTGCGACTGTTCCTCGAAGGCCGCCACCGCGATCTGAACAACACGTTGCGGAGGCAGATGGAAGGCGCGTCGGAAGAGATGCGTTTCGAAGAAGCCGCCAGTCTGCGCGACCTGCTGACCACCGTCGAGGAGATGGAGCAGAAGCAGAAGATGGCCGCGGCGGAAGGCGACGATGCCGATATCTTCGCCTGTTACGCGGAGCCCCCGCTGGTCGCGGTCAACCTCTTCCACATGCGCAACGGCCACATCGTCGACCGCCGCGAATATTTCTGGGAGGATCAGTTCGAGTTCGATGCACCCACGCTGATCGAAGCGCTAATCAAGCAGGTGTATCTGAATCAGCCCTACATCCCAGCGCTGATCCACGTTCCCGGAGCGTTTGAAGATCTCGAAGAACTGGAAGAAGCGCTCAGCGAGAAGCGCGGCAGGAAGGTCGAGATCGCGACGCCACAGCGCGGCCAGAAGAAGGCCATGGTGTCGCTGGTGCAGATGAACGCGAAGCACAGTTTCGACGCCCGCTTCCGCATCATGAAGCCTTCGATGGCGCAGCTCACCGAAGCACTGCAGGAAGTGTTCGCCACGCCCGATCCGCCGAAGCGCATCGAGTGCTTCGACATCTCCCATATTCAGGGCACCGACAAAGTGGCCAGCATGGTGGTGTGGGAAGACGGCCGCATGAAGAAGGCCGATTACCGCAAGTTCGTCATCCGCCTCCCCGGCAATGACGACTTCGCGTCGATGCGCGAAGTGATCGCGCGCCGCTACTCAAGGCTGAAGGAAGAGAACCTGCCGATGCCATCGGTGGTGCTCGTCGACGGCGGTCTCGGACAGTTGCACGCCGCCGCCGAAGCGCTCGAATCCATCGGCGTCATCAACCAGCCGCTCGCTTCCATTGCCAAGCGCGAGGAGTGGATCTATGTGCTGGGCCAGGAGGACGAGCCCACCGTGCTCGAAAAGTTCTCGCCCGTCCTGCACATCGTCCAGCAGATTCGCGATGAAGCGCACCGCTTCGCCGTAACGTTCCACCGCAACCGCCGCAACACGTCGCGCATGACTTCGGAGTTGACGCAGATTCGTGGTGTCGGCGAGAAGACCGTAAAGAAGCTGTTGCAGGTGTTCGGCAGTCTGGAGCGAGTGCGCGCAGCGGATCAGGGCGAACTCATCAAGACTGTTGGACAGGCCGCAGCAGCCAGGATACAGGCCTACTTCGACGCCGCGTTTACGCCCTCACCTCTGGAACAGCCGGATCCCGGCGACCCCGGCAGCACCGGCGCGGATGCACTCCTGCGCATTCTCCCAGGTGATGCCGCCGAGAGCGAGCACCGGAACCGCGGTTAGCCTCGCCACAGCGCCCAGTTCGTCTAGCCCCACAGGCGCGCCCTTGCGAGGCGTCTCGAACACCGGGCCATACAGCACATAGTCCGCATCCGCGGCGGTCCGCACATCTGCCGCGCTGTGACACGACACGCCGATCAATTGATGCGGCAGCAGGCGACGCCACTCCGCAACGCTCGCCGAGCCCGACGGCAGATGAACACCATGCGCACCCGATGCAATCGCAATATCGGCTCGCGTGTTGATCAGCAGCTTCGTCAGACTTCCTTCCACACGCCCCAAAGCCGCGCGCGCCAGTGCGATCATCTCTCGCGCCGACAGATCCTTCTCACGAAGCTGAATCAGCTCGACGCCCTCATGCGCGCAAGCCTCAATGCGGTCCAGCAGATCCCCGGAACAATGGCGACGGTCCGTAATGTAGCAGCGGATCAACGCGGCAACGGCTCCCAGTAGCGCTCGCCCGCACAGGCTTTGCAGAGCACGCGCCCGTCGCGAATTACTTCGCGATGGAAGTTGATCCCTTCACCGCATTCCGCACAGCAGATGCGGGGCGCCTTATATCCAGGCAGCTCTTCAGGGCCCATACGCACGCGAACCCATTCCAGTGAGAACAGACTCGCATCGTCGAGCTCCCGATACGCCTTCATCTGCTGCTCGTTCTTGTTCTCGATCTCGGGATACAGCTCGCGAGCCCGGTCCTTCGACGTCTCCAGCGCCACCACTCGCACCGCGCGGTCGTCCGCCAGATCGCAGAACGTCGCAGCCATCTTGCCCCAGTCGCGGAACTTGAGCGCGCGCTTGCCGAGCCGGCATCCGGTAACCACGCCAATCGCATCGGTGGCGCAACGGTCGATCTCCACAAACGTGACCAGGCGCTTGCGATCCTTGCCCGCCGGATCTTCAATGCCGAGCAGACCGACTCCGAACATCGCCATACGAACACCAAGGACCTGCCCCGCACAGAGATGCCCATGCGCCACCCGAGCCAGCTCCAGATACTCGTCGAAAGACTTCATAAAACCCGCAGGCCGCGAGACGGAAACTCAATCAGCCAGTCTCCATTATTGCGGTCGACCGGCCCACGTTCTGTTTCCACAGTGAAGCCACCCTCGAACTCCAGCCGCAGATAAGCCGCCATATCGACCACGCGGAGCAGTACCGCGGGGATTTGATTTGGCTCCACCCGCCCGATGCGTGGACGTGCACCCAACTGACGCGGAGTGGCCAGCAACTGCACGCGGTCGCCCTTCAGGTGCCCCGGATAATACTCGCTCCGCAGTTCGAACTCACCCCACCGAAGTACGCTCGAATTACGGGACGGATCCAGCGTGCGGATCTCGACGGGGAACACGTTGAACGTCCCCAGCAGATTCGCCAGTTGCATGGTCGAGGGATGCGAACAGACCTCCGACGGAGTGCCGCGCTGCGCCACCTGGCCGTTGTGCATCACCAGCATGCGGTCCCCAAGCTCGAGACATTCCTCCACGCTGTGCGTCACCAGGATCACCGGCGTATCGAACTCTGCGCGTAC
>JAWXCM010000279.1:0-8773 GCA_034408745.1 Bryobacteraceae bacterium
GCAAGAAGGATAACAGAGAACGTGAACATGATCAGTGGGGTAACTCGCGGGTGAGGGATGGCGCGACAGAGCCTGGAGCGAGAGTGCGGTAGCTGGGGTGCAAGTAGTACACCATCATAGGACAGGCTGGAGCAAGTAGCGAGAGCCGTGCAGGTATACAGCCGTACAGCCAGCTGTAATAATTGCTTGCCTCGGTATGCGGTGGCGTTCTGAAACTTGCCCCCGAAACCCAAACCACCGCGGTGTTCTAAACTAACCGCCGGTGCGCAGCTTTCGTTTAAATGCACGCAGCAGGATGATGGCGTCCATTTGGAGCGAGAAGTTCTTCATATAGTAGAGGTCATATTCGATCTCGCTGAGAACGTCGAGGATTTCGTCGCCGCCCTGCACATGAGCCCAGCCGGTGATGCCGGGGCGGATGAATGTGCGGTGGCGGAACAGAGGTATCCGTTCGACGATGAGGGCGGCGCATTCCACGCGCGTGGGGCGGGGACCGACCAGGACGAGGTCGCCACGGATGAGATTCCAGATCGTGGGGATCCGTTCGAGGCCGGTGCGGCGGAGCACGGCGCCCAATCGACCCCGGGTTCGGAAGCTTCGCAGAGAGAAAGGGCGCTCGTTCTTTCCCAGGACGCGGCGGGAGACAATGATGGGCCCGCGAGTGGTGATCCACAGGAGCAGGACAGTGAGTACGGCGACGGGCAGCAGCAGCAATCCCAGAGCGAGGGCGAACAGGCGCGAGGCGTGCAGTTGGACGGCGACCGCGAATGGACTGGGCCAATAGGTGGATCCAAACACCAGCTCCGCGGGAGGGATGTCGGGGACGGGTACCTTTCCGAAAAGAAGCTCGTAGCTGTCCGTCATGCGGGTGGTGCGGAGTCCTCCGTGTTGGAGGGCGAGAGCATGCTCGGCTACTGCGGGCGCTTGGGCCACGTCGAGGCCGACGATGACCTGATCGACGGTTTGCCCCTCCAGGGCCTTCTCCCAGCCGTGCAGGGTTCCGAGGACCGGGAAGACCATTTGTGGTTCGTTTTCCTTCTCAACGAGGAAGCCGAGCGGTTTTAAGGAAAGTTCTCCATGTTCGGCGATATGGGCGGCCAGACGCAGTTGCAGTGGGTGGGTTCCGGCAAACAGCAACTTCTCAGGTTCCAGCGCGTGTGGAGAGGCGTTTTGGTAAACCCAACGCCAGGCGGGAAGCAGGATCAGCGCGAGCAGGCTCCCGACCAGCATCGACTGACGGGGCATTTCCAGGTCTCCCTCAAACGACAACAGTAACGCCTGGATAAGAAACCCTACTCCTATGACGAGCGAGAAGTATTGCGTGAACTGCAGAGACAGGCGCATACCAGCGCGGTCGTAGACATCGCCGAGATACAGGCCGATCAGGGGAATGCCGGCAGCGATGGCCACGCGGGCTCCCCCGCCTTCGTATTGGAAGTAGATCTGGACGGTATCAATGTCCATCAGGATGAAGATGGGGCCGGTATAGCAGGCCACGATGAGGATGGCGTCCGAGACCACCAGGCCGAGAAGGCTAGCGGGAACGAAGATGCGGAACAGCCCGGTCATCGTATTGATTGTGCACTCTTTGAGAAGGAAATGTCCCATCCGGTTGGTATCACCGGGCAGGACTGCCTGGAACGTGAGAAGTATTATTTGGTTTTGCGTGGGACAGGGAACTTCCGAAGGCTTTGTACAACAGCGGAGTTCCGGAAGGTCCCGTACGCGGCGGATAATGAGATGTGACGGAACCGATGCAAATCCTTATTCGACGCCTGCCTTCCGGTACAGCGCAAGGTGGTGAGTTGCTACGGATGGTGGGAGCGCGGCTCGAGGTAGCGTTGCAGGTGGAGTCGGAAGAGTTCGGCGCAGGCGCATTGGTGGAGGCAGAATGCGGGCCGATGCTCTACCTTGGGCAGGTCCAATCGGTGAGCGGACGGACCGTCAGCGTGTTCGTGGAGCATTCGCTAAACCTGAACGACGTGGCGGCGTTCCGGAAGCGCTGGCGGTAGGGCGGGGGGACGGGAAGCAGGGTTAACAGTCATCGCGCGCGGAAGATGGTCTGAAGGAAGACCTGCAGATCCAGCGAGGGAGAAACTTTGCGGATGTAGTAGAAGTCATACTCCAGGCGGAGGACTTCGTCTACGACTTCCTGTTGGCTGAGATTCAGCTGGCTCCAGCCGAAAATGCCGGGTTTCACCGAGGAGCGATGGAAGTAGAAGGGGATCAGCTGGCAAAGGCGCTCGTGAAACTCCACGCGGATGGAGCGGGGCCCGAAAAGCGCCAGTTCGCCCCTAACGACATTGATAAACATTGGCAGGTTGACCAGACGGAGCCTGGTGAGCAAAGAGCCGATGGGAGTCATGCCACCGGCGCTGTCCCAGCGGCGAGTACGGAAGCGCAACAGTTGAAAGGGGATACCCTGAAATCCAGCGCATTCGATCACCTCGAAGACCGGTCCACGGCCAGAGAGCAGCGCAACGGCGACAGCGGTGAGAAACAGGACGGGGAAGATGAGAATGAGCAGGGTGAGGCCGATGAGGTTGTTGTAGACGGCCTGGGCAGCCATAGCGTGACGGCTGGCCATAAAGGTGCCCCGTGAGAAAAGGAAATCGACCGGGCGGAGCAGGCCGCTGCATACCCGCAGCAGCGTTTGCTCGTAGAAGGCGGCGAGATCTTTAACGGCGACACCCTGGCGGCGTGCGTTCATGAGGGCGGTGGGGTCCTCGAGGCTGCGGAGTGCGCGGGGAGATACGACGAGGGTGCGCCACTCCGGAAGCGGATGGATGGCCTGTTCGGCGTGGCCCAGATAGCGTACATCGGTAGCCGTTGCGCAGTCCGACGGCGGGGCGTCGTCGAGAATACCAAGCAGGCGCGGAGCAACAGTCGGGAGCAGGAGGCGGACTTCGGGTTCAAAACCGACGAAAACCAGATAGGGACTAGGAGGCGGCGGCTGCAGCCAAGGGATGCGGCGGCGGGCTGTAAGCAAGGCCGCAGCCAACAGTTGGCCGCCAATAAGAATTTCCAGTGACAACGGCTGCACACCGAGATACAACGCAGTGGCCTCTCCTATGAGCCCGACACCGATGCCAAGCGAAGAAATCTCGACGAACAGGACCCATGCCTTCGGCAAGCGCCCTTCTTCTTGTGCCGAGAGCAGCAGGCCGAAGATGATCGCGGTAAGCAGAATCTGAACCGCAACCTCGGCTGCCAGCGGGTCGGGATCGCCGGTTAGGGAAAGGGCGCTGGCAACAGAGACCGCGATCAGCAGCGAGACTGCGCACAGCAGGATGTCGAGCAATGGCGACTGAGAGCGCATTAATGTATCCGGGGGACCGGTAAAGAGATTGCAGTCTTCGGCTGGACAGCGGCGGAGATAGCCACTGTCGAATCCCACTGTTCCTGCTTCTCTGCCCAGGTCTTGCGGATAGCTTCACCCAGGGCCATCAGGTCGATCGGGTGCCTGGACAATGGGGAGGCCGAGGATTTCGACGCTGTCTTGTCCGGGGATGGACAGAAACCTTCGATCAGGATCGCCTGCTGGCGATCGAGAAAGACGCGATAACTCCAGTCACAGGGCTCGCCCGAAAATATCTTCTCGTCGATCCCTGCCGCCCGTATCCATTGGAGGCGCACCCAGCCTTGCTCGGTGCCGGCGGCGACCAGTAGGCTCCACCAACTGTCGCGATCGGGGACGCGCTCCAGGGCGGTGAACAGCGATTCCTGGCGCATCTGTCCATCAAGAGTCTGACGGAGCTGACCCTGCAGCAGAAATCGTCCGGCGAGTTGGAATTCGGAATACTTGAGTTTTTGAATGGCCGTCCAGATGAGGAAGGCGAAGCCAAACAAGGCAAGGTTGGTATAACGGCTGGTCTGGGCACTGATGACAACGGCCGCAGCCGCAGCCAGCGTGGCACCCAGGTAAAGCACCATTACGGCCTGGCGGGTGGACAAGCCCTGGTCGAGCAATCGGTGATGGATGTGGCCACGATCCGCGCCGAAGATGGGGCGGTTGCTCAGGAAACGCCGGAGCACGGAGAGCGAAACATCGAGTATCGGCACCGACAACGAAAGCAACGGGACCATGATCCCGATGGCAGTAGCGGCCTTCTGCGTCCAGATCATGCCGTAGCAGCCGAGCAGGAAACCAATCAGAAGCGATCCGGAGTCGCCGAGAAAGACGGTGGCCGGATTGAAGTTGTAGCAGAGGAATCCGAGCAGTGCGCCAGCCAGCGGAAGCGTGACAAAGGCCAGCGAGATATGGCCATGCAGCATGGCCGCGGTGAACAGAGAAAGAGTCGCCATCAGACCGACGCCTGTGCAAAGCCCATCAAGGCCATCAATGAGGTTGAGTGCATTGGTGGACAGAAGCAACCAGAACAACGTGAGCGGGAAGCTGAGCAGCACCGGCAACTGAATGTCGCCAATGGTTTCGATGCGGATTCCGTTCCAGAAGACGAGACAGGCGCCAAGAATCTGAAAGAGCAGCTTCACCATGGGGCGCAGGTTCTTGAAATCATCGAGCAGTCCGGTTAGAAAAATGAGGGTGGCACCCGGGAGGAGCTTCCAGACGGCGCTCTCGTAGCCTGGCCAGTCGGGGAGGTCGGGGGTGGACAACAGGGCAATTGCGTAAGCAATCGCTATGGCAATGCCACCGACACGGGGCACCGGATAGCGATGGACTTTGCGGAAACCGGGGCGGTCGACGAGATTATAGGAACGGAAGACGTCGCGGACAATAGGAGTAAGGAACAGGCTCAGAAGCAAGCCTTTGGAGGCCATCCAAAAGAGCTCGTCGATTCGTAAGCTGTTCATTAACAAGTGCTCTTATTCTGCAAGAAGGTTTCCGGGGCTGTCAACAAAACCGCGGAACACGGCGTGGCCGGATCCCCGCCGGTACAAGAACGATTCATCGTTGCACAGGGACAGCAGGGAAGCGCTTGACTGTCATTCTGTTCGAGTAGATCGCTTCTCACGAAGGATTGTTGCACGGTAAGCAAGGCAACTATCAACTTGAGAATACAAGAAGCAAGAAAGAAGGGGCGTAGCATAAAATAGGATACACTGTGATCCACCAGAATAACCGGAGGAATTCGATGCGAAATCTATGGGTAGTGTTGCTACCGCTCACCGGTCTACTCGCTATGCCAGTTGTAAATCCCACCGCAGCAGATCCTTCGTTGTTTCGCACGACAGTGTTCGCGACGGGCATCCCGGGCTCCAACAGTGTAGTGCTGTTATCGGACGGATCGATTTTGGCGAACACCTCGCCGCAGTTCAGCAATGGTGCGATTGTGCGCTATACCGATACCAATCAAGACGGCCTTTCCGATGGAGCCGGAACGGTCCTTTATAGCAGTGCCTCCGGACCACTGACGCAGCTGCGCGAAGCTGGCGGCCACTTTTATGTCGGTGAGTTCGGAGCTAACCGGATCACGATTTTGGCCGCCGGCGCGAGCGCTTCCGATCCGTTGACGGCTGTCGGTTCGCTACAGTTCTCCTATCCTGCGGGCTGGGCGCACCCCACTGTGGGCATGGCAGTTCGTGAGACTCCAGGCAGTCCCGGATCGTACAATCTGGTTTTCAACGTCGGCTCACAATTCAATTCCCAAGCCTCGACCTCGGCAGTGACGATCAGCGGGTTAGGTCTGGGACCGATACAGGTGAACGGCGATTCGCTTTACATGATCACGATCGATCAGACGGGAGCTACGCCCACCGCATCCAGCCTCCGAACCGTGGCAACAGGGATCCGCAACGTGTACGGCATGGCGTTTCACCCGACAACAGGCGACCTGTACTTTGCCGACAACGCCATTGACGAGGATCCCCTCGGCGTTGGTACCGAGCCGCCACAAGCCGATGAGTTGAACCGGATCCTGTTCGGGGATGTCGGATCGGCGGTGTACAACTTCGGTTTCCCCAATTGCTACATTGAGTACCGTACGGGGAGCGAAATCGGCCCGTGCGTGGGAGTGACGCAGCCTCTGGCGGTTTTTCAGCCAGTACCCAATACGCCGGACGGGTTCCGGACCGAAGGCCCCACGGAGATCGCGTTTGCCCCACCCGGCTTCCCTATTTCGTTGACTAGCGGCTTGTTTATCGGCTTTTCGGGAGCTAATGGCGTCGGGCCGGCCAACGATCAGAACGGGCTTGTATTCTACAACTTCTCTGACGGCAGCTATGTGCATTTCATCGAGAGCGGCACGGCCGGAGTTGGAAATCTACTGGGCGTCTATACAACGCAAGACTCGCTTTTTGTCAGCGATTGGGGCAGCGGTGATCTGTACCTGATTACATCGGCTGTGCCGGAGCCTGCCACGTTAGGCGTGGGCGCCGGCACCCTGCTGGTGATGCTGGGGTTGGGCGTTCGCCGGCGGTTCGGCGCTGTATCGCAAAAAGGCACCGGGCGGGCCTAGGGCTGTTTTCTGGGCCGCACCGGGAACTCGAGTTGCTCGGTTTCGAGATTGCTCTGACCGCCCAACAACGATAGAAGCCAGGGGAAGAAGCGCAAACGCCCCCGCCACCCCTGCCTTACCAGCAGGACGTAGGCTTTGCGGAGCGCCAGCATCACCCGCCAGACGCGCTGCGTCCGGTAAAGCGACAACCGGCGCTGGATTTCATCGGCATAGGCTTCCCATTCGGCAGTTGTCTGCTGATGAGACTGTTCGACTTCAGCCAGGTGGACGGCCTGGGCAGTCACTTCCGCTTCCAGCTCGCGTTTGTCCGCTTCCAGCTCGCGTTTGTCCGACTCCAGCCCGCGTTTGTCCGATTCCAGAGCCGACACCCGGGCAGCGTATTCTGCCTTCTCGTGGTCGAGATACTCAATGCGGGCTTGGAACGTAGCGCGCTCGTCTTCCCATCGGCGGAGCTCGTTGTCGAGTTGTTGGGCAGCCTCCTTGCTCTTTACATCGATCTGGTACTCGTAGTTGACTTTCTGATCGCGCACCCAGTGCCGCAACTGCTTCTGCGCGGCGAGTAGGGCCAGAGTCCCCGACCGCACCAGTTCGAGCGGGGCCTGGCCGATTGGCCGGGGGGCATCGAATCGAAGAACCTCATCGTTGCCGTGGGCTGCTTCGATGAGCGGCGCCACAGCGGCAGGCCCCGCGGCGATCGTCTCTCGCAGGGTATCGTCGATCCGTGCGGCGCTAATTGCGGTCATTTCGAGGCTGGTGTGAGCCCTACCTGCCCTCGCCGCCACCTGCCTCACCTTTTCGTCGTAGGTCAGCGACACGACGGGCACACCGGCGCGTAGACTGAAGATCAGCGCGTGCAGACGCATCGCGATCACTGCGTTGCAGGATGCCAGCAGGACAGCTTTCTCGGCTGGCGTATAGCTACCTTCCAGAATGTGAGAATCGGATTCGTCCGCCAGATAGGACCGGATGCGCCGCGCCACCGCAACGTCATCTTCCTGCTCGCCTGGAAAGTGCTGGAAGGGAATAAAGACAAGCTGTGACCCGGTGTGGCGGCGGTAGAGGTCGAGACCGGCGGCCACGGCGCGCTCCCATTGTTCGGGATCGACCCCGTAGGACCAGTGGCGGAGGGCGATGCCGATACGCGGGCGACAGCCCACCTCCAACGGAACTCCTTCGCCTCTGAGGATCTCACGCGCCCTTGCAGGCGGAGCTGGTTCGAACAGAAACGCCGGGTCCGCTGTGACCTGGACTCGGCCAGGTGGTACTCCTATCTGCTCCAGCAACCGGTACGACGCTTCGTCGCGCACTGAGATTGCTATTGCTGCCTCGCAGATTGCCCGGGTCCAGGCGCGGCCGGTCTCGCTTGCCAGCGGACCCACGCCCACTGCATAGATAACCAGAGGCTTTCCGAACAGTGCCGCAAAAGCGCCGGCGGTGACATGGAATCCCAGCCCCCAGTTACCCTCGGTGAACAGTCCCTCGTCGGAAAAGCCACCGTAGTCGTGGAAGATGCCGCCGCCGCCGGTGACAATGAGATCCGCGGACCTCACAGCGTGGGCGATGGCAGAGGGATCGCTCCAGAGGATCGCCTCCACGTCGTGGTCCTGCGCGGTCTGCTCGGGCGTGCCGGAAATCACGCTCAGCGACGCGGCTGGCCAGCGAGCGCGGAGTTGCGCCCGCAGCACGCTCAGAATAGCTTCATCCCCGGGGTTCGCATATCCGTAATAGCCACTGATGAGGATTCGCCGGGGGGTACGTGTGTCGCCAAACAAGGGATCGGTCCTCAGAAACAAATCCTCCCTTTATGGTAGATCAGGCAGCGTGGATCGGGATCCAGGTAGGACTACACCTGCCCTTTCAAGGAGAGCTTGTGAAGATTCGAGAAGTAGTCCTCGAACACTGTCAGGATGCGCTCGGAAGCCCGGCCATCGCCATACCAGTGGTGGATGCGCGAGCGGCGATCGTATTCGTCCGCATCCTCAAGCAGGATAGCCGCCTCACGGACAATCGCTTCTTCATCGGTTCCTACCAGTCGTGTCGTGCCTGCCTGGACAGCTTCCGGCCGCTCCGTCTTTTCAGGCATCACTAAAGCCGGTACGCCCAGGAGCGGTGCCGCTTCCTGCACGCCACCAGAATCAGTAAGGATGATGTGGCAGCGGCGCATCAGGTCGACAAAGGGTACGTAGTCCAGTGGATCGATCAAGTGCACGTTGGGACGATCGCCCAGCAGGCTGCGGACGGGTTCGCGGACCTTGGGGTTGGGGTGCAGGGGGTAGACCAGTTCGACGTCCGGGCGGTCGGCGAGACGGCGCAGGGCGCTGCAGATGCGCACGAAACCATCGCCGAAGCTCTCC
>JAWXCM010000280.1:0-25748 GCA_034408745.1 Bryobacteraceae bacterium
AGAACCGGACAAGGCCAGGCGGAGGGCTTCAATCTGCTGAGTGGAGAGATGAGTGATGTTGGCGACGGTGCGAGTCTTGACTTTGCCGTCGAGGCGGTACGATTCGCGGAGGAGGATGGCGGGAGGGGAGTTGCGATTAGGTACGGTGGCGACGTACATGCTTACACAGTAACGAAAAACACTTCTGATAGAAAGCAACGAATACAACAGTTACATGCCTACATAATTCGACCAAAAACCTCCCAACACGATCAAAAGAAAGAGATTTCCCGATTTAGCGGTCAGAACTTCGGGTTAACTAACTTCTCGAAATCCAGACCCAGTTACAGCGATCTGGGGATTACGAGAAGTGCGCACAATTCGTCGATGAAGAAAGGCTCGATGCAGCCGTTGCCCTCGGGCTGGCGAACGGACGAGGGCGAGGAGGTTATGCCAGAGAAGTGGAAGAGGTGCGCCAGTCGATCACCCTGGATGCTGACACGCCCGGCGGTGCAATGGTCGGTGGCGGCTAACTAAGATGGCCATTGTTACCGTCAGCCGTGTATCCGCCACCGGTGATCGGCGAAAGCCAACTCCGCAGAACAAACCCGAGCCGGCAGGCGCAGCCGACCGCATCCCGCCACACCAAGAATTTCGGCCTGGAGTGTCAGTCTTGCCTCGCGCGGCGGACTTGTCGGGGTGGGGTAGGAGGGCTCAGCCGACTTTGGGCGGGGCGAAGAGGCTCGCGGGTTCCAGTTGGGTCAGCCGCTTTTTGGTCCAGGCGATTTTTATGGTGCCCCGGCGCTGCTCTACCAGGGTGGCGGAGGAGCGGCTGCGGATTTGCATGAACCAGTCCAGTTCGGCTTTTCCGGATTCTACCGAGAGCACGTCGATGGACGAAGCTACTACCGCCTGGGCCATCATCGCGTCGATGTTGGTGCGCAACTCCGCGGCGTTGGGCAGGTCGCGGGGTGGGTTCCAGCCAGCTCCATCACGCTCGTCGCTGGACAGAGCCGCGGCGAGAGGCGCGACCATGTCGAGGGCGTCCGTGCGACCATCCGCCAGCAGAGCCGCCAGCGGAACCGGCGCAAGCGCAACGGCGGCAAGGAGAATGGCTCGGCGGGAAGTCACGTGCGGTAGCTGGAGTTGATCCGGACGTAGTTTTCGGTGAAATCGCAGGTCCAGAAGCGCGTTTCGCCCTTTCCGTCACCCTTGATTTCGAACCGGATCATGCAGTCGCGGTCGTCGAGGCGCGTTTTCAGTTCCTGTTCGGAGAAGTCGGCCGCCACGCCGTTGGCGCAGCAATTGACGCCCTGCAGATAGATGTCGACGCGGTTGGGATCGAAGTCCACTCCGGCCTGTCCGGCGGCGGAGAGGACGCGGCCCCAGTTGGGATCGGACCCGGCGATGGCGGTTTTCACCAGCGGCGAATTGGCGATGCTGCGGGCGATTTTCGTTGCCGATTCTTCGTCGGCCGCGCCGACTACGCGCACGGTAATCAGCTTGGTTGCGCCTTCGCCGTCGCGGGCGATCTGTTCGGCCAGATCCTCCATCACGAGGCAGAGGGACTCTTCCATGGCGCGGCGCTCGCGCTCTGACGGGCGGATCCCCGAGGCGCCGTTGGCCATCAGCACGACGATGTCGTTGGTGGAGGTGTCGCCGTCCACCGACAGGCGGTTGTAGCTCTGCTCGACTGCACGAACCAGCATCTGGCGGAGATGAATCGGCGAGATGGCGGCGTCGGTCATGACGAAGCCGAGGGTGGTCGCCATGTTCGGGTGGATCATGCCGGAGCCCTTGGTCATGCCCGCGATTACCACTTCCCCGCCCTTGAGCGCAACTTCGGCGTTCGCCATTTTGGGCTGAGTATCGGTGGTCATCATGGCGTGCGCGACATCCGGGAAGCGGCTCTCGAGCAAGTCTTCAAACAGGCGCGGTACGGCGTCGACGATGAGCGAGCTGTCCATCTCGACGCCAATGACGCCGGTGGATGCGGGGATGATCTGTGCGACGGGAACTTTGAACGCGCGTGCGACGGCACGGCAGGCTGCGAGCGCTACTTCATCGCCGTTGCGGGTGGCGCAGTTGGCGTTCCCTGCGTTGACAATGATGGCGCTGACGCGGCCTCGCGATGCCCTAAGGTGCTGGCGCGCGATTTTGACGGGTGCGGCCTGAACCCGGTTCGTCGTGAATACCGCCGCAGCCGATGCGGGCTGATCCGAGACGATCAGCCCCAGATCTTCACGGCTGTCCTTTCGAATACCTGCGTAAGTGGCTGCAAAACGGTAGCCCAGCGGAAATCTCAATTGATGTTCTCTCCCAGCTTTTCGGTCTGTGTAAGCCGCTGGCCGTTACGGAACGCTTCCGCGTTCACACGTTTACGACCTTCCAGTTGCAGCTCTTCAATTTCGAGGGCGGTGCCGCCTCCGCAGGCGACCAGCATTCTGCGTCCGGCGAACTGGACCGACCCGGAAATGCCCAAACTTATATCATTAGCAGGTTTTGCCCTCCAGATGTGAAGCATCTGTTCCCGAAACGTAGTCCAGGTACCAGGCCAGGGCAAAAATCCGCGGCAACGGTTCGCAATTTCACTGGCTGGCCAGGTCCAGTCGATGCGACCGTCTTCCTTCTTCAGGATTGGCGCGAGGGTGGCTTCGGCGTCGTTCTGCGGGATCCGGACGAGCGTTCCCGCTTCCATCCGCGCCAGCGTTTCCAGCAGCAGGCGTGCGCCATCGGCTGCGAGCCTGGGGCTAATATCGAGCGCTGTTTCTTCGGGTCCGACCGGCGTTTCGGCCTTCAGCAGCATGTCGCCGGTGTCGAGCCCGGAGTTGATCAGCATAGTCGTGACACCCGTTACCGTTTCGCCGTTTGCCACGGCCCACTGTATGGGGGCGGCACCACGGTACTTCGGCAACAGGGAGGCGTGTACATTTACAATTCCGTGCCGCGGCAGGTCAATGATTGCCTGCGGGATGATTTGACCGTAGCCGACCACCACCATGACGTCGACCGCGTCGGACCGCAATTCCTCAACATTTTCGGGGCGCCGGATTCGCTCCGGCTGTCGCACCGGGAGGTTGTGGCGAACGGCCGCCTCTTTGACCGGCGAGAACTGGACCTGTTGCCCACGGCCTTTCGGCCGGTCGGGCTGGGTGTAAACGGCCACGACATCATGCCCGGCGGCGATCATGGCGTCGAGGGTTGGCACCGCGAACGCGGGAGTCCCCATGAATATGGCGCGCAACGGGCGGCGGCTCAGCTCCACTCGCCACTCTTGGCGAGCTTGCGAATCTTACGCTTGATTAAATCGCGTTTGAGCACGCTGACGTGCGCGATGTAAAGTCTGCCATTCAAATGGTCGGTCTCATGGAGAAATGCGCGGGCGAGCAACTCGTCGCCAGTCATTTCAAACCATTCGCCAATGGCATTCTGGGCCTTGACGGTGACCTTTTTGCCGCGCGAGACGTTTTCGCGGAAGCCTGGGATGCTGAGGCAGCCCTCTTCGGCAGACTGCATGCCCTCGACGCGAACGATCTCCGGATTGATCAGCACCAGCTTCTCTTCAGGGCGCTCGCCGTTCGAACAGTCGATGACCGCGATGCGCCGCCCGATGCCGATCTGGGGAGCTGCAAGCCCGACGCCGCGAGCCGCATACATGGACTCGAACATGTCGGCCAGCAGTTTGTTCAGCTCCGGAGTATCGAACTCGGTGACCGTGTCGGCCGGCGTCTCAAGTACCGGATCGCCGTATTTGACGATGGGGTAAATCATGCAGGAGGCTCAGTATTCCCGTACCTGTTGCAGGTACGCTTCGTAATTTCTCTTCGTTTCGCCGAGGGAATCGCCCCCGAATTTTTCCAGCATTACCTGCGCCAGCACCAGCGCCACCATTGCCTCGCCGATCACACCGGCGGCTGGAATTACGGCGACGTCGCTGCGCTCGTACGCTGCCAGCGCCGGTTCGCGTGTCAGCAGTTCCACAGATTCCAGCGGGCGTCGCAGGGTGGAAATCGGCTTCAGATATCCACGGACCAGAATGTTCTGCCCGTTGGTGATGCCGCCTTCGAGGCCGCCGGCCCGGTTGGCTCCGCGGAAAAACGACTGCTCCTCGCGGTTGTAGTGAATAGTGTCCTGCACCTTTGAGCCGAACGACGTGGCGCCCTCTTCGGCAAACCCCACCTCGACGCCCTTCACTGCCTGAATGCTGACGATCGCCTGGGCCAGTTTGCCGTCCAGCCTGGAATCCCACGTAATATGCGATCCGAGCCCCGGAGGAACGCCGCGGGCCACTACTTCAAAGATTCCGCCGACGGTGTCTCCGGTGCGGTAGGCTTCATCGATTACAGCCTTAAAGCGCTGTTCGGCTTCTGGATCGACGCAGTTGAGAAGCACTTCATTGCGCCGTGCGAGTTCGGCGATCTCGCCCCACTCGGCGAGCCTGCCAAGGCGTTCCCTGCCCACCGCGACCACATGGCTTAGCACTTCGATGCCGAACTGCCGGAGAAATTCCTTGGCGACGGCTCCGATAGCTACTCGCGATGTGGTCTCCCGAGCACTGGCGCGTTCGAGGATATAGCGCCCGTCGCGGTAGTTATACTTGATGCCGCCGGCAAGGTCGGCATGACCTGGGCGCGGGCGGGTTACGGGCTTCTTTTTGTCTTCCGCGCCGCCTTCAACTGGCAGGGTTTCTGTCCAGTTTTTCCAGTCGGCGTTGCGAATGATGATCGCGATCGGCGATCCGATGGTGTGGGAGTGTCGCACGCCACTGACCACCTCGGCGCGATCGGTCTCAATTTTCATGCGACCGCCACGGCCGAATCCCTGCTGGCGGCGCCACAATTCTCTGTTGATGGTCTCGAGGGAAACTGGAATGCCTGCCGGAAGACCCGTCAGTGTGGCAACCAGACACTCACCATGCGATTCTCCGGCGGTTTCGAAACGCAGCATCCGAATTTTTCATGGTACCAGCCGGAAGCTGTTTTCGCCACTAAACCCTTGAATAATCGGGGAGGCACTGGAAATTACTGCAAACGCGCGCGATTTCGCTCACTGCCGACCAGTTCTTCGAAGATCGCCAGCACCTGTTTGCGGTAATGATAGACGCGTTTCAGATTGTCCCGGAAGCCGGGTTCGAATCGCGGTGTTTTCAACCACTTCTGGAGAAGGGGACGGGGGATGTCAATGTCGCGGCGCAAGGCTTCCACGGAATGGCCGCGCAGAAAAAGGCCATAAAACATCGCGGCCTCGCGCTGGCTTGCCAGCGGATCGAAATCATCTCTGAGTTGAGTAGTCCTCACAGAAACACCACGTAAAAAAGCAGTATAAGGAAACCCGGCCACTCCCCGCAAGGGAAACCGTCCGATTCGCGCTGCCGCGAAACTGAGCGGGACCTTGCAGAATCCGTCCGGGAACTACCGCATTGGACGATTCGACATGGCCCGCAGTTTCAAAATCGAGTGACCGGCATCGGGCTGGCCTCGGGCGCGTGTATTTCCGCAGGGACGCGGAGCGTGAAGCGAGGTGGACCCGGAGCCTGAGCCGGAGCTTTCCACCCAGGCCCGGCCGCCGTGCTGCTGAATCACTTTGCGCACGACGGCGAGGCCGATGCCCGTGCCTGGGATTTCGTGCCCGTGGAGGCGCTTGAAGACGCCCCAGATGCGCTCGTGGTACTCCCTTGGCACCCCGACGCCGTTGTGTCGCGCATCGAAACGATCCAGGTTTCGCGGTCGCGCAACGCGGAAATGCGGATCTGTGGCCGGCCGCCAGGGGGGCAAGTACTTAATGGCATTCGACAGCAGGTGGCGGATGACGCTCGACAGTGCGTCGGGTTCGCCCTGCACCTCAGGCAGGGCTCGACTGTAATTTGCGCGGCCTGTGAATCGGCTCCCTGCGGGAATTCGGAGACGATGCGGGTGACGAGGTCGGCGAGTGAGACACTCTGCTGCTGGATGGGGTCGCTTTCACAGACGAGTCGCGAGTAGGAAATGAGGCCGCTGACGACAGCGGTCATGCGGGCGGCTTCGCGCATGATGTAGCGGCCTGTGACGCGCATCTGCTCCTGAAGATCGTGACTGGCGGCGAAGGCGTACTGTTCGAGTTCGAGGTTCGCTTTGCGGAGCTGCTCTTCGGTCTTGTGCGGCTCGGTGAGGTCGACTGCGGCGAGGAGTGCGAGGTTGCGGCGGTCGGGGAGCCGGCCGAAGGTGGCGCGGGAGAGCAGCCAGGTTCGGACGTCGCCATTGCGGGTGATGACAGGGATTTCGCCGAATTCTGGGATGCTGGATTCGCGGTGGAGCGCCATTTCGTTCCAGTGGCGCAGGGTCGGGATGTCCTCAATGGTGTAGCCGGCGGCAGGAGACCGGGTCGGGTAGACGGGCCAAATCTGGGCCTGCCTGCTCAGGATCGCGTCGGCGGGGGTCCCGGTGGGAGCCACCCAGCGCAGGGTCGGCTTTTCGCGGCGTGCGGCTTCTTCGAAGACCTGGACGAGGAAACCGGCGGGTCGCTGACCGGCAACGCTCCAGACGAGCGGGCGATACTCGTTGTAGCCGATGGTGACCGTCTCGCCGGCGTTTCCGGTGAGACTGGGAGAGCATGACGACGCGATCAGGGCGAGGACTGCGGCCAGACCCGCAATCGCTCCCCTGCGCGTTAACGCAAACCCGGCTCGGTCCGCATGAAAAAAGCTGCATGACTCAGCGAAATCCCGCCATCAATTTACCCGTAAACGAGGTGCTTTCGCAAATTCTCCTGGCTATACGGGAAGGAGATAACGTAATTATCGATGCCGAACCGGGAGCCGGCAAGACCACTCGTGTGCCTCCTGCACTGCTTTCTGTTGTTCCAGGCGAGGTAATTGTCCTGGAGCCGCGCCGTCTGCCTGCGCGAATGGCTGCCAGTCGAGTCGCTGCCGAACTGGGCGAGACGCTGGGGGAGACGGTTGGGTATCAGGTTCGTTTTGAAGAAATTAGCGGTCCCAGGACCCGTCTCAGGTTTCTTACCGAAGGGGTGCTCACAAGAAGACTGATATCGGACCCGAATCTGGAGCGTATTTCCGTAGTGGTGCTGGATGAATTCCATGAGCGTCATGTGGATTCGGATCTTGCGCTGGCCCTGCTTCGACGGCTGCAAACCACCACGCGGCCCGATCTCCGGCTGGTGGTGATGTCGGCGACGCTGGATACGGCCGAGGTCTCGTCCTGGCTGAGCGGTGTGGTGATTCATGCGCCGGGCAGAGTGTTCGACGTGGCGGTTCGATACGCCGGGCATTCGGGGGCTCCGCTGGAAGAGCAGGTGGCCACTGCCGTAAACGCCGCCGTGCGCGAAGGCTGCGACGGGCACATCCTGGTATTCCTGCCAGGTGCGGCCGAGATTCGCCGTACGATGCGGGCCTGCGAGGGCATCGCGAAAGCCGCCGATTTGTGGATTGCCCCGCTGTACGGCGACCTCCCGACAGAGGAGCAGGATCGCGCCGTTCTGCCTTCGAAACAACTTCGTCTGATCTTGTCTACCAACGTAGCCGAAAGTTCGTTAACAATCGATGGCGTTACAACCGTTGTCGACAGCGGGCTGGCCCGCATTGCGGGGGACTCGGCCGCAACGGGACTGCCGACGCTGGAGGTTCGGCGCATCAGCAAGGCATCGGCGAAACAGCGCGCCGGTCGGGCGGGCCGGACGGCGCCGGGCCGTGCCATCCGACTGTATTCGCAGGACGATTTCCAGCGTCGCCCGGACTACGATGTGCCCGAGATTCGGCGGCGGGAGATGTCGCAGGTGCTGCTGGAGCTGAGGGCAATGGGCCTAAGGGATCTGGCATGGCTGGAGCCGCCCCCGGCGCAGGCGCTGGCTGCGGCATCGGAACTGCTCGACAGGCTGGGAGCGGACCGATTCACGCGGGAGATGGCGCGGCTGCCTCTGCATCCCAGGTTGTCGCGAATGCTGCTGGAAGCGGAGCGGCGGGGTGTCGCGGGTGAGGCGTGTCGGGTAGTGGCGCACCTGAGCAGCGGGGATCGGGCCGAGCATACCGATGTGCTGGAGGCGGCGCACCGGTCGTCGTCATGGCGAGCTTCGCAAATCGAGAAGCAGATGCGGCGGCTGATTCGAGCGCCGCGGGAGGACCGTGGGAGTGACGAGGATTTGCGGATCGCGCTGTTGACAGCGTTTCCGGACCGGGTTGCGCGGCGGCGGTCGGGCAGGGATGTGCAATTGGCTAACGGGATGCCGGCGGTGCTCGCCGAGGACTGGAACTCGGACTTGCTGGTGGCAGTGGATGTGGAGGACCGGCGGTCGGGGCCTCCCGTAATCCGGGCGGCGAGCGCGGTGGAGCCGGAGTGGCTGCTGGATTTGTTTCCGGACCGGATCCGCGAGCGCAACGAGGTGACGTGGAACCGGACGGCGGAACGGGTGGAGGCGGTCAGCGCTCTGCTGTATGACGAGGTGGTGATTGAGGAGAATCGGGGAGCTCAGCCACAGGCCGAGGCAGCTTCGGCGCTGCTGGCGGAGAAGGCGGTGGAGGCGGGGCTGCACCGGTGGACCGATGTGGAAGAGCTGACGGCGTTTCGAAACCGGGTGGCGTTTGCGGCGGAGTACGCTGAGGCGGTGACTCCGTTGGACGATGCGCTGGTGGAGGGGGCGCTGCGCGATCTGTGTTTCGGGCTGCGGAGTTTTCGGGAACTGGAAAGTGCGACCCGGGCTGGGGGCCTGTTGCAGGCGATCCGGTCGAGGCTGGGGCAGGCCGCGGAGCGCGCACTGAACGAGTACGCGCCAGAGCGGATCGCGCTGAAGCACCGGCAGGTTCGGGTGACGTATATTCCGGGTCAGCCTCCGTCGATTGCGTCGCGGCTGCAGGATTTCTTTGGGATGAAGGAGACGCCCCGGATCGCCCGGGGGCGGGTCGCGCTGGTGGTGCATTTGCTGGCCCCGAACCAGAGGCCGGTGCAGATGACTACGGATCTGGCGGGATTTTGGGCGAGGCTGTATCCCCAGGTTAGGAAGGAATTGAGTCGCCGTTACCCGAAGCACTCATGGCCGGAGAATCCTGGGTAACGGCACTCGGATTGCAATGTACATGGCAGGAGGCATGTGATGAACTGGAAAAAACTCCTGTTGATGGTTCCGTTGGTGGCGCTGACTTTCGCGCCTGCAGCTGATGCTAAGGACCACGACAAGTGGAAGAAGCATTCAGAGCGGAACTACCGAGATCGGTCCAATAACAACGGGTACTACAACGGCAATAGCCGGGGGTACACAGGTCTGGACCGGAATCGCGATGGCGTGATCGAGCGCTACGAATGGCGCGGGAATAACCGCTCGTTCGAGCGCCAGGATCGCAACCGGGATGGTCGGATCACTCCTCAGGATCGGAACCGGTACAGGAATGACTCGAATCGTTACTACCCGTATTACGGTCGGTAGTTGAGAAGCCGCCTGTCTTAGTCCTCGGCCGGGCCTTTGATGGCTCGGAAGCGCTCCGGCAGGTGCTGCTTTGTGGTGGTTTTCCAGTCTGCCAGCGGCGGAGCGCCGATTCCCTGGAAGAATTTGTGCAGACCGCTTTGCAGGCTGCGGACCCGGTCGGCATAGGCCGGGTCCTTCAATACGTTTTTCTTCTCGCCTGGATCTACTTCCAAATCATACAATTCACTCGGGAATTGCGCCGTGCGCTCAATATACTTGAGCGTGCGGGTTCGCACGGCTCGGACGTAGCTGTACTCGAAATACAGCCGATCTCGCCATTCGGCGGGAGGCTTGCTGCCGAGAAATCCGGCGTAGCTGACACCGACTCGCTTTTTGTCCGGCGGACCGGCTGCGACTCCCAAATAGTCGAGGACTGTTGGGAACAAGTCGTAGCTGGAGATCATGGCGTCGACGGTGGCTGGTTTCAGCTTTGCGGGCTGATTCCAGATCATCGGGACGCGGATGGACTCTTCGTACATGTTGTACGGGACGGTGCCGTTTCCCTTCCCCCAGACGCCGTGGTGTCCGGCATTCCAACCCTGGTCGGCGGTAAAAATAACCACCGTATTGCCGCGGACGCCCATCGCGTCAAGCTTTCCCAGTACCCTTCCGATGTTGTAATCCATACCGGAAATCAGGGCCGAGTAGGCGAGTTGGCTTTTCCTGTTACCGTGATGAATCGCGAGCCCGGAGTTTTGCGCCTCATTCATGGGCGTATCCGGGAAGCAGGAGAACTTGCTGTCGGCGTACGGGGCGGCATCCCGTTGCGGGTAGTAGTTGAACGGCGTGTGCGGCGCGTAGAACGGGACCATCAGGAAAAATGGCTTCGTTTTGACAGAGTCCAGGAAGTCGAGCGCGAAGTCGACCTGCAGGTCGGTCTTGTAGCCCTTCGGGTCGACGGTCTTGCCGTTGTGGACGAAGCCGGGGTCTTTGTACGTCCCGCCGCCACCTGGAACGGTGGCCCAGTAGCTGAATCCGCGCTGCGTTTCTTCGTCGCGGCCCATGTGCCATTTCCCGGTCATGCCCAGAGTGTAGCCGGCCTTCTGGAGCAACTCCGTGTACGTAAGGTGCCCGTCGAGAAATGGCATGGCTTTCTCCCCGGCCGAGTCTTCCGGCAGCAGGAAATCCTGCACGCCGTGGCTGGACGGGAGCTTGCCGGTGATGTAGGTCATACGGCTCGGCGAGCAGACAGGCGTTGCCGCGAACGCGTTGCTAAAGAAGACGCCGCCTCGCTTCAGCGAATCGAGGTTGGGCGTCTCCATGCACTTGTTGTACCCGGTTGCCCAGGCGCCGTGGTCGTCTGTCATGAACAGGACCACGTTGATTTTCTGTGCCGCAGGGGTGCCGCCGCGCTGAGCCGATAAAGCGCCGGCAGCCAGCAGGGATGTGATGAATTCGCGGCGGCGCATGGGTTTAGACCGTGTCGACCCAGCCGCGGCGCTCGTGGCTCTCGATCACCTTTTCCAGCAGCTTCATGCCGTGCAGGCCGTCAGCAAATGTGGGGTACTCCACAGCGGCTGAGCGGTCGGCGACATGTTTGTAGAAGCGCCGGAAGTTCATCTTGTGGGTATCGTCGTAGCCTTCGCTGTGGCCGCCGGGAAGGTCGGCATAGGCGGCAGCAGCGGGCAGCATAATGGACGGGTCCTTGAGGATGATCTGGTTCGGCGAGTTGCGGTAGCCGACCCAGAGCTCGTCTGGCCGCTCCTGATTCCACATTACGCCGCATTTGGTGCCGAAGATCTCCATCTGGAACCGGTTCTTGCAGCCCGCGTTTACCTGGCTGACAGTAAATGCGCCGCGCGCCCGGTCGCCGAGGTGGAGCAGAACGGCTCCGAAGTCCTCCGTGTCGATGGGCACGGAGGTGTAGTCCTCGGGGGTGAGCGTCTTGCCGGTGAAGGTTTCGATCTCACCCTTCGGCTTCTTGCGGGTCTTGTGGACGATGGTGAGATCGGCACACAGGGCGGTGATTTCGAGGCCGGTGAGGTGCTGCACCAGGTCCATCCAGTGGGATCCGATGTCGCCCATGGCACGCAGGGGACCGTTGGCGGCGCGTTCGATGCGCCAGTTGTAGTCGGTGTCATAGAGCAGCCAGTCCTGGGAGTAGGTGCCCTGAACGACGAGCACTTCGCCGAGCTGGCCAGCTTCGATCATGCGCCGCATCTGCTGCACCACGGGGTAGTAGCGCAGGTTGTGGTTGACGCAGTTGGGGACGCCTTTTGCCGCGGCGAGGTCGACCATTTGCTGGGCCTCGGCGACGGACATGCTCAGCGGCTTCTCACAGAGAACCGCTTTCCCGGCCTCGATAGCGGCCTTCGAGACGGGGTAGTGTAACGAGTTCGGTGTACAGACGTGGACGGCCTCGATTTCGGGATCGGCGAGCAGCGCCTTGTAATCGCCGTAGCTCTTGTCGACACCGATTGACTGGCCAAAACGGGCCGCTTCGGCGTCGTCCACGCCGGACACCGCCACGAGATCGACGTTTCCAAGGCGGCGGATGGCTTCGGCATGTACTTTGCCCATGAAGCCGGCGCCAATAACCGCAGTTTTCACTCTCCGCATAAGTTGGGTGCAGTTCCTTTCCGGATTGAATGCAGGGATTGCCAGTGATACTCTATCACCCCCCCGGATGGGTCACGCGTCGAGTGGTCTCGAAACATAACCGGCATGTTGCGTGTTGGTACACTATGGGACGCAGTATGGTTGTCCGCATTCGACTCAGACTCGGACCAGAAACACAGTCCGGGGCTCGGAGCCGGCAGTTGCTCCTGGCCGCCGCCTCACTGATGACACCGATTGCCCTGATGGCATGGGCGCTGGGGATTTGGCGTCTGGCGGCGGGAATGAAGTGGACGGGCGAGTTTGCGATCACGCAAGGGTTCTTCTCGCACTGGCAGGTGTGGTGCGCGGTGGCAATAGTCGTCCAGTTCGCAGCTTTCCTTCTGTCGCGACTGGCTGGGTCTCCGGACAAGTCTCAGGACGCCGCTCTTTCCTAAATCTTCGCCTTCGTTCCGGAAACTACCGGGGGTATCGCTGCATCTAAGTTGCAGAGGTAAGACGAATCTATGATCGGGCGGTTTGCACTACCGTCGGCATTCTCCGCGGTTCGGACGCTGGATCGCAGCCAATACACCAGACTGGCGGCGTTTCTGCTGGGTCCGGTGGCCGCGGCAGTTTACGCGATCGCGCTTTGGCGGTTTGCCGCGGACATGAACTGGTTTGGCGAGTTTTTCATTACGGCAGGGCTTTTTTCCCGCTGGCAGATTTGGCTCGCGATTGCGGTCGCCATCCAGGCCGGGGCACACCAACTCAACCGCACAGCGCGGCGGTAAACGCAAAAGCGGACAGGTTCCGAATGGAGCCGTGTCCGCTTTGCTATTGTGAAGGAACGAAAGTGGCCCCATGCCGTTGAGCGAACGCGATTATCCCGGCGGATATTCCAACAGATTCCCGCAAGGCGTGAAGTGGCTGATTGTCGCCAATACCGCCATCTGGCTGGTCAGCATTTTACTGGAGTTGTTCGGATTCAGCTCCGTGCTGAATCCGTTTCGCCTGGTTCCCATCCAGGTGGCTACCAGCTTTTATATCTGGCAGCCGGTCACTTACCTGTTTCTTCACGCCGTGGAAACGCCCTGGCATCTGCTGTTCAACATGCTGATGCTGTGGATGTTCGGCGCCGACGTGGAGCGGGCGTGGGGAACCATCAAATTCCTGCAGTTCTATCTGGTTTGCGGCGTTGGCGCGGGGCTTTGCGTGGTGTTGGCGAACCTGCTTTTCGGGAATCCGTATCTGGCCACGATCGGAGCGTCGGGAGCGATTTTCGGACTGCTGCTGGCGTTTGGCATGCTATTTCCCGATCGGTCTGTGCTTTTCCTCATGCTTTTCCCGCTGAAGGCGAAGTACATGGTGATGATTATGGGCGCACTGGAAATGTACAACGTGATGCATTTCATCGGTGGTCCGGTTAGCAACGTGGCTCACCTCGGCGGAATGGCGATTGGATATTTCTATATTCGCAAGCAACGCCGAAAAAGCCCGCACAGCCGACCTCGCGGCAATACGAGCTTCTGGGGCAACGTCAAAGGGCAGTACGAAGAGTGGCGGCTACAGCGGGCTCGCCGCAAGTTCCAGGTCTACCTCAAAAAGCGGCAGGACCAGGACCCTTACGTCCACTGAACGGCAGGCCGACGGGGGTTACCTCGGTGGCCGTGGTCAGCTTGATTTTCCCGCCTGTACCGGAATCGAACGTCAATTCCACCACTGAGGCCGTATAGCCCTTCGGTGGCGCGGTCAGTTTCACTTCATACACACCAGCCTTGACAGCCGTCAGGTCCGTGGACGTCCAGGCGCGGCCGATCTTGACCAGGCGGAAGTCGCGGCCTTCGGGGTTGGTTGCCTGCCAGAGCTTCGCATTGATGGGCGTGCCGGTGGTCTTCACCTGCAGAACGCCAGCCTTTGAGACCGTCCAGGTCAGCTTCGGACGGGGCTTGTTCTCCAGAATCATGGTGTACCAGGCGGCAATGCTCTCAATCGCGTCGCTGCCGCCCAGGCCGTGGTCGGCGTTGGGGACGTAGCGGACGTTCTTTTCCCCGGGCAGGTCGTTGTAGTAGAGCCTCCAGGCGTCGGGTGGCCAGTACTGATCGCCGGTGCCATGCACCAGGAACTTAGGCATGGTGAAGCGCTCCCGGTAGCTGTAGGGATCCTCGATTTGCAACAGCTCTTTCATACGGGGATCGTTGGCGCGCTCCTGGAGACCGATGTCGGTATAGTCCTGAATCGCGGGAATGTTGAAGCCGTAGTTGGCCTGGTGCAGCTCCGTCTGTTTTGACAGGTTCAGAGTGTCGATGACGATGGGGATGACGGCTGCGACACGTTTGTCGACCGCTGCGGTGGTCCAGGCGGTCCAGCCGCGCTTGGATCCGCCGGCCACCACGAATTTATTGACCTTGATGTTGCCGCCCTTCTCGCCCGCGAGGAATTCCTGAACTACGTCCATGGCTTTCACGGAGGCTCGGGTCATGGGCAGTCGAAGGGGCCAGGTCTCGTCGCCGGTCTTGAGGAACTTGTCCCAGGTGTAAGCGATGATGGCGTCTTCGGTCCGGGTCTTGTCTTCGCCGGCGAACTTAAGGGGCTCGTTGGGGATCATGCGCACTTCGGCGATGATCGATTTCGATGACTTCGCCAGGATCATGACTTCGTTGGAGGGGCGTTCAGGGGCCGGACGGCCGTTGGAACCGCCAGCGATCATGAGGAACGCGGTATCGTACTTCACCCCGGCGGGGATTACGATGGTGACCCAGTGCTTCCACTCGGTCCGATCGACCTCGGCGGCAGTGCGCCAGGTGCCGGAGGTCATGTCGATCAGGTGAACTGTGGTGTCACCGATCATTTTTGTGTTTACTAATTCATACTTGAACGCCGGATCGGGCTTTGCCACGAAGCGGTCGAGCGCCGTCTGACGAGGCGCAGCCGATAGCGCGAGGAAACCAAACAGTAAGAGCAGAGAAGCACGTGTCACTTATGCATGATACGCGCGATGCCGGGTCAGAGTTTAGGTTTGTCCTTATCCTGGGTGTTGGTGAGCTTCTGAACCCACTTCTCGGGTGGGTTGATCATGAGGGTCATTACGACCAGGAACAGAAAGAGAACTACAGCGATTCCGATCTCGAACAATCCCATATAACCATGGTAACGCCGCGCCCACGCTATGATGAGCGGCGTGAACCCGAAAACAGAGAAGATCGCGTGGTGGAAGCAGGAGGACTGGCTCGCCGTGTGGCTGGGAGCGTTTTTCCTGGCGGCATTGCTGGCGGGAATGCGTCTGGCGCTGCCTCCGCTGAAGTGGTCGACCCAGGCTGACCTGACGAAGCTGTTTTCTCCCGCCGCGTTCACCAGCGTGGCGATTTTGTGTGCGGTGTACTTTGTGACGTCGCTGCCTGGGATACTGGCGACGGGCGGCAGCCTGCTTCGGTATGCGGCGGGTTTTCCGGTGGTGTTCGTGCTGGCGTGGCTGGCGCAGATTGTGGCGGGAAATGCGACGGTTAGCTACTGGGGCGTCGAATACGTTATCTTTTCGCTGCTGTTCGGCCTTGTGATCAGTAACGTAACCGGGCTGCCGCGCTGGATGCTGGACGCGGTTCGGACCGAGTACTTCATCAAGACGGGTCTCGTGATCATGGGTGCCACCATTCTGTTCCAGGAGATTATGGCGGCGGGCGCGCTGGGGATGCTGCAGGCGTTTCTGGTGGTGACGGTGGTGTGGTATTTCAGCTTTTGGTTCTGCCGGAAGATGAAGGTAGATGACGAGTTCGCGGTGATTCTGTCGTCGGCGGTGTCGATTTGCGGCGTCTCGGCGGCGATTGCCTCATGCGGCGCGATTAAGGGCGACCGGAAAAAGCTGAGCTACGTTGCCTCACTGGTGCTGATTGTGGCGATGCCTATGATCATCCTGCAGCCGTGGATGATTCGGGGGCTGCACCTGTCGGACGCCGTGGGCGGGGCCTGGCTGGGCGGCACGCTGGACACCACGGGATCAGTGGTGGCGGCCGGGGCGCTGATCAGCGAGACGGCGATGAAGATCGGCACCATCGTGAAGTTCTCGCAGAACGTGCTGATCGGGGTGGCGGCGTTTGTGCTGTCGATCTGGTGGACGATGCGGAGTCCGGCGGCGGGGCAGGAGAAGCCGACGGCGGGTGTGATCTGGGAGCGCTTTCCGAAGTTCGTGCTCGGGTTTATTTTCGCTTCGCTGCTTTTTTCGTTTTACGTCAGCCCAGGAACGGTTAAAGAAACCAAGGGTCTAATTGCGGGGTTACGCACGTGGTGGTTCGCCCTGGCTTTCACCTCGATTGGTCTTGAAACGCGCTTCACCGACCTCGTATCCATGGAGGGAGGGCGCCCACTTGTGAGCTTTCTGGTAGCTCAGGGCGCCAATCTGGTGTGGACGCTGCTGCTGGCATGGCTGATTTTCGGGGGCGTACTGTTTCCTGTTCCGGTTCTCTAACCGTCAAGGTTGAGCTGTTTTGGCGAACGAAACTGTTTGCGAGTCGGGGAATCTAGCCATTGTCGGTAGTTTTCACGCTTACTACTATGGCTTTACCCTGGTGAACAATTGTCCAGAACGTTTTTACCTGATCCTGTGTTGGGCTTGCCGGAACTTCGGCGCCTTTGTATTAGGCGGCAGTTGTCGGTGTCTTTTTTCTTGCCGAGTGGGATTGAGTGCTCCATCAATCATCACGGCGCCACGGTGGTGGACGGACAGGCGGGATCGATAGCCGCCGATGAGGGATTTGAGAAGGCGGCGCGGTTTCGCATGTTGTCTTCCGGCTCGGGGAGATGGCGTCCTGTGAGCAGGAATGCACTCGCGAGGCTGGCGTCCGAACGGACGGGAACGGTGAGTCCGAGGCTGTCGTCGCGTGAAATATAAACTCTCTGTTAGAATTTCACTAGCTGTGGGTAAGCCTCCTGATGATTGAACGGCGACAAGGAGCCGAGATGGAAAAGCTGACACAACAAAACATACAAGAAGCTTTTCTAAACAACGCACGTAAAGACAAGACGTTTCTGACGATCTACCTGATGAGCGGGGTGAAGCTGTCTGGCCGTATCAAGAGCTTCGATAAGTACTCCGTCATCCTGGAAGCCAGCAATCAGGAACAACTGATCTTCAAGCACGCTATTTCGACCGTCGTGATTTCGAAAGCGTCGCACGGACCGGTTGGACACGGAATGCCTTCCGTGCCGGGACCGCCACAAACCTCCGCGGCATCAGCCCCGCCGTACGATCCGGGGCAGCAGGAGTAATATTGCCGGCGGCCAGCCGCGAACGCGCCATACTTGCGGGACTGGACATCAAGGGCCGTGGCCCGAGGCGCCCGGGTTCCGCCCCGGAATCTGACGACTTCGATATTGACGAGTCTGTCGACGAGCTCGCCGTCCTCGCTGAGAGCGCGGGGGCATCTGTCATAGAACGCCTGGTGCAGTCGCGCGAGGCGCCGGAAGCGGCGACGCTGATCGGCTCGGGCAAGCTGGAAGAGTTGGTGCAGCGGGTTCAGGCCACACGCGCCGACGTCGTCATTTTTGATCGCGACCTTTCCCCCACGCAGCTTCGGAACCTGGAGCGGGCCCTCGACTGCCGGGTAGTGGACCGGACGCAGCTAATCCTCGACATTTTTGCGCGGCGTGCGAGAACCCGTGAAGGCCAGTTACAGGTGGAGCTGGCGCAGCTGAACTATTTGCTGCCGCGGCTGACCGGGCGTGGTATCGAGATGTCGCGGCTGGGCGGCGGCATCGGCACACGAGGTCCCGGGGAAACGCAGCTGGAAACCGACCGGCGGAAGATTTCCGGACGCATCAAAAAGATTGAGGACGATCTGGAATCGGTCCGGGCCGGGCGGTCGGTGCAGCGGCGGCAGCGCCAGGCTGTTCCGCTGGCTACCATTGGGCTGGTCGGGTATACAAACGCGGGGAAATCGACGCTGTTCAACCGGCTGACGGGGTCGGGGGTGCTGGCGGATGCCCGGATGTTCGCGACGCTGGATCCCACGGTTCGGCAGTTTTTGCTTGCGTCGAACCGGCGGGTGCTGCTGAGCGACACGGTGGGGTTCATACGGAATCTGCCGACGACGCTGGTGCGGGCGTTTCGCGCCACGCTGGAAGAGGTCACAGAGGCGTCGCTGCTGCTGCACGTAGTGGACGTGAGTGCCGACATGGCGCACGCGTACGTGGAGCACGTAACAGCCGTACTGCGCGAGATCGGCGCGGAGGGCACGCCGCAGATCCTGGTGCTGAACAAGCTGGACATGCTGCCGCCGGGAGAATCGACGGAGACGGCCCGGGCTCGAATTCTGGGAGTGTCGGCGGCGGCGGCTACGGTTGCGGTGTCGGCGAAGACGGGCGCGGGTATCCCGGAACTGATGGCCAGGGTGGACGAGCTGCTGCCAGTTGACCCGCTGTCTCGGGTTACGTTGCACATCCCTCACACCGACGGGGCGGCAATCCACCTGGTGCACGAGTATGCGCGCGTGATACAGCGGACGGACAAAGGGGAGTATGTTGAGATCGTGGCCGAAACGCCGGAATCTGTCCTGAAGCAGCTCACCCAGTTTCGCGCCGACGCGCCATGAACCTGCCGAATGCGCTGACGCTCGTTCGAATCTTCTTCATTCCGCTGTTAGTTGCCGCGCTGGTGCAGCAGAACTACACAGTGGATGTGTTCGGCACCGTGCTCACGAATGAGTACGTGGCGCTGGTAATTTTCCTGATCGCGGCGTTCACCGACCTGCTCGACGGGTATCTGGCACGGAGGTGGCGTCAGATTACTACGGTGGGGACGCTGCTGGATCCAATCGCCGACAAGCTGCTGGTTTCCTCCGCGCTGATTTCGCTGGTAGAGGTGCAAGCCCTGCCGGCATGGATGGCGATTGTGGTTATTGGACGCGAGTTCGCGATCACGGGGCTGCGCGGCATTGCGGCGGCCGAAGGGTACGTGATCAAGGCCAACGATCTGGGCAAGTTCAAGCTGGTGACGCAGGTGGTTGCCCTGAGCATGTCGATGCTGAGCATCCGGTGGCCGGCCATGCGCCAGCCGTCGATCCTCGCGATGTGGCTGGTGGTGACGTTCGGCGTGGTGTCGGCGATCGTGTATTTTCGCAAGTTTTGGCACCAGGTGGATGATGCTGTAAAGCAGCGGAGCCGGCGGGATCTGATGCGTTCGTAGCGTGGTGCTATCGCTTGACTAACTCGACGCGGCGATTCTTTGCTCGGCCGTCTTCGGTGCGGTTGTCGGCGACAGGTACTGCCTGACCGTAGCCTTTGGCGGTCAGCCGGTCCGCCGCGACACCATATTTGACAACGGCGGCCATCACGGCTTTTGCGCGGTCGTCGGACAGCTTCTGGTTGCCTTCGGGAGTCCCTGTGTTGTCGGTGTGACCGCCGATCTCGGCTTTCAGCGCCTGCTCCGACTGGAATAATTTGGCCACCGGCTCCAGTTGCGACATGGAATCCTGCTGAATGGTCGCCGATCCCGTTTCGAAGTTGATGTAGAGCGTCAGGGAGCCATTTTTATTCATCTCATCGCGCAGTTCCGTCGCGACGATGTCCTGTTTCATCAGCTCACGCTCCATCAGCCAGATCTGATAGCTTTCCCCTTCGCCGCCGGACTGAACGAAAGCCCAGGTCTCCTTCTTTCCCTGGCCGGCGAATTTGAACGTCGACCCATAGAGGACGGCAGTTGTTGCCGTTGTGCAGTGATTCGTGCACGGCAGCTTTGCACCAGTCTGGATATTCGGCCATGACGGCTGCGCCTGCCTTACGGGAGGCAGCCTGGAAGTTGCGCATGGTTTGCAGTGGACTCGGCTTGACCTTGCCCTCATTCAGCTCATACACCAGATAGAAGAACGCTCCCTCGACGGGGGTCGACTTCACCTCGACGCCATCGCTGATGACGGGGCCGACGGGGAAGTGCTTTTGTTCAAACTGCGACTGCTTGCACTCGCTGATGTGGAACCCGGGCATGCGCGTGAACAGCGTGTGATCCTTGCAGCCCTCGGCATCCTCGACTTGAGCGAGCAGGGGTACTGCGAAGCTGACGGAGAGCAATGCGACGTGACAAGGGGAGTCGCCGCAATGCACCAAACTGGTTCGGCATTTGGCAATTCTATCCCCATCTTCCCTGTGACGGGTGACTCGGAAAACAATGTATGGTACGTTTCCAACAACGTATGCTTACTCGTCGAGGCTTTCTGGCCGCGCCGGCCCTTGCTGCGCCCGTCCTGCGCGCGGCTTCGCTCTCCGCGGATGTGATCGTTTATGGGGGCTCGCCGGCCGGGCTGGCAGCAGCGCAGGCAGTGTCGCGCGACGGGGGGAGCGTGATTGTGGTGGAACCGTCGGCCCACATTGGCGGACTGATCACAGGCGGAATCGCGTGTACGGACACCGGCACGCCCCAGTTCGTGGGCGGACTGTCGGCCGAATTCTACGAGACTGCCGCTGCGGAAACTCGACGTCTGTACGGGACACCTGCTCAGCCGAAGCTTCTGTTTCGCGGGCAGACGCTGGACTGGAGGCCGCACAAGATGTGGGATCTGGAGCCGAAGGTCGCGTTCCGCACATTCGATGCGTGGGTGGCGAAAGCGGGGCACAAGCTGATCCGCAGCCAGCGCGTGGCGTCGGTGTCGAAGAAGAACGGGCGGATCGCCTCCATTAAGCTCACCGACGGGACGGAGCTGACCGGCAAGGTGTTTGTCGATGCCAGCTATGAGGGCGATCTAATGGCACGGGCGGGAGTTCCGTGTACGTATGGCCGTGAGGGTCGGGAGGAGTTCGGCGAGGCGCTGGCCGGGTCGCGCGATGCGCACTTCAAGGCAAACTACAGCGAGGAGTACCTCAGCAAGCCGGGGATCGAGTATACGCACCACGGGCAGTTCAGCGCCGACATCCCGGCGCGGGTGAACGGGAAGCTGCTGTGGGGGATTACGAACGACACGCTGCCTCCGGTGGGCTCGGGAGACAAGCGAATTCAGGCATACTGCTTCCGGCTGATCTCGACGCAGCGCGAGGATTTGCGGGTCGCATGGCCGAAGCCTCGCAAGTACGAGGTGTCGCGATACGACCTGCTGCTGAAGTACATTCAGGCGCATCCGGGCATCAGCTTCGCGCGTCTGGTGCATTTCAGCGCGATTCCCAACGGCAAGTTCGACCTCAACGCGAGTGGGCCGTTCTCCATCGATTATGTCGGCGGAAACCTGGATTACTGCGACGGCAACTACGCGACTCGGGACCGGATCTGGCAGGACCACATGGACTACCAGCAAGGCTTCTTCTGGTTCCTGGCGCACGATGAACGCGTGCCAAAGCAGCTGCGGGACGAGGTGAACTCGTGGGGCCTGTGTAAGGACGAGTACCCCGACACAGGTCATTATCCGGTGCAGCTATACATCCGCGAGGGCCGGCGGATGAAGGGCGCGTACGTGATGACCGAGGCCGACATCCTGAAGAACAAGTTCAAGGACGATTCGGTGGGCATGGGTTCGTTTGTGCTGGATTCGCACTGGGTACGGCGGATCGTGGATGAGAATGGCTTCGTTCGGATCGAGGGGCATCTGGACGAGTCGATCAACCTCAGCAACAACCCGTACGAGATTCCGTATCGCAGTCTGACGCCGAAGAAACCGGACTGCGCGAACCTGCTGGTTCCGGTGTGCATCTCGGCCACGCATGTCGCTGTCTGCACGATTCGGATGGAGCCGGTCTACATGATGCTGGGGCATGCCGCGGGGCTGGCCGCGGTAACGGCGGCGAAGTTGGGCGCGGCGGTGCAGGATGTCGACGTTCCAGCGCTCCTGAATAAACTACGGAGTCAGGGTGCGGCGCTGAAGCGCGAGCATGCCCGAAAGGTCAGTGCGACGCCAGTCATTTGATATAGTTGCAGCAACTTGTGAGGTTAGTAAATGAAAAGAAATTTGAGTAGTCTGGCCATTCTTTTATGGCTCTGCGGCACGACTCTGCTGTATGGGCAGAGCTCGCTTGGCACCATCACGGGCACGATCACCGACCCTGCCGGCTCCCCTGTTCCCAACGTCGACGTCACCGCGCGCGCTGCCGCCACGGGCTTGACGTTCAAGGGCCAGAGCAATGACTCCGGCGTTTACGTGATCACCAGCGTGCCCATCGGCGAATTTTCGCTGACCGCACAGGTGACAGGCTTCAAACAGACCCAGCGCACCAGACTGAACGTGGAAGTGTCGCAGCGCCTGCGTGTCGACATTGCGCTGGAAATCGGCAATGTGGCCGAATCGGTGGAAGTCCGCGCTGACATCCCACGCGTCCAGACGGAAGATTCGTCGCTCGGCACGGTTGTGGAACAGCGCCGCATTGAGGACCTTCCGCTGAATGGCCGCCATGTGTTCAATCTGGTGAAGATTGTCCCCGGCGTGGTTCCTCGCTCCAACGCCACCGACGGATTCGCTGAGGTCAGCAACCAGACCTTCTCGCAGATGCGCATCAACGGCGGCCCGGCATACGGCAACCAGTTCTTCCTCGACGGCGTGTCAAACACCGCCGCCGTGCACAATGAAATCTCCGTAGTTCCGATGGCTGACGCCGTGCAGGAATTTCGTGTGGAAACCAGTGCGATCAAGGCCGAGTTCGGCCAGACCGGCGGCGGTGTGGTGAACGTGGTGACCAAGTCGGGCGGGAATGAGTTTCACGGCTCGGCGTATGAGTTTCTGCGCAACGATTCGCTGGACGCGCGCAACGCGTTTGCCACGCAGGCCGATCCACGCACCGGTCGCCTCAAGCAGGTGCTGCGCTACAACCAGTTCGGCTTCACACTCGGCGGCCCGATCTGGATTCCGAAGATTTACAACGGCAAGAACCGCACGTTTTTCTACACCGGCGTTGAGCAGTGGAAATGGCGCTCGACCGGCGCTCCGCAGCTCGGCACCGTGGCTACGACTGAGCAGCGAAACGGCGATTTCAGCCGCACCTTCGACGCTCGCGGCGCTCTGATTCCGATCTACGACCCTGCCACTACGCGGGCGAATCCAAACGGCAGCGGCTTTGTCCGCGATATCTTCCCTGGCAACATTGTTCCCCGCAATCGTATGGATGCTCTCGCGCTGCGAGTGCTGGCCAATATGCCGCAGCCGAACGCGACGCCGACCGACGCGCTGACGAACACGAACAACTTCGTGTCGCTGGCGAAATCGGTGTCGAACCAGACGGTTTCCACGATTCGCGCCGATCACCGGTTCAGCGACAGGGACAACGTGTTCTTCCGCTACTCGGGCAACTGGAACACGCTGCTAAATGCCGGTTTTGGGCTCGGTGTGGCTGACCCGACGGCGCGCAACGACCAGCGCAACAATCACAACGCGGCGCTCGGATACACGCGCACCATCACGCCGAACATCATTAACGAATTCCGCGCAGGCATCACGCGGCAGTGGCTTCCCTTCCTCCATCCGAGCTTCGATCAGGGCGTACCCGCGCAACTCGGCTATCCGTCGATCATTCCTCAGGACGCGATGCCTCCGGTGCAGATCTCTGGCCTGCTGACGATCGGCAACGCCGGGTTTTCGGGCGGTCTTCGGGCGCAGAACATCGCGCAGATCATCAACCAGGTAAGCATCATCAGCGGCAAGCACAGCTTCCGCGCCGGCGTCGACTTCCGGGACTGGCGCAACAGCTTCATCAACCGCGTCAACCCGTCGGGCAACTTCAGCTTCAACGGCGGCCTTACCGGCAACCCGCAAGCTCCGGCGGGTACTGGCTTCGGGCTGGCGACGTTCCTGTTGGGCGAGGTCTCCAGCGGAACGCTCGGCTTCCGACCGTTTTTCCAGACGCGGGCCTGGCCGCTCGGTGTCTACTTCCAGGACGACTGGAAGCTGACTCCGCGCCTGACCATCAACGTGGGCATCCGCTACGACGTTTCGTTCGGCTTCAGGGAACTGTACAACCGGCACTCGAACTTCAACCCGTTTGAGGCCAACCCGACCACCCTGCGGCTCGGCGTACTGAAGTATTCCGGGGTGAATGAACCGGCCAGTTTCATTGACCGGGACAACAATAACTTCGGCCCGCGAATCGGCTTTGCGTGGGATCCGTGGGGCAACGGCAAGACGGCGATTCGCGGCGGCTACGGCGTGCTATACCTGCCGATCGAGAGCGGCGCGATTGTTCCGGACAACCAGAACGCACTCGGCTTCTCGGTTGACACGCAGTTCAACGCGCCCAGCGGCACACCGCAGCGCGCCTTCCTGTTCGCCCAGGGTCCTGCTGCGATTCTGCAGCCGCTGGGACCTGCTGGTGGACCGAACGCCTTCCGCGGCCAGAACGTGCGCTATCAGGATCGCAATTCACCGACTGGCTATGTGCAGCAGTGGAACATGGCTGTGCAGCGTGCAGTCTGGGGTGGATGGACGGTCCAGGCGGCTTATGTGGGCAGCAAGGGCACCAAACTGTACGGTGGCAACTACGACCTGAATCAGCTGGATCCGAAGTACCTCTCACTCGGCCTGTCGCTTCAGGACACGGTACCGAATCCGTTTGCGGGGCAGATCGCAACCGGTGCTCTCGCAGGCGCCACCATCTCCCGCAGCCAGTCCCTGCGCCCGTTCCCCGACTACCTCCAGATCACCACCTGGGCGGCGCCGAACCTGTCTACCAGCTATCACTCTCTGCAGATCTCGGCTGAGAAGCGCTTCTCGGCTGGCCTGTCGATGATGGCCAACTACACGAAGTCGAAGCTGATTACGGGATGCTCGGCGATTGGCGGCGGCAACTCCGGCGACGGCTGCACTGGCGAGTTCCGGATCGGAGCATACAACCGCGATCTGGACCGTGGCATCGATCAGGATGATATTGCGAGCCGCGCTGTGGTGTCCGGTGTTTATGAGCTTCCAATCGGCAAGGGTCGCAAGCTGCTCTCGAACGCTCCGGCTGTGGTTAACGGCTTCCTGGGCGGATGGCAGATCAATGGAATCGGTACATTCCAGTCGGGTCAGGTGCTGGCTGTGCGCGGTGCGAATAACTTCACGGGCATCAACTATCCGGACTTGCTTCGTAATCCGACGCTGCCTTCGAGCGAGCGGACCCCGGTTCGCTGGTTCGACACGGATGCGTTCCGCAACCCGGCCAACTTCGTCATCGGCAACGCACCGCGCACGCTTCCGAGCACGCGCGGTCCAGGTCTGACCGACATCAGCTTCTCTATCTTTAAGACGTTCACCTTCAAAGAGCGCTTCCACCTGGAAGCTCGCGCGGAGGCGTTCAACGCGCTGAACACGGTCAACTACAACAATCCCGGCGTGGGTTTCACGCCGAACCCTCAGGGCTTGAACAGCAACGCAAATTTCGGACGCATTACGAGTTCACTGGACGCACGGCGCGCACAGTTCGGTTTGCGGCTGAAATTCTGAGCAGCAGCGCCATTGCAATCGCCAGCAATGGATCGGTAATCTCAGGGGTGCGTCCCGGAAGCCACATCTGAGTGGCTTCGATGCCCCCCAGCAATACTGCCAGCAGGCCGGCTGCTCCCCACGCGGGAGCTCCGGCCCTTCCGACCAGCCAGACCGCGACACCGTACCACCAACACTTTTGCAGCAAGACGAAAACAGCCGGGGCGCGTTCGCTGGCAAACGAGGCGCCGAGTGGGGTCCAGCCGAAGGGCGTCGGGCTCATGCTGAATCGGAATGGATCGAGACCGCGCAGGATCAACAATGCGCAGATCAGGAAGGCAAGGGTCCGCGCGGCGTCGGGCCGCTTTCGCACGATTGCGAACAGGCCGACGCCGCAGACCGCGCCGACGAGGTCGACGAGAGCGGGCT
>JAWXCM010000281.1:0-8637 GCA_034408745.1 Bryobacteraceae bacterium
CGCCGTGCGCGCACCGCGCCCGGTTGCCGAGAAGTTCAGCTTAGGCGAAAAATTGATGCCCAGGGCCTTCGCGTTTCCCTCGTCGGTGGTATCGGTCAGCACGTACCACACGGACCGCCCATCCCGCAGGCGACCCCGGTACAGTGGCATTGTCAGCGTGCCCGCGTTAGCATCGAGTGTTCCGGCGGTGAGTAACTGCAAAGGACCGACCAACTTCGGGTCCGACACCGACGGGGGCGGTGCAAAATAGGTGATGGGGACATCGGCACCCACCGACGGAGACGCCGGGTTGATGGCACATCCCGGACCTGCGGTCTGGCCGTTCAGTAGTGTGGCCGCCGACAGTAACAGTAAGGCTTTCGTGAAGCGCATTCTTTCCTCTCAATTCAATTCGAATCAGGCCTGGCGAAATGACCCGCCTTACCGGGAATGTCGCGACGCCTGCCTCGGCCCCCCTCGGTTCCCAAATTTTTTTTCACCAGCACTCGGCGGGGGTTTTCACGGTCTTCTGCGACGACTCATGCAGGAATGCCAGAGGATGCTCTCTTCAGCGGTGCCTGACCCCGAGACCCGGCCTCACCACGCCGCGGCCGCCGCGCAGGAAACGGAGCTGCAGTCAGACGTGTCTCTGGCCGCTTCCGTCCTCGCGCGTGACCGAAAAGCCGCGGCTGTCTTTGTGGAACGGTTTTCCGGCGCGCTGTACAGTTACGTGCGCAGTCGACTCGCGCCGAATCACGATGCTGTTGAGGACGTGATGCAGGAGGTCTTCGTGGTTGCGTGGCAGAAGCTTCCAGCGTGGAGCGGGACCGGTCCCCTGCAGGCCTGGCTCACCGGAATCGCCCGCCACAAGGTGGGGGATTACTATCGCCGCCGCCTGCACGGCCTGGCACCCTGGGAGGAATTGAACTCGGAAATTGCCGACGTTTCTCAACCCTCATTCGATCTGGTAATCGATCGGGAGCGCGATGCCGGACGCGCACTCGCGATCATCGCGGAATTGCCCGAAACCTACCGCCTGATTCTCAGATGGAGGTATTGGGACGGCATGGGAGTCAACCAGATAGCGGAGCACACCGGGCGAACCGGCAAGGCAGTGGAGCGCTTACTCGCGCGCGCCAGAGAACAGTTCCGGCGGAGGTGGCAAAATGAATGACGAAAAGCCGGAAACCCTCGACACTTTATTCGAAAACCTCGCTGAGATTTCGGAAAAGCAGCGTGGAAGCGAGCTGACACGCGTGCCGTCCGTCCTCAAGTCGCGGCTGTTTTCGGCGCTGGTGCGCCAGCAGGAGCAGGCGGCGCCACTGATGCCCCTCGATGAGTGCCGGCAGCATGGAGCGGACCTTTGCGTCTTCGAACAGATCGTTGCCATTTCGCCCGTTGGCGAGAACCTGAAATCGAAGAATCCCTGTGAAATCTGTCATGCCCGCCTGCTGGGCGAAAACGTCGAGAATGCGCCCATCTACTGGCCTGGCTGCCCGTATGTGAAATTCCAGAACCGGTGACGGCAGATCAGAAATACTTGACGAACCCGAAGAGGTGCTGGAAGTTCATCAGCGGTGCCGTCCCCTTTGGCGTCAGCCGGCGCCCCAGAGGATTACCCTGCAGGATCTCATTAAAGGCGTATCGCACACCCCAGCCACGGGGCAACAGGAAATCGGCGCCGGCGGCGACGCGCAACCCCCTGTCCGTGGCTGTGAATCGGGGCGAGACACGCGAATCGCTTTGGAGGAACGATACGTTCAGGCCGGTCGTCAGAAACGGCCGGACCAAACTGCTCCTCTTGCGGAAGTACACAACTGCATCGAGTCCCGCGTTTTGCTGGGAACTCGTTCGCATCTCCTCAAACGACCGGCCGGAGGTTTCCACACCGGAGAATGTCAGGTCATTGCGGTTCCAGTTCCAGGCGCCCTGCACACTGAAGTACTCAAACAAGTGCCACCCCGCGAAAGCATGAAGCAACAGCCCTTTCTTCTGACTGTAGGTGGAAATGGACCCGCTGGAGCCGGAGATCGAGATTCCGGTGTCGTTGGAAAGAATCGCCTGGCCGGGACCGCCGCCTGCGAAAAAGCGATATTGCGCCTGAAGTTGTTCGGGAATTACAAGGCTAATACCGAGAACCAGAATGCCTGCAAAAGGCCGAAATGCCATGTTTCCCAATTTGTACCATGACATTGCGCGCCCATGTGCACAGGCATGGTTTCACAGCGAAGCGCAGATTATTTCGGCTCTCAGGCAGGCGATCAGGCTTCTACGCGCAGAAGAAACGCAGCGCGCGAGAAATGAACGCCCGCATTTCATTCCGCGGCACCACGGCGTCGAGGAACCCGTGCTGCAACAGAAACTCGCTGCGCTGAAACCCAGGTGGCAGTTTCTGGCGGATCGTCTGCTCAATGACCCGCGGGCCGGCAAAGCCGATCAGGGCTCCGGGTTCGGCAATGTTAATGTCGCCCAGCATAGCGAAACTCGCCGTTACCCCGCCCGTGGTCGGGTCGGTGAGGATGCTGATATACGGGATGCCAGCCTGGTCGAGACGCATCAGCGCGGAGGAGATCTTCGCCATCTGCATCAGACTGACGGCGCCTTCCTGCATGCGCGCGCCACCTGAGGCCGACACAATGATGACCGGAACGCGCTCGGCGAGCCCCCGCTCTATCGACCGCGTGATCTTCTCGCCGACTACCGCGCCCATGCTCCCGCCAATAAACTGCAGGTCGAGCGCGCTGATCTGTACACGGCGGCCTTCGATTGTGCCGACTGCCGTAAGCACCGCATCGGCCGAAGCCGTTTTGCGGCGCATTACGCCGAGGCGCTCCTGGTAAGGCCGGCTGTCGACAAACTCCAGCGGGTCGGTCGACATCATGTCGTTGTCGAACAGTTCGTAGTTGCCGTCGTCGAGGAGGTAGCGCAGCCGCGTGCGGGCGTCAATGCGGAAGTGGTACCCGCACTTGGGACACAGGTGCATGCCCTCGTCCAGAGCCTTACGCCAGATGATCTGGTCGCAGCCCTCGCACTTGGTCCACAGTCCCTCGGTCCGGACGTGCCTCTGGCCTTCTTCAGGGGCCGTTAACGACGGCTTGTCGCGCTTCCACCAGGTCATGGGCTCAGAACTACGTTAGCATGCGAAACTTTCCCTGCCTGTAGTAAACGAACGCCTCCACAGGAACGTCATGTTGAGGTAAGCTTCTCTGCAGGAGCGCACGAACTATGAAGTTGCTCACGCTTTCCAGTTTGATTCTTGGAATGACGGTCGCGTCATGGGGGCAAAACCCGTTTCCGAATCCGGTTCGGCCGATGCCCGCCCCTGTGAATGCGCTGCCGTACGGGAACATTCTGTATCCCGGCGGAGTGCCGAGCTTTCCTTCTGCGCTCGGGGCCACGGTGCGGGGGAATCCTCCGTACACTGGCGTGCGCCCTGGGATGGGAGGCGGCGGTGGGATCGGCAATCCGGGGCGGCCTCGCACAGTAGTGGTTCCCTATGCGGTGCCGGTTTTCTACGGCGGAGCGTACGACCCGTACTACGCTCAGCAGCAGCAGCAGCCGAATTTCACGGTGGTGGTGCCCCAGCAGCCTGCGCCCTCGGTCATCATTAACCAGACCTTCCACAATGGGGAACTGGCCTCTGCCGAGGTGCCGGAAAGGGGCGGACTGCGAGTGTATGAAGCGCCCAGATCGCCGAACGCCGTTGCGCCCGCGGAGCAGAAGCCGGAACCGGCGAAGCGTACCTACGCCCGTGACGACAAGGCCACCATCTACCTCATCGCGCTGAAGGACGCCACTGTAAAAGAGGCAATCGGGTACTGGCTCGAGGGTACGTCGACACTCGCCTACGTCACGCCCGATGCCACCATCACTCGCGTCACCCTGGATCTGGTGGACCGGGAAGGTTCCTTACAGCTAAACGCGCAACGCAACCTGGAATTCGAACTCCGGACCCGATAGGCTCTCACGTAATCCCTGCACTGCGGTAACATAGCCTTCATATATGAGGAAAGTCGCTGCTTTACCGCGCTTAGCCGCACTATTTTCTGCGATGTGCCTGGTTGCATTCGGGCAAGGCACCACTTCGCGATTCACTGGAACGGTTTCCGATTCCACAGGCGCCGCGGTCGCCGGGGCCGCTGTGACCCTGATCAGCGAGGCGACCAACGCCAACCGGAAGACCAAAACAGCCGATAACGGCGTTTACGCATTTGAGGCACTGGTTTCCGGCAACTACACGGTGGAAGTGGAAGCCCCCGGCTTCCGGCGCTTTGCATCCCGCAACAATCGAGTCGCGGTCGGTTCGCCGACCACCGTCAATGTGTCTCTTGAAGTGGGCGGTGTCACAGAGCGCATCGAAGTCCAGGGCAGCGCTGAAGTGGTGCAGACCAGCACATCGGGCAACTTTGGCACTCTCATTCAGGAAAATGTGCTGAAGGATCTGCCGATCGTCGGCTCGCGCGGGCGCAATCCGCTGGACCTGATTCTGCTGCAGCCAGGTGTGGTCTCTGGCTCGAATACCGGTGGCGGCACCCACGTGAATGGCGCCCGTGACCGCGCGTGGAACTACACGCTCGACGGCATCGATTCCAACGAGACCAGCGCGGGTGGTTCGCAGCTTTCCCCCATTCGCCTCAATCCCGATGCGCTGTCTGAAATGCGCATCATCACCAGCAACGCCACGGCGGAAAATGGCCGCAACAGCGGCGGCGCGGTCAGCATGGTGTCAAAATCGGGCAGCAACGACTATCACGGCAAAGGTTTCTACTTCTACCGCACTCCGCGGCTCAATGCCAACGAGTGGGAAAATAACGTCAACCTTCGCGAGAAGCGCCAGTTTGTGCAGAACATCGTTGGTGGCGACCTTGGCGGGTTCCTGATTAAGAACAAGACGTTCTTCTACTCAAACGTGCAGGTCCTGCGTGCGCGCAACTCAGGCTTGTTCAACCGGACGGTGATGACGCAGCAGGCTCGGCAGGGCATTCTGCGGTATGCGGTCGGCGCGCGCAACCAGCCTGCCGGTACGGCGGCCGCCTCCGTCGACACTGCGGGCAACGTGGCGCCGGGCGTCAACATTGGCACATACAACGTTGGGACCAGCGACCCGCAGCGCATCGGGCTCGACAAACAGATCCAGACGCTGATTGCGGCAACGCCGCTGCCGAACAACTACTTCGGCGGCGACGGCCTGAACACCGCGTTTTATACCTTCTCGGCATTGCAGAATGAGCGCCAGTATGACTCAATGGTCCGCATCGACCACATCATTAATTCGAAGAACACGCTGTTCGGTCGCGTGAGCTGGGGCCAGCAGGATTCGGACTGCGATCAGGGCAACGGCGGCGCGCCCCTGTTCCCGGGCCGCCAGTGCACCGTGAACACCAAACGCAATCCGCGCAACATGGCCTTCAACTGGCGCTGGAATCCCACGCCGACCATCACCAATGAACTGGTGGTCGGCCGCAACAGCTTTGCCTTCGACTTCCAGTCTCCCTTTGCCGATCTGAACACCTACGCGCTGAGCACGCCGATCGACCTGGTGGAATCCACTGAGACCGGCAACCTGCGCAAGCTCCGTACCTGGCAGGTGGTGGATAACCTCTCCTGGCAGAGAGGCGCTCACACCGTCAAGTTCGGCCTCAACTTCCGCTGGCAGAGCCACGTGGACACCCGCGGTTCGGTCGGTGGCCTCAACGTGTCGCCGCTGCTGAACTTCTCCACCGCAATCAATAACGTGGATCCGGGGACGTTCAACTTCCCCACCACTGGCCTGAACACGGCCTTCGACCAGGGCAGCTTCCAGAGCTGGACGAACCTGCTGCTGGGCCGCGTGGGTCAGCGGCAGCAGTCGTTTGTGGCCGACGGCAGCACCTACAAAGCGCAGCCCTACCAGTTCGAATCCCTCTACAACGAGTACGATTTCTACATTCAGGACACGTGGAAGCTGAGCAGGAACTTCACCGTGGACGCGGGACTCCGGCTGGAGATGAAGCTGGCTCCGGACAGCCCGTCGGGTACGCTGATTCCCAACCAGGCCGTGGTGGCCGGAGCGCCTGCCAGCAATACCATCAGGTGGGTTCCGGGTCAGCTGTTCAATAACAGCCTGAACAACTGGGGGCCGTCGCTCGGTTTCGCGTGGGATCCGTTTGGCAACGGCAAGACGTCCATCCGAAGCAACTACCGCATCGCGTATGACCGGCTGCCCACGTTCCTGGCATCGGGTTCCATCTTCCAGTCCTACCCGGGCCGCGTGTTCGCTCTGGTCGACACAGACTACGGTCGCACCGGCGGTCGCCTGGCCAGCGTGCCGAAGCTGGCTCCTCCCACAACGTCGCCCGAGTCGCTGACGCAGCCCGGTCCTGCCAATCAGACGACCAATGCGGCATTCGACCCGAACATGAAAATGCCGACCACGCACCAGTGGGCATTCAGCATTCAGCGTGAGATTCTGCCGAAGACGGTGCTGGAAGTCAGCTACATTGGACGGCGAGCGTACCACCTCTTGGCGTCGTATAACGCGAATCAGCCGGAAGTGCTGCGCAACGGATTCGTGAATGAGTTTCTGGCTGTGAAGAACGGCGGGGAATCGGCTACCATCAACCGGCTGGCTACGGCCGATTCCCGGCTGCGTGCCGGCGAAACCGGCTCGCAGTTGTATCGCCGCCTGTTCCCGGCGGACTTCACCAACAACGCCGTGGCCACGGTGGCCAATCGCATCGCGACGCAGACGCAGAATGGCCGCTCGGTGACGGACCTTTCGGGCGCCGGGCCGTTCGCGCTCATTCCATTCCCACAGTTCGGCGCCGCGTTCAATGTGTTCGATTCCAACGCATTCTCCACTTACCATGCGTTGCAGATGCAGTTGGAACGGCGCTTCTCCAACGGCGTCTCGGGGCAGATTAGCTACGTTTGGGCGAAGTCGCTGGACACGCAGTCCTTCGATCCCTCACTGACAGCGGTTTCAAGCGGCGCCAGCCAGACAGCGGGCAATGCGCCGTTCGATATCTATAACCGGCGCGACAACTACGCGCGCTCGGACTTTGATCGCCGGCACGTGGTGCAGTCGAACTTTGTCTACGAACTTCCGTTCGGCCGTGGGAAGCGGTTCGGCGACGCCCTGAACGGCGTGGTGGACCGCGTGGTCGGTGGCTGGCAGGTGGCGGGCATCTGGCGTTTTCAGACGGGCCGTCCGATGACGCTGTTTTCCGGCTTCAATACCTACAACATCGGCAACAGCAGCACCGTCAACTGCAACGGCTGCACCAGTCGGAACCTGGGCACGCTGCACGACGAAGCCGGCATTCTGTGGTGGTTCACACCGGAGGAGCGGGCGCAGTTCACCAGTCCCGCCGCCGGAGAAAAGGGCAACACAGGACGCAACGCGTTCTCCGGACCGCAGCTGTTCAACATCGACATGACCATGCTGAAGCGGGTGCGCATTACCGAGCGCATCGGCATGGAGTTCCGCGCCGATGCCACGAACCTGACGAACACCCCTGGCTTCGGATTTCCAACCACGGCGTTGTCGTCCGCGGTGTTCGGACGCATTCGTGACTCGGTAAATACTTCGTCGCGCAAAATTCAGCTGGGCGCTAAGTTCACCTTCTGAGGTTGCCAGGTATTCGGGTGATCTGATCAAAATTGCGAAAGGGTACTCTCGTGTTGGACCATGGTGAGAATGGCAGGTGAAGCGAGTTCGGCGGACCAATGTCTGCTCGTTCACGTCGGAAACGCGGCTGATGGGCTGCAGGCACTTCGTCCGTCGGTGATGGTGGTGGATAACGACCCGGGCATCACCCATCTGTTGGCTGAGTTGCTGTCTGATATGTGCCGCTACGTGAAAACGGCTGCGGACGGTCCAGCCGCCCTAAAGCTGCTCCGGGACCAGAGCTTCGATCTGGTAATTACAGATCTGCTCATGCCCGGCATGAGCGGTCTGGATTTGCTGGATACGATACGGAAAACCTGGCCCGATACAGGCGTGGTTCTGCTGTCCGGATGCAACGATGTGCCTCTGGCGGTGAAGGCGCTCCAGAGCGGGGCTCTGGACTACGTGGTGAAACCGCCCGACCTGGATGCGTTTCAGTTGGCGATCCACAGGGCACTGCTTCGGCAGCAGGCCGCCATGGCTCACCGGCTGCGCCTTACCAGTCTGGAAGACCTTCTGGCGGAACAAAGCCAACAGCTTACCGCACTCGGAAACTCGCTGGCCGAGGCGTCCGAACGGGCCATGGAGGCGCTGGTTACGGCGCTCGACGTCCGTGAGCGCGAGACGCAGAACCACTCGCGGCGGGTGAGCAACATTGCCCTGGCACTGGCGCAGGCCATCGGTCTGGACCGGGAGTTGTGCCGGATCGTGCGCCAGGGTGCGCTGCTGCACGACATCGGCAAGATCGGGATTCCGGACAGCATCCTGCTGCGCGCCGGTCCACTGAGTCCGCCAGAATGGGAAGTGATGCGGCGCCACCCGGAAATCGGGCACCGAATTCTGGCGGGAGTAGACGGATTGCGCGAGGCGGCGGTCCTGGTTCTTGCCCATCATGAAAGGTGGGACGGCTCGGGGTACCCGCACGGCCTCCTGGGAGCGAATATCCCCCAGGAGGCGCGGATCTTCGCGATAGCCGACTGCTTCGATGCCATGACGTCGGACCGGCCCTA
>JAWXCM010000282.1:0-16126 GCA_034408745.1 Bryobacteraceae bacterium
CCGCAACTCGCGTTTGACCGTTTGTTCCGGAATAACCGATCGCCGGTGGTGTCGAGCGTGAATCCGAAGGACCCCTCGTTGCTGGCGGCGCTGCAGCGCGACGAGACCAGCGTGCTGGACCTGGTTATGGAGCGCGCAAAGGACCTGAAGCGAGCCGGCAGCGCATCGGACCGCGTGCGGCTGGACGAGTACTTCGAATCTGTGCGCAGCGTGGAACAGCGTCTGGAAGCGACTATGCGTCCGCAGAAGCGTTGGATCAATGAAGGCAAGTTCCCGCTGGAGCGCCCGGGCGCGGGTATCCCGCAGAGCCATGCCGAGCACGTGAAGCTGATGCTGGACATCTTTATCCTGGCGTTCTGGACGGACAGCACGCGGATCGGCACGTTCATGTTTGGCGACGCGCAGTCGCCGATGGACTACTCGTTCCTCGAAGGGGTTCGTGGCAATTTCCACGGGCTTTCGCATCACGGCCACGACGTCGCCACCGAGACGATGTACGGCAAGATCATCGACTGGAATATCGAGCAACTGGCGTATTTCCTTGGCCGCATCAAGGGCCTGGATGAGGGCGGCTCGTCACTGCTGGACAATTCGATGATCATGTTTGGCGGCACGCTGAAGGACGGCAACTCGCACTCCGTGGAGGATCTGCCGATCCTGCTGGCAGGCAAGGGCAAGGGCACGCTTCGGCCGGGCCGCAGGGTGCGGGCTCCGGAGCACACTCCTATCTGCAACCTGTATGTGGAGATGCTGCGGCGCATGGGGCTTGAAGAGAAGTCGTTCGGCGACAGCACTGGGCCGCTTCAGGGGCTCGCCTGATTTATGCGCGGTTGTTTTGTATTGCTCGCGATGGCCGCTGTTGGGCTGGCGGCGGATCCGGCGCAGGAGTTTACCTCCAACGTCAAGCCACTGCTGCTGCAGAACTGTGCGGCCTGTCATAACCCCGCGGCTGCGGGTGGTCCCGCTCCGTTCCTGAAGGCCGCTAATGTGGCCGATATGGACAAGAGCCGCGGGCTTTGGCGGAACGTCGCCACGCAGCTTCGGAACCGCACCATGCCGCCACGCGATTCGAAGCTGGCTGAAGAGGATCGCATTCGGATTGCTGCGTGGATTGAAGGGCAACTTCGTTCGACGGCCTGCAATACGGGTGACTTTGCCGGTCCCGCCGTGACGCGCCGACTCAACCGGCGCGAGTATCACAACACGATTCGTGACCTGCTCGGCGTGGACTATGAAGTGACCGCGATACTCCCGGCCGACGGCACGGGGGGCGCGGGCTTCGACACCAATGGCGAGACGTTGTACATTCCGGCGTTGCTGCTGGAACGCTACATGGAAGCGGCGCAGCAGATTCTGGACCGCGTGATTGTAACGCCTCCGGTCAACAAGACTTTCGACCTGCAGTCGCCTGTCTCGATCCCGATTTATCTGGAAGGCCCCTACGACCTTACGGCGTCGTATGAATCGCCCAGGGAAACCGAGGTGCGGCTTGCCGTCAAGGTGGACGGCGCCGAGGTGGGCTCGTTTGCAAAGTACATTCGACGCATCAACAGCGCGAGGCCAATCCCGGGTCCGGCGATTGTTCGTATGCAGGTGAATCTGAACCGCGGCACCCACACGCTGAGTCTGGAGCCTGCGGCTACCGCTGAGGGCCTGAAGCTGGTCAGCCTGACGGTGTCGCAGCGATCGGAGGCGCCATCTCCGGAGAAGCGTGCCTCGCACTACCGGCTGTTTGGACTGGAGCCTTATGAGCAGCCTGGGCAGGCCAGGAAGGCCGCACAGCGAATGCTGGAGTCGTTTCTGCCGAAGGCGTTTCGACGGCCTCTGCAGGCAGGCGAAGTGGATCGATTCCTGGCTATGTATGATCGCGCGGCAGGGCGCGGCGACCCCTTTGAAGAACGCATGAAGCTGGTGTTGCGTACCGTTCTGGTGTGGCCCGACTTCCTGTTTCGCATCGAATCGAAGCATAACGAGCCGGGTATTTATCCGCTCTCGCAGCATGAGCTGGCAACGCGGCTTTCGTATTTCCTTTGGGCGACGTCGCCCGATGAGAAGCTGCTGCGGCTGGCTGAGGACGGACGGCTGCAGGACGCGAAGGTGTTGACTGAGCAGGTGGACAGGATGCTCGACGACCCGCGGTCGCGCAAGTTCTACAACAGCTTCATGGGGCAGTGGCTGGGCACGCAGGATGTTGGCGGCCGGGTGGTTCCGCTGCTGACCGAACTGCAGTCGTATTACACGCCCGACACCGCGGCCGACCTTCGGGCGCAGCCGGTGCTGTTGCTGGACAGGATCGTCGGGGAGAATCGTAGTCTGCTGGAGTTGCTGACGGCCGACTACACGCATCTGACGAAGCGGCTCGCGAAGTTCTACCAGATGGATGAAAAGGGGCTCATCGACGCGGAGTTTCGTCTTGTCCAGTGGCCGGATAACAAGCGTGCGGGTTTGCTGGGACTTGGTGGCGTGCTTGCGTTGACGTCGCGGTACAAGGAGACCAGCCCGGTGCTTCGTGGTGCGTGGGCTCTGGACACTCTGCTGGGGACTCCGGTTCCTCCGCCTCCGCCCGATGTGCCGGAACTGAAGAACGACGGTCCGGCGAAGAAGACGTCGATGCGCGAGAAACTGGCGGCACATCGGGCGAATCCAACGTGCTCGGCATGTCACCGGTTGATGGACCCGATTGGGTTCGGACTCGAGAATTTCGACTGGATGGGCCGGTGGCGCGACAAACAGGATAACGGCTCTCCTGTGGATGCGGATGGCGAACTACCGTCAGGCGAGAAGTTCACTACGCCTCAGGAACTGCGTACGGCACTGATGAGCCGTAAGAGCGAGTTCGTTGGCAACCTCACCGCACGCATGATGGGCTATGCGCTGGGGCGCAGCCTGCAGGATGGCGATGACTGCACGGTGCAGCGCATTGCGCAGGCGCTGGAGAAAGACGGCTATCGCGGCCGCACACTGATTCGTGAGATCGTGCTGAGTCTGCCGTTCCGGAATACGCAGGGTGGTGCGTCTGTGCAGAGCGAGCCCACATTGTCGAAGAGGCCGCTGTCGATCTCCGAGATCAATGCGCGCAAACAGGATGCTTCCAGCCACAACAATCTGGTGAAGGACAAGGTGGTACCGAAGCGTTGAGAGTGACCTTGCTGGTTGCGGCGCTGGCGGTGTTACCCGCGGCTGCACAGAATGACTGGCCTGCTTTCGGCCGTGATGCGGGTGCGAGTCGCTTCTCTCCTCTGAAGCAGATTACGCCCCGCAACGTCGACAGGCTGCAGCGTGCGTGGACCTTTCACACGGGCAAGCCTGGATCGGAAGCTGTGCCGATTGTTGTTGGCGGCGTAATGTACCTCGCCGCGCCCAACGGGCTGTTTGCGATCGAGCCGGAGACTGGCAAGCAACTCTGGCACTACGAAGCCACACAGGTGGCGCTGCGCGGGTTGGCATTCTGGCCCGGCGACAAGTCGACGCATCCTCGTGTGTTCGCTGGCGTGAAGGGCGGCATGATCGCTCTGGATGCTGTGACCGGCAAGCCGGCGCAGGGCTTCGCCAATGAGGGCTTGCTGGATCTGGCGAAGGGTGTTTCGGACGGACTGACGAATGCTCGTATCTCGCTGCAATCGCCAGCTAGTGTTTACAAGAATCTGATCATTACGGGAAGTTCGAATGGCGAGGGCTCGCCGACTGTTGGCGCTTACGGGGATATTCGCGCGTGGGATGCGTACACGGGCAAACTGGTGTGGACGTTTCACACGGTGCCGCGTCCGGGCGAGCCGGGCTACGAGACCTGGCCTGAGGGTGCGTGGAAGAATCGCTCCGGCACGAATGCATGGGGCTTCCTGACGGTGGATACAGAGCGGGGGATATTGTACGTGCCGCTTGGGTCGCCGACGTCGGATTTTTACGGCGCGGACCGGCATGGTAACAATCTTTACGGAAATTCGCTGGTTGCTTTGGATGTCGCCACGGGGAAACTGAAGTGGTTCCAGCAACTGGTGCATCACGATTTATGGGATTTCGATCCTGCTGCCGCGCCGATTCTTTTCGATGCGGTTCGGGATGGCCGGAAAGTGCCAGGGGTGGCGCAGATCACCAAGCCTGGCTTGCTGTTTGCGTTCGACCGGGTGACGGGCAGGCCGCTGTATGGAATGGAGGAACGGTCGGTTCCACAGACAACGGTGCCGGGTGAGAAGACGTCGCCGACGCAGCCATTTCCGGTAAAGCCGCCGCCTTTGTCGCGAGTTACGTTTGGGCCGGACGATTTGTACAACCGGACTCCGGAACATGCGGCGTTCTGCCGGGATTTATTTGAAAAGAATTCGATGAAACCGAGTCCGCTCTACACGCCATTCGGGCTGGAAGGCAACACGCTGATGTTCCCGAGCACGCTGGGTGGTGGCGGATGGGGCGGCCTTTCGTCGGACCCTGAGCTGGGACTGCTGTTCACCAATGTGAACAACCTGGGTCAGTGGGGGCACATGGAGAAGAGCACCGATCCGAAGACGGGCGAGGTGACGTATAAACGCACGTCGGCCTATGGGACATACGCGCGGTTCTGGGATCGGGACTCGCGGATTCCGTGTTCGAATCCTCCATTTGGCGAAATGGTGGCGGTGAGTGTGAAGACTGGTGATATTGCGTGGCGCTCGCCTCTGGGCACGATGCCGCAACTGGAGGCTCGTGGCATTTACAACACAGGCGCTCCGAATATCGGCGGCAGTATTGCTACTGGCGGCGGGCTGGTGTTTATCGCGGCTACGAATGACAGCCGTTTTCGCGCGTTCGAGTCGAAATCCGGGCACCTGGTTTGGGAGCAGCCGATCGATGCGAATGGCCATACAATTCCGATCACCTACCTGGGTAAGGATGGCAAACAGTATGTTGCGATCATGGCTGGGAACGGGGGCGGTTTTTTTGGAGGCACACCGAGCGATACGCTGGTTGCGTTTGCTCTGGGAGACCGGAAGATCGAACCTATTGCTCCGGTTGTGACTCCGAAGGCGTTAGAGGCTTCGGAGCCATCCCGGCCGGCCGTGGTTCGTGGGCCGGTCCCGGAACTCGTGCAGCGAGCCTGTGGGCGCACGTGCCACAACATCGGAGTAGTGACTGGTGTGCGGCGGGATCGGGCAGCCTGGGCGGCGATGGTCGACAGCATGGTGGCTCGCGGGGCTCGCGCCAGCGAGGCTGAGAAGAAGCAGATCCTCGACTACCTGATTGCTCAGGTTGGCAAGTAAGGGCTCAGCCCCGGCCCGGGATGTAACTCGCCGCACTCAGCCCAACCGCCTTGATCAGAAATGGTGCGTCTCCGATGCGGCACGGGCACACAGTCCACTGGTGACAGGGCCGCTGTGGAGGCCAACGACAATCGGCAGACCCTCCCACGCCGGGCGTTTGTCCGCTGTGAGGCGAGGTGCGACGGAGTGGGGGAAGTTGCGGACGAGTCGTAGCTGGCGGCGGTGTGGAGTGGCACGTACTGAAGCCGGATACCTTCGCGAATGACGTGCAGGAAGGGATGGGGTTCCAGGGTCCCGGCCCGCTTGAAGTGGCTGGATACATATTTCACACGCCCGACAATACATGGGCTGTAGAGGACAGTGATTTCAGCGACACGCCAGCTTTGATCGGTGATGGGCTCCACCGCCTCTGCGTGTGCGCTTCGGGAAGCCGCGGCGCTTCCGAAGCCTCCGGAGAATTCCCGGAGCCACGCCACGGTCCGATCCGCAGCGTGCAGAACGCAATTACGCAGCTTCTCAATGTCCTCAATTATTCGAATGACGGATCGTCGCAGGTGGTTTGCCAGTTGGGGTCCCAGATACGAATGAACAAACCGTATCACGACTGAATCGCGGCATCGCCGGCTCGACGCACCGGGCACGCGGCTTCGTGCACTCCCAGCGGTCCTTTTGCCGGGCGTCGGCTGCGCTCTGCCACTGCATGCTGGCTGGCGTGGCGGCACCGCTGGCGCAGAGCGCTTTGCTGGCGAAGAGCGCTCGCCGGTGGTCGACTACGAACCCCAGGGCGCCGCGTTCCAACTCACCGGTCCTGATGTTAACTGTCGGGGAAGTTAAATGTCGAGGGCGAACCTGAGGGCGTTGTTAATACCGATGACGGCGCTCTTTGACAAACGGCCCCACTTCTCAAAGAGGCGGGACTCATCCACGGTCCGGATTTGAAGGGCGTTTGCGATGCTGTCTTTTTTGAGACCACCATCCCCAGCTTTTAATTGAACCAGAAACGGCAGTTTTGGTTCTTTCCCGTCTGCGTCTGAAACTGGAACAATTACGACGACTTGAGCGCGGGAGGCGACGTTTGTCCTGACCACTACGCACGGTCTGGTCTTGGCCTGTTCTCTGCCGACTGTGGGATCCAAACCTACAAGAACGATATCGCCACGACGGCAGTCTTTTCCCTGCATCAGAAGTTTTCAGCGTCTACGTGCTGAAACTCCTCGCAGAGGGCGCGCTCCCTGTCGCCGTACACTTCAAAATACTCACCGATCTGCTGCCTGAGACTGGCGCGCTCGCGGCGGCGCAAAAACTGTTCCATCGCCTTTCGCATCAGAGCGCTGCGAGACAAGCCCAGTTCTTTTTCTGCCGCAACCGTCCGCTCAAACAACGGCGCCGGGAAGTCCGCTATTACTTTCTTCTGGGTTAACGTAGACATCCAAACCCTCCCTCCGGCAGCACTGATTGCCAGTTCCACCACCTGCACCCCTTTGCCAACGACACCATTACTAATATTAGAGCTAGTATAGATTCTTGTAAAGCTTCTATTCTCGCAATGAGTTTGATGTGGCAATACGTTAGCTATTACAGATGGCCCGCTCGATGCGTGAGCCCTGCGACATCAATCAGATTCGTTAAATAAGACATAGCTGTTGGCGTGCTGCCCGTTGCGCAGAACTGGATCGGTCTGGACAACAGCCGGGGTGACCTTCGGAGCGTCCTTTTCGTAAAGGCGTCGCGGCGTACCCCGTCAGGGAAGCGCTTCATCGTGACGGGGCGGCTGTGCAGATGAGGCGCCTGACTTTGGCCATCAGCGCTTCGCCGCGGGCTTTGCCGCTGCCTTGAGGCTTTTTTGCAGGATGGCGAGAATGTCGATGATTTCGGCGCCCTTGCCCTCGGAGCTCGCTGTGGTTCGTATCACGACTTTTTTCTTTGCTCGCTTTTGCTAAGCGAGTTTACGGATTCGCTCGACGGATTCGTCGCTCATTTCGGATCGTGCGATGTCGTCCCTGCTGAGCTTGGCTATGGCTTTCTCGAAGCTTTTCACTTTGGCCGCGGCTGGCTTGCCGATGGCGGGAAGGCCGATGTCTTTGGGCGTGCGGATCTCGTCTGAGAAGCGCAGGGTCTCGGCTCGCAGGATGCCGTTTTCTGAGAGGATCGCGACGAGGTATTCTTTGCCTCGCATTACAAATGTTGCGATGCCGGCCCGCTGCGTTTCTTCCATAGTGGCGGCGAGGAGGCGGCAGGCTTTCATCGAGCCGCTGGCCGGGACCAGGAAGTAAGCGTTCTCAAAGTAGAGCGGTGGGATGGCGTTGGCGTCGACGAAGCGGCGGAGGTCGATGTCGCGCGTCTTCTCCGGCGCGAGACGGTCGAGCTCATCGTCAGTGACCACGATGTACTTGTTCGTCTCGATCTCGTAGCCGCGCACCATGTCGTCGTCATCAAGCGTTCTGCCGCTTGCGGGCGAGTAGTAGCGGCGCGCCAGTTGTGGCGGTTAGCGGGGAAGAGGCTGACCGGTATGCTGACGAGCCCGAATGAGATGGTGCCCGACCAGAAGGGGCGTGTGGAAGGGGACTGACCGTCATCTTCAGGCAACGCGCTTTCCTCCCGCGGGCTTCTTTGCGCCTTCGAGGCTGGCGGACAGGGCGTCAAGCAGGGATGTGGTGGCGGCCCTGGCCTTCATCACTTTGAGCTTCGGCTTCTGACCCTTTGCTTTGGCTTCGATGAACTGCATGACGCGATCGCGGTACTCGTCTTTGAAGTCTTCGGGACGGAACTCGTCTTCCATCATGGCCACCAGCTGCCGCGCCATCTGGATTTCGCGCGGGTCGGGAGCCTTGCCGGACGGCGTGGGCAGCTCTTTTGCGGAGAGCACTTCATCGGCATGGCGCAGGGTGACCAGCACGAGGTAGCCGTCGCGAGCCTGGAGCGCGCCTGTGTAGTGTTTGTCGCGCATCACCCAGCGGGCTACTCCTTCGAGGTTCTTGTTTCCGAGGGCTCTGGCGAAGGCGAAGTAGCCGGTGTCGGCGTCCTCATCGGGACCGAGGTAATACGGGTGATCGTACCACTGGTGGTTGATTTGTTCGGGCGGGAGGAAACGGGTGATTTCGATGTCGCGCGATTCTTTGGGGTCGAACTGTGCCAGCTCTTCGTCGGTGAAGGTGACGAAGGTGCCGGGTTCCAGTTCCAGGCCTCGGCGGATCTCCTCGTGCGGAACCTCTTTGCCGGTGTCGGGGACGACCATACGCTGCTTCACCGGTTCGTGTCCGGACGCGTCGAGGATGTGGAAGTGGACGGCCTTGTCGTCGACTGCCGAATAGAGTTTGACCGGCAGTTTTGTGGCGCCGATGTTGAGGATGCCTTTCCAGATTGCTGGTGCTGACATCGGGTGCGGTGCGGCCTCCTCGGGTTAGAGAGGTGGAGGCGCCCGGACGTTACACTGGTGGCATCACGGCTCGACTCCTGCTGGATCCCTGGTCTCCCGACTACGAAACTCCTGTTGCCTTCGATGGTGAGGTATCCGCGGGTTTTCGCGGTGAAGTGGACGTGCGTGTGGAGTCGGCGGAGTGGGTGGCGGTGGGTCCGGGGGAGACGCCAGGGTGGTCGCCGGTTCGGGTTTGTTTTGTCGATGGCGTGCGGCGGGTTGAGGCTCGGGTGATGGCCGATGATGGCGGGCACATGGTGCACGGACTGCTGGCCAGTGTGGGTGTCGGCGCGGTGGTTTGTCAGGAAGGCTCGCGGGCGGTGTATGACGCGATTCGGGTCTCGCGGTATCTGCTGACGGGCTCGGGGCGCAGTGTCGCGATGGATGCCTGCGGGTTGTGGTTTGAGCCGCAGACGGTGGCGGGGTCGATGCCGGAGGACCTGGTGAACGCGATGCAGCAGATTATGCGCACGCGGGAGGCGGAGCTTTCCGCCAGTTTGTTTGCGGATGCCGATACGTGTGTGTTCGCGGACGGGCCGCTGAGTTATCACACGCTTGCCACGCATCGAATTACAGGAATAATTAAGCGCATTTTTCTGCCTTATCTGGATTCGGAGCACATGGCGCTGGTAATGCGGCTGGAAACGGGTGAGCGCACTCCGGTATTTGCGATTCGCGACGGGAAATACGACCGGTACTCGTGGTTTCAACGCCTGGCGGGTCAGCGCGCTACCGAGCACGCGATGGCCGGGATTGTCCGGCTGGAGGTGCGGGCTTCGCTGGGCCTGGAGGCCGCCGTGGAGATCGCTTCGTTTGCTGCTCCGACGCTCTGTTTGTATGCGTCGAGTGCGGTTCGCGATGGGCGGGCTCCACAGAATCTGCTGCCGGTTGGGGCGCTGGAGGACGAGTTGCGGCACAGGCTCGGGGATGCGGTGCTGGTGCGTCGCGCAATTGAGCAGGCGATTGCCGAAGGAGTTTCGCTTTGATGAGGGAAGTAGGCAAGGTGCTGGGAACGGCCGATGCGCAACCGCTGGATTACTGGCTGGCCGTGCCTGAGGATCAGGTGGTGCAGCTGGACGACGTGGTCGCGGTGCAGCGGCGACTGCCGGACGGGCGCGGCGTGGATATTTACGGCGTGGTCGACATGGTGGTGGCTCGGCATGAGGGCGCGAAGCTGGAGAGCGACGTGTTTCTGGCGGATCGTGGTGTGCTGCCACTCAACCACTCAGTGAAGGCGCATGTGATGGTGACGCGGGTGGAACCGGAGATTTTTGTGCCTCCGCTGCCCGGCGATGCGGTGGTCGCGGCCGAAGGTGCTCTGCGGGATCAGGCGCTGTTTTTCGATTCGATGAAGGAGCGGTTTCCGCTCGGGCTGTCGAGGGACCGGCAGGTGGTGTGGGGGAATTTCGAATTTCTGAATGGAAATCGCGGCGCGCATGTGAATATTTCCGGGATTTCCGGCGTGGCTACCAAAACTACGTACGCTTCTTTCCTGCTTTACGGGATATTTCATTCGAAGGGACTGCTGGCCGGGGCGGAGAAGGCGAATACGCACGCGCTGATTTTCAACGTCAAGGGCGAGGATTTGCTGTTTCTCGACCGGGAGAATGTGAGTTTGCAGGCGGGGCAGCGGGAGTTGTACGAGGTTCTGGACCTGCCGGTCCAGCCGTTTGAGAGCGTCGGGTTGTATGCTCCGGTGCGGCGCGGCGAAGAGGTGCTGGTTCCCGATACCGGGTCGCGGACCGAGGGCGTGCTGGCGTATTGCTGGACGGTAGAAGAGTTCTGCCGCGAGCGCTATCTCCGATTCCTGTTCGCCGACGCGGATGACGAATCGAGCCACCTGGGCGCGGTGATTGATCGGGTGGAGAATGTGCTGGCTCGCGATACGGAAGCGTGGAGTTGTGAGGACTTCGACGAGTTGAAGGCGCATATCGAACGGCTTGTGGCAGGCGGGGTCGGGGCGGCTGCCCAGGGAACCGTGATGGCGTTTCTGCGTAGGCTGGAGGCTTCGGGGGCTCGCGTCGGCCACTTGATTCGGGGGCGGGTGGCGGACCCGGACCGGCACCGGATTGACTGGAAGAAGAAGCAGGTCACCGTTGTCGACATACACAATCTGCATGACCGCGCGAAGCGGTTCGTGATCGGCGTGATGCTGAAGCGAATGTTTGAGGACAAGGAAAAGAGCGGGTCGGCGCGGCCGCTTATTTTTGTGGTGCTGGATGAATTGAACAAGTACGCTCCGCGCGAAGGATGGAGTCCGATTAAAGACGTAATTCTGGATATGGCGGAGCGCGGGCGGAGTCTGGGTGTGATTCTGATCGGCGCGCAGCAGACCGCGAGTCAGATTGAGCGGCGTGTGGTGGCGAATTCGTCGTTCCGAGTGGTAGGCCGGCTGGATACAGCCGAGGCGCAGCATGGGGAGTATGGCTTCTTGCCGGCGGCCACGCGGGCGCGGTCGGGGATATTGAAACCAGGCACGATGATTGTTTCGCAGCCAGAGATTCCTATTCCTTTATTGATTCAGTTTCCATTTCCGGCGTGGGCTACCCGGCCGAGTGAGGCTCGGGCGAGCGCGGCGGCGGTGGCTGATCCATTTGCGAGGTTCGACAAACGGCGATGAGGTTCTTGCATACGGCCGACTGGCATGTCGGGAAGACATTGTTTGGCAGATCGCGGCTTGCGGAGCAGGAGCAGGTGCTGCGTGAGTTGGTGGAGATTGCTAAGCGGGAGCGCGTGGACTGCGTGCTTGTGGCTGGCGATGTGTACGACTCCTTTACTCCTCCGGCTGAGGCCGAGCGGCTGGTTTGCGACACGCTGGCTGAGATCGCAGGCGCGGGTATCGCGACGGTGCTGATCGGCGGGAATCACGATCATCCGAAGCGGCTGGCGGCACTGAGGAATCTCGGCGACCCGCTCAAGATCTACGTGCGGCCGGACCCCTGCGGGCCGTCGAATGGCGGGCTGATTGAGCTTCGGGTGCGGGGCGAGCGGGCCCATATCGGTGTGCTGCCGTGGGTGCCGGAGCATCGCGTGATCGACATCGGGCAGATGCGCAATCCCGAGGATGAATGGTATTCGACGTACTCCGAGCAGGTGGCCCGGATGTGCGAAGTGCTGGTGGGCGCGATGCCGGTAGACACGATCAGCGTGCTGCTGGCGCACCTGTACGTGAATGAGGCCGAGGTGAGCGGGAGTGAGAAGCAGGTGCATGTGGCGAAGCCCCTGGCGGTGAGCCCGGCTCGGCTGCCCAATGTGCAGTATCTGGCGCTGGGTCATCTGCACAGGCCGCAGCAGTTGAAGGGTGTGCCGCGGGTTTACGCGGGGTCGCCGCTGCAGATGGATTTTGGGGAAGCGGGTCAGCCGAAGAGTGCTGTTGTGGTGGACGTGAAGGCGGGACTTCCGGCCGATGTCCGGGTGATTGCGCTATCGGGTGGCCGGCGGCTTCGCAAGGTGGCGTGCAGGCTGGATCAACTGGCGGCGCGGATGAGCGAATGCGGCGATGACTGGCTGGATGTGGTGGTGGAATCGACCACGCATATTTCCGGGCTGGCGCAGCAGGTCTGCGAGATATTGCCGAATGCGTTGCTGGTGCAGCAGCGGAACAAGTCGGCTCCTGTTCCGATTTCGGTGCGCCCTGTGGAGCCGCTAAAGTTATTTGAATTATTTCTTCGGGACCAGAAGGACACGGCGGCGTCGCCGGAGGTACTGGCGAAGTTTCAGGCGTTGTATGCGGAGGCTCGGAATGAGACCGATAACGCTTGAGGTTTCCGGGTTTACCTCGTTTCGCGAGCGGGCTGTTGTCGACTTCACCGGCCTTGGTTTGTTCGCAATTACGGGGCAGACCGGGGCGGGGAAGACGTCGTTGCTGGATGCGATCACCTGGGCTTTGTATGGCAAGACGGCCCGGCTGCAGAAGGCTGGCCGGGAGCTGATCAGCCAGGGCGCGAATGCCATGGATGTGCTGCTGCGGTTTCGTGCCGGGACGCATGAGTACCGGGTGTTGCGCCGGCTGAAGAGTGCGTCCGCGTCGGCAACGGTGCGGCTGGAGCATCTGGAAGAGGGCGAATGGCTGCCTGTTACGGGAAATGTCAGGGAATTAGATGAACAAATCCGGCTGATTGTTGGGCTGGATTTCGAAGGATTTAATAAAGCTGTTGTTTTACCGCAGGGTGAGTTCGACGTATTTCTGCGGGGGACTCCGCAGGAACGCCGTGAGGTGCTGGCGGAGCTGCTGGATGTCAGCGTGTATCAGCGGATGATGCAGTCGGCTGGTGACAAGTCTCGGGTTCAGGCGGAGTTGGCCCGGCAGAAAGGGACGGAGGTTGACGACTCGGTTTCGAGCGAGTCGATTGCCGCGCTGCAGGTGGACGCCGATGCGGCGCGCGCTGAGGAGAAGCTGCTTGCTGCCGCGGTGAAGAAGTTCGACGCGGCGTATGAGGAAGCGGTCGGGCTGGCGGGTTTGCGGAAGCAGCTCGGGACGGGTGAATCGGGGCTGCTGGATTTGTCGAAGCGGGTGGCGGAGGTGGAGCGGCGGCGTTCCGGTGCGGTTGATTCGGTGGGTTCGCTTCGTAAATCCGTGGATGATCTGCAGCGCCAGCTGGAGACTGTTTCGTACGACTCAGACGAGCATCTGCGGCTGGCTGGTGTGCTTCCAGCGCTGCAGGCTCGGGAGCGGCTGCGGACCTCGCTGGCTGCTTCGGAGAATGCGCTGCAGTCGCTGCTGGCGCAGATTGCGGACGCCCGGCGGCGTGAGGATGAGTCGGCTCGTCAGGCCAAAGAGGCGGCTGAGGCCGAGGAAGAGGCGCGTGCGGTGTATGAGGCGCTGCAGGCGGCGGACCGGGTGACGGCGCTGCGTCTGGAGTTGACGCCGGGGTGTGCATGTCCGGTTTGCGAGCAGATTGTGACCGTGGTGCCTGCCGTTGTCGACGGAAAGAAACTGGCTGCGGCGAAGAAGACGTTCGAGAAGAAGTCGGGCGAATCTGAGGCGGCTCGGAAGAAGGCGGAGAAGGTCCGGGCGGATGGGGAGCGTGCGGCTCGGGAGGCGGCTGGAGCCGAGGGACAGGTGGCGTCTCTGAAGAAGCAACTGGCGGAGTCTGGGGACTCGGCGGAGTCGCTGGCGGACGTGCAGGCGCGGGTCGGTGCGTTGCAGGCGGCGAAGGGTCGGCGGGACGAGTTGAACCGGGCGCTGGAGTCGGCGCGGGGGAAGCTTCGGGACAACGAGCTGCTGGTGGTGTCGCTGAGGGCTGAGGCAGAGGGGCTGCTGAAGCAGATCCAAGAGCGGCGGGGAGCGGTCGAGACGCTGCGGAGAGAGATTGAGAAAGCCGCGTCGAAGATTCGCAAGCAACTGCCGGAGTTGAGCGGGGAGAGCGAGTCGGACTGGATCCGGATGCGGCGGAAGGAAGCGCTTGGCGCGCAGGAACTGGCGCGGGCTCGCGTGGTGCAGATTGAGGCATCGATGTCCCGGCTGCGTGAGAAGCTGGCGCGGAATGAGCAACTGCGCCGGGAAATTGCGGTGCATCAACGGGAGGCGGCGGAGTATAAAGAGCTGGCGGTGTGGTTAAATGCCGGGAATTTCCAGCAATTCTTACTCGATTCGGCGCTGCAGCGGCTTGGTGACGAGGGCTCGCGGCATCTTGAGAAGCTGTCGGCGGGTCGGTACCGGTTCGCGTTTCGGGACAAGGAGTTTCTTGTTCGGGACGGGTGGCATGGGGACGAGGAGCGGTCGGTCTCGACGTTGAGTGGCGGGGAGTCGTTCCTGGCTTCGTTGTCGCTGGCGCTGGCGCTGGCGGAGGGCATTGCGCAGTTGAATTCCGCGTCGGGGCGGGTTGTGTTGGAGTCGCTGTTCCTGGATGAGGGATTTTCGACGCTGGACGGGGAGACGCTGGCGTCGGTCTCCGATGCGTTGATGATGCTGCAGTCGGGGGACCGGCTGATTGGGATCATCACGCATGTGACGGGTCTGGTGGATCAAATGCCGGCTCGGATTGAGGTGGAGAAAACGGTGGCGGGCAGCAGGATTTGGCAGGAGGCGCGTGGACGAGCAGCAAATCTTTAGCGCGATCGGTGAAGAGGGTTTCGCGCGGCTGGTGGCGGCGTTTTACCGGCAGGTTCCGGGCGATTCGATTCTGGGGCCGATGTACCCTGCCGACGATTTGGCGGGGGCGGAGGAGCGGCTCCGGGATTTTCTGATCGGCCGGCTTGGTGGGCCGCAGAGGTACATCGAGTCGCGCGGCCATCCGAGGCTTCGGATGCGGCATGCTCCTTTCGTCATTGATACGGCGGCTCGAGACCGGTGGATGGAGTTGATGGGTCGGGCTTTGGATGAGGTGGGGTTTTCGGGTGAGGTTCGGGAGGCGTTAGACGGTTTTTTGGGTCACATGGCCTCGTTTATGGTGAACCGCGGTTAAGGCTCTGGCAGCGGTGTTATGCGCTGGAGCAACAGGCCGTCGAAGGGGCCCATGGTGACCTGGCTGACGGGACTTCCGTCGTTGAGACGGGCCGTTGAGGAGATGGTGAGGGCGTCGGCGACCAGCCTGCCGGTGCCGTTGTTGCGGAGGCGTACGAAGGGCTTCGACGCGCCTGTGAGTTCGATGTCGGCTATGGTGCACCAGCGGTCTCCGGGCTTCGTCTGGTCGAGGATTGTTGTGGCGATGACGCGGCCCTCGGCTACGACTTCATAGACGGCCTCGCGGGTCCACTGAGTCTGCTCGGCCGGCGAGGCCCACCATGCCTGGATCTGGTATTGACCGTCTTCGCGGTTGCCGAGGTCCCAGCGAGCTTCGCCGTCGCGGCCCTCCAGTGTGCGGCAGCCCGCGCCCCAGTGATGGTAGAAGGGACCGCGCGACTTCCACTGGCCTGTGTCGAATGAGGCGTTCTTCCAGCCCGAGCCGGTGGTGGTGAAGGCTGGGGAATCGTCGTCGATCTGGTACTGCCAGCGGGGCGCCTGATCGCCGGCAAATCGTCGAAGACCGGGCGGGAGGTCGATTGTCACTTCAGCGTTGGTCCCGTTGAGGAGCACCTTGCCGTGTGTGAAGTCGCGTGTCCAGACGTTTGGCGGGATTTCTGTCAGGGAGATGTCGGCCAGCCAGACCTGACCGGTACGTGCGCCGAGAAAGAACTGAATGCGCGAATCCGATACTGTCTCATTGGCTTCGAAACTTACGGCATAGTCGGCCCACTCAGTAGTGAGCCGGACGCGGGGTGTGAGCATCGAACGGATGGCAGAAGACCTGAGCCGCTATTTGCGGGGATGGACTGGCTATTTCGGGAAGCCTGGGCCGGAGTGCCCGTAACCGCGGTAACCCCGTCAGTTCCCGCACCCGCTCCTTGAACCGCCCGACCGCCTTCGGCGCAATCCGCCGTTTCGGCTCCCGACCGCTCGTGAAGCTGAATCCGAGAAACTTCCGCTCCCATGGCCGCGCCACCGCACTCTTCTGCTGGTTCACCTTGAGCTTGAGCTTCGTCGTGATGAATCGCG
>JAWXCM010000283.1:0-36886 GCA_034408745.1 Bryobacteraceae bacterium
GCTTGACTTGTTTCTGTTGATCGTTGGACAGCACGAGTGCAGAGATGGAGCGGGGCATGTCTGATTATGCGGCACCCCAGCCAGCTTGTCCATCTATTTCTCGGACACTACGCTAGCGTTTGCCAGGACCGTACAGCGCGCGTCCGGGCCGGGCTCCGGTGAGTTTGCTCTGCACCATCACCACTTCGCCATTCACCACCATCGTCGACATGCCCACGGAGTACTGATGCGTGTTCGTAAACTCCGACTTGTCGATAATTGTATCCGCGTTAAAGGCGACCACGTCAGCCTTCATCCCCGGGCGCAGCAGCCCGCGGTCCGTCAACTTCAGCCGTGCAGCCGGCAGCCCGGTCATACGCCGAACCGCATCCTCTAAAGTGAGCACGTGCTGCTCCCGTACATAACGGCCCAGCACGCGCGGGAACGTCCCGTACCCGCGCGGATGCGGCGCCGCCTTGCCGAACACCGGCGCCTCGCCGTCGCTCGCGATCATGGTCCACGGCGCCTGCATGATCTGCACAACGTCCTTCTCACTGATCGCGTGATAAATCGCCGAGCAGCCCCCCTTCGCCTGAATGTCCATCGCGACTTCCGCTGCATTCGGAATCGTCACAGCCATCCCGCGAGCCTTCGTCGCGTCCGCCAGCGTCTTGCCATTCAGCGCAGGGTCGAACTCACATCGCGCGAACTGCACGTTCTTCGGATCGCCCGCACCGCGGTCTTCCTCAATGCGCCTCTCGATCTCGGCCTTGATCTTCGCGCGCCCATCCGGCGAAGCGAGACGCTCGCGCAGCGACTTCGCGCCACCTTCCAGCGACCACTGCGGAAACATGGCCGCGGTCCCAGTGCTCGACGCCGTGTACGGGTACTGATCGATCGTCACGTCGACACCGCGCTTCCGCGCCTCGGCCACAAGCCGCAGCGTCTCCGTGCTCGCACCCCAGTTCGATTTGCCGATGATCTTGTGGTGCGACACCTGAGTCGGCAGACCACCTTCCTCGCCGATGCGAATCGTCTCCTTCACCGCGTCCAGAACCTTCGCGGCCTCGTCGCGCATGTGAGAAATGTGCATTCCACCGAACGGGGCGACCACCTTCGCAATCTCGATCACCTCTTCAGTCGGCGCATAGTTCCCCGGCACATAAAATAGTCCGGTAGCCAGCCCGAACCCACCGTCCAGCATGTCCTGCCGGGCCAGCGCTTTCATCTGCTCCAGCTCTTCCGCCGTAGCCTTGCGATTCACCAGCCCAATCACCTTCGTGCGAATCGCATTGTGCCCCGAGTACCAGCCGTAATTGATCGTCGGCCGTTGTTTCGCGAGCGCATTCAATGGACCGCTCACCGGTACCGGACCACCACCATCGGGTCCCTCGATGACCGAAGTCACGCCCTGTCGAACATGGCTCTCCAGCATCGGGTTTTCATCCAGCCACCTGGCCGCATGACTGTGCACATCGATAAACCCTGGCGATACCACCAGCCCTCGTGCGTCAATCCGCTGCTTCGCCTGTGCATTGCGAAGCGAGCCCACAGCCTCAATGCGATCGCCGCGAATGCCGATGTCGGCGACATACCACGGCGAGCCTGTGCCGTCCACCACCCGGCCGCCTTCAATAATTACGTCGAACACCGCTTGCTGCTGCTGCGCAACCAACGTTGTTGCCGCAAAAATCAAAGTCAACCAAAGTGATTTCATCATGCTCCTCTTTTACCGGCCCTCGGGAATTGACCGGCGGGTGTCACCGCCGTGCCTTTCGCCAGGGTGTCGGTCCAGGCTTTCCGAATGTCGTCCGGGAACGTCGGAATCAATTTATCGATCCGCGCCCGAATTTCTTTTACAATTTCAGGATTTTCGGCAGCCACGTCGTAGCTTTCGTCGGCGTCCACCTGCAGGTTATACAACTCTGGCGGATCCAGCGGCAGATTCACGCGCCCTGCGGCCGGTGCAGGGGAGTACACCTGCGACGTGTACCTGGCCACATGCAGTTTCCAGTTCTTCCACCGGGCGCACTGCAGATTGACATTGTCGAAATACAGCAGCGCCTCGCGCTCCATACCGTCAACCCTGCCTGAGAGCATCGGCCAGATGTCGATCCCGTCCACCGGTTTCGAGGGCAGGGAAGCGCCCGCCAGCTTCGACACCGTGGGCACTACGTCGAGCGCCGAAGCGATGCCCGTCACCACCCGGCTCTTTGGGATACGACCCGGCAGCCGGGCCAGAAACGGCTCACGCACACCGCCCTCCAGAGTCGAGCCCTTGCGTCCGCGCAGCCGCCCCGGACTCCCCTGGTACCACGGACCGTTATCGGACGAAAACAGCACCAGCGTGTTGCCTTCCACCCCGTTGCGCTTCAGAGCCGCCAGTACTTCACCGACACTCCAGTCGAGCTCCTCCAGCACATCGCCATAGATCCCCTGCGACGATTTTCCACGAAACCGTTTGGAAGCCCCGAGCGGAATATGCGGATATGTGTGCGGGAAATACAGAAAAAAGGGACCGCTTTTCGCCGACGAATCGATAAATGACACCGCGGCTTCCGTATAGCGCTGAGTCAGCGACTCCAGATCCGCGGTCTGCTGCACCACCTCCTCATCCTTCAGCAGCAGCCTCGGCGTCATGTCATTGCTGTAAGGAATGCCGAAGTACGAATCGAACCCACGCCGCGTCGGCAGATACTCCGGCGTACTGCCCAGGTGCCACTTGCCGACGCACTTCGTCTTGTATCCGCGAGCCTTCAGCAGGTCGGCGAGCGTCTGCTCGTCCTTGTTGAGACCCGTGGTGTCCTGCGGGAAGAACACCTTTGGCACGCCGACGCGCGTCGGGTACCGTCCCGTAAGCAGGGAAGCCCGCGAGGGAGAACACACAGGATTCGCCGAGTAGTAGTTGGTGAAGCGCACGCCGTCGCGCGCCAGTGAATCGATGTGCGGTGTCTTCAGTGGGCCGCCGTAGCAGCCCAGGTCGCCATAACCCAGATCGTCCGCATAGATAAGGACGACGTTGACTGGTTTATCGGAGGATACAGCCCACGTGGCTACGGCACTGCCTGCGGCGGCAAGGAACGTTCGGCGTTGCATTTGAGCCGATGATATAACGCTTTGGGCCGCAACCATAATAATGCGACACCCGCGGCAGCCAGCAGTGCCGCGGTCCCGGGTTCCGGCGTGTCGCCTGAGGGATATGTGGCCGTGACAGAGAAGTTGTCGTACCCGTGGCTGCTGGAAATCGGGAACCCGCTGCTGTTGGCGGTGAAAAAACCGAACTGCATCGGTGCGCCGGCAGCCGAAAAGTCCGGGTTCGCGGGAGCGTCCACCGGACCTGGCAGCAACGTGAGGTAAGTCCGAGAGAACTGACTCGCGGTCAGCCCTGACATCGACTTCGATTGCCACGTCAGATTGGTATACGCAAAGTCAGTCACCGCGGCGTAATACCAGGCGGAGTTTTGATAGATCACGAACGATGTCGCAATGGCGCCAGGTGCCCAGGTGGAGGAGATCTTGATGTAGTCGTAAGCGTACGACAGGCTCGAGAAGCCGCCGTAAAGCGAAGGATCCAGCACCATCGACGAGAGGTTCCCTACCACCATTTCGCCGTTGTAACTATGCTCCACCGTATAGAACTCGCCCGGATTGCCGCCACTGGCAGTTTGATTTCCGCTTGCTGAGTTTTCAGGAACCGTGGTGTACACGACTTGCGTAGTCCAGCCACTGCCAAAGGTGTTATCAGAAACTGCGACTGTTCCTGCCTGGAGTGAAAGACCGAGAAAGAAAAGAGAAAGTGCAGTATGTTTCACAGGTTCTGGCATTTTCTCGCGACTACTCACAGTTTGTCAACTAGGCGTTGCTCAGCAGGCCGCGGACGATGGAGGCGTTCTCCGCCACCTCGTCGGTCAGGATCGGGAACATGCCGACAATCACGGCATCCTCCGTCTTGATCCGGCTGAACGCATATTCGAATGCGGCCTTAACCTCGTCGGCATTCTTTGCCTTGCGGCCCGCTGCCAGGATCTTGAATCCAAGGCACGGACGGGTGACGGTCCGCATCGCCTTCGTCATCCGGTGCGGATCGTTCTTTAGATACAATTCGTCAATGGGGAGGTCAGTCAACTGCTCATTCAGCGACGCCTGATCGCGCCGAATATTGTAGAAGCAATTCATATAGAAGTCGTGCTTCCACGGCTCCTCTTCGGCGCGAAGAATAATCTCCGGATTATGTGAGGAGACTCCCGCCAGCAGGCCGAAATCCTTTACTTTCTGAACAAAGGCGCCAATCTTCTTCGCGTCCTGGTAGCCCGACTTCCACAGCCTGTCCGTAGCCTCACCATGGTGCACCACAGCGATCGGCTTCAGTGCGACGATCTCCTTCCACTGCTCAGGCGTCACGTCTGGAATCAGGCAAATCCACTGCAGCTTCGACCCTTTCTCGCGCGCCTTGCGAAGCGCCGCGAATGCTTTTGGATCGTAACTTGCCTGCCAGGTATTGATGCCAGCCTTCTCACAATTCAGCAGGAACTCGGTGGTGCGCTCCTCCGTGAACCAGTTGCGCATTATCGCGCTGAGCTTTGGGACAGAGTGGGAATATCCCCCAATTGGGTTATAGCCCGCAATCAGCCGGGTGACCTGATAGTCGCCGAGTTTGATGGTTGGAATTGGGTCCGCCGCATCGACTCGTGCGGAAAGCGCCGCGCTGGACGTGGCAACGGCTCCCAAAAAGGTGCGGCGTTGCACGCCTGCGAAGGGACTGTGACCGGTCATGCCGACGATGCTGCAATTTACGGTCCACGGCGTAACAATAGGAGCATGCCGTTCAGCCGCCGTGAATTCCTCGCTGCAATTCCCGCCGCCAGCCTCGCTGCACCAGTAGCCCATCAGCCGTCGCCGCACGTGCTCTGGTACCGTCAACCCGCCTCGAAATGGACTGAGGCGCTCGCGATTGGCAACGGTCGCCTTGGCGCAATGGTGTTCGGCGGCACCGCTGCGGAGCAGTTGCAAATCAACGACGATTCGGTCTGGGCCGGCAAACGAATGGACCGCATCAATCCGAAGGCCCACGACGCCATCCCGGAAGTGCGGCGTCTACTTACAGAAGGAAAACTCGCGGAAGCCGAAGCGCTCGCTGACAAGAGTATTATTTCAATACCTCGCCGCATGCCGCCCTATCAGCCTGTCGGTGACCTGAAGCTAACGTTCCGCGGCGTCGACAACGTGACAAACTATCGACGCGAACTGGACCTCGACACCGCCATCGCGCGCACCACATTCGAATCGGGCGGAGTCACCTTCACCCGCGAGGTCTTCAGCAGCGGACCCGCTGGCGTGATCGTGATGCAACTCAGCGCCTCGAAACCCCGGCAGATCTCCTTTACAGCGACACTCACGCGCGAGGCCGACAGTCGCACACGCGCCGCCTCGGCGAACCTCCTGTTGATGGACGCCCAGGCCATCGTGCACGACGACCGACATCCCGATGAGCCGAAGACCGGTGTGAAATTGCAGTGCGCCGCGCAGTTTCGTGCGAGCGGCGGCACGCAGTCGAAAGTGGGCGAAGATGCCGTCCGCATCGACAACGCGAACTCCGTCACCCTGATCCTCGGTGTGGCCACCGACTTCCGCCAAAATGACCCCGCCGCCTTTCTTCGGCGGTACCTCCCGACGGTGCCCGGTTCCTTCGCCGTTCTGCGACGCGCGCATATCGCCGACCACCAGCGACTCTTTCGGCGAGTGCAGCTCAACCTTGGTGCGCCTTCAGACGCTCAGAACATTCCGACGGACGAGCGTTTGAAACGGATCCAGTCCGGCGCGTCGGACCCAGGTCTTGAGGCGCTGTACTTCCAGTTCGGCCGCTACCTGCTCATCGCCAGCAGCCGCCCAGGTTCGCTGCCTGCCAACCTGCAGGGCATCTGGAACGACTCTCTTTCGCCCTCATGGGACAGCAAGTACACCATCAACATCAACACAGAGATGAACTACTGGCCGGCCGAGGCCTGCAACCTGTCGGAGCTTCACCAGCCCCTCTTCGACCTCATTGAGAAGAGCCGTGAGCAAGGCCGCCTCACCGCGAAGACCATCTACAACGCGGGCGGATTCGTATTTCACCACAACCTCGACGGCTGGGGCCATGGCACGCCCATTGATGGCGTGGGCTCCGGCATTTGGCCGATGGGTGCGGCGTGGCTTTGCCTCCATTACTGGGACCACTACGAATTCACCGCGGACCGCGAATTCCTGGCGAAGCGCGGTTATCCCGTGATGAAGGAAGCCGCTCAATTCCTGCTCGACTATCTCATCGACGACGGCAAAGGGCACCTCGTCACAGGGCCGTCCATCTCGCCCGAGAACCGCTATCGCACGCCCACAGGCGCGGTGGGCAAGCTCTGCATGGGCCCGACCATGGACATGGAGATCGCATCCGCGCTCTTCCGCCGCGTAGCGCAGTCGGCGGAGATACTCGGCACCGATGCCGAGTTTGCAAAGCGCGTCGATACCGCACGCGCGAAACTGTTGCCCCTGCGGATCGGCAAGCATGGCCAGTTGCAGGAGTGGATGGAGGACTACGACGAGCCAGATCCCGGTCACCGGCACATCTCACATCTCTTCGCCATGCACCCCGACAACGCCATCACCTTACGAGGCACTCCTGAACTCGCAAGGGCCGCGCGCACCACGCTGGAACGCAGACTGAAAGCAGGCAGCGGACACACAGGATGGAGTCGCGCGTGGATCGTCAACTTCTGGGCGAGGCTCGAAGAGGGCAACACCGCGCGTGAGAACATCGTCGCGCTGCTGGCCAAATCGACGCACCCGAACCTGTTCGACACACATCCGCCATTCCAGATCGACGGCAATTTCGGCGGTACTGCCGCGATTGCGGAAATGCTGCTGGGCAGCCACGCCGGAGAGATTCACTTCCTGCCCGCGTTGCCCGACGCCTGGCCTGTAGGCTCAGTAAGTGGACTCAAGGCACGAGGCGCAGTCGAGATTGCACTCGAGTGGTCGGGCGGCAAAGCCACGCGAGCGACTTTGACTCCGGCGACGCCCGGCGACCGCAGCATTCGAGCACCGCGAAATCAGACAGTGAAAGCAGTCACCGCGGCCGGCAAACCCGTACCCTTCGAGCAAACCAACGGTGTCGTTCGAATCACCATGTCGCCTCGCACCACGTACACGGTCGAGTTCGCCTGACCGTCACCGAGCAATGGTGCTGTACGCTTGTCGGTGAGCACTTTTATGGCTGATCTTTCCCGGCGCGACTACCTCCTCAGCTCGATGGCTGCCGTCCAGATTCCTGGCCCCCGCGCGACACCGCGCCAGCCCAACATCATCTGGGCACTTGGGGAGGACACCAGTCCTCAACTTGCCTGTTACGGCGAGCCCCTCATCCAGACTCCGAACATGGACCGCATGGCGAAGGAAGGTGCGCGCTTTAACCAGGCCTTCACCACGGCGCCCGTCTGTTCGGCGAGCCGTTCGGCCCTTGCGACCGGTATGTTTCAGACCACCATCGGCGCGCACAATCACCGCACGCTGCACAAGAAGCCGCTGCCCGAGGGCGTCCGCCTCATGACGCACCGTCTGCGCGACGCGGGCTACTTTACGGTGCTCGCGAACAAGAACGGAGCCTCGCCCAAAACGGACTACAACTTCGTCGCCGATAAGCCGTTCGACGGCAGCGACTGGAGCGAACGCCCCTCCGGCAAGCCGTTTTTCGCGCAGATGACGTTCAACCAGAGCCACAAGGGCCCGGGCTGGCCGCTTGGCCGCAAGACCACGCCGAACATCGATCAGTCGAAGCTGAAGCTCCCGCCGTACTGGCCTGACCATCCCGTCGCCATCGACGAATATGCCAACTACCTCGAAGCAATCCAGGTGGTCGACCGCAACATCGGTCTGCTGGTGGAGCGCCTGAAGACCGAAGGCATCCTCGACAACACCCTGCTCATTTACATGGGCGACAACGGGAGCTGCACGTTCCGCGGCAAGCAGTTCCTCTATGAGGGCGGCATCCGAGTCCCGCTGCTGGTCCGCTGGCCCGACCACGTCAAACCCGGTACCGTGCGCGACGACATGATCTGTGGCGTCGACCTCGTCGGCGCGGCCTTGGCGGCGGCTGGAATCGAAGTGCCGCGCAATCTCCACGGTCGCGACTTCCTCGGCGCTTCCACCCCGCGCCGAGACCACATCTTCGCTGCACGCGACCGCTGCGATACGGCCACCGAGCGCATGCGCTGCGTCCGCGACTCACAGTTCAAATACATCCGCAATTTCCTTCCTGGAATTCCCTATATGCAGGAAAATCCGTATAAAGAGAAGGAATATCCCACCTGGAATCTGGTAAAGCAGCTCTACAAAGAGGGCAAACTCAACGCGGTCCAGTCGTTGTTCCCGGCTCCTCAGAAGCCTGTCGAGGAGCTCTACGACCTCAAGGCCGACCCGCATGAAATCAACAATCTGGCCAAAATGCCCGAACTGGCCGAGCGTTTGAAGCGAATGCGCGGCATGGTCGACACCTGGATCGAGGAGACCGGAGACAAAGGCTACATTATGGAAGATCCGGTGGGAATTTACGAGGCCTATTATCCGAAGGATCGTCAATAGCGACCCACCCGCTATCCCGAAATAACCCACTCAGGCGCGACCAGCCTCGGAAGCGCCTGCACTTACGCATGGCCCGAAGCGCGCGGCAGGGAAGTGGGAGACGCTGGCAACTACAACAGCCGACCCCGCTCAGGCATGCGAGCAGGGCCGGCCCTGACAACCGGGTTTAGCTCTTCTTCGCGATACGGCTGCACGCAGTGGCAGCGCCGCTGATATCGACGGCGGCGTTGCCCTCGTCGATATGCTGGATCTTGCCTTCCTGATCGATCACGAAGGTGGTCCGATTCGCGATGCCGCGTTCCGGAATCAACACGCCATACTCCGCCGAAACCTTGCGCTGGAAGTCGCTGACATACGGATAGTCTGATTTGAGTTCTCCGGCCCAGTGATTCAGTGTCGGCTGATTATCCGTACTGATCGCGAGCACCTGCGCGCCGTGCGTCCTGAACTTCTCGATTTCCGCCGTGTAAGCCGTCATTTCCTTCGTGCAGCCGCCCGTGAATGCAGCCGGAAAAAACGCCAGCACCACCGACTGTTTGCCTCGGAAATCCGACAGCTTAATCGGCTTGCCCGTGCTGCTGGACAACTGGAAATCGGGTGCCATATCGCCGACCTTGAGACTCGTTTTGCCAGCCTGCGCCGACAGTGCCAGCGCGGCGGCCAGCATCGGGAAAACACACCGTGTCATGTCGTAATTCTCCTCGTTGCGATCTTGTCAGGGACATCAGACCGGCTTCAGCCCGCTCTTTGTCCGTGCAACTTTCCCTGTATCGGCGAGCACTCGCACCGTGTAGTTACCCGGACGCGGAACGCCCGCAACGAACCTGGTTCCGGCCGACCGCACCGTGTACAGAACTTCCTTCGTGGATTCCTCCACCACCTGCACAATCGCGCGGTCCGGCACGTCGACCGGGGCCAACTTCAGCTTCGTCGGCATGCCGTTGGCAAGCTGGTCGATCACCACCGGCCACCCCGCCTCCGGCTTCGCGCCAGGCTTCGAAGGATCGGTCCACCGAGCCCAGTTCGCCGCCGTAATCTTCCGCGTCGACTTGTCCAGTTCGATAATCCCGTACCCCGGAGCCCGGTGATTCACCTCGAACGGCTCAATCGGCACCTGACTCGGATTAAATACCGCGTGGACCGTGATCTTATTCCCGAAACCATCCAGATATTCCCCGGTATTCTTCGGAAACTCCGCACGCGCATTTCTGCCCGGAGCAGGAGGAAACCACCTCCGCGGGAACAGGTTCGACACCGCAGGCACGCAAATCGCCCACGAAGCGTCATTCCATTCGTCGACCCCGTACTGCACAGTCGACCCTAAATGCTGATCGCCGGCGATATGAAATGCACAAGCCTTGCGCATGGCCCGCAGCGCCGCATTCCGGCCCGACTGCGGCCATCCGTTCGAATCGTGATCGGCTACGGGAATCTCACCCGATGGGTACTCGCCGGGCTTCATCACAGGCAGCTTGCCAGTCACCGAATCCGTGTTCGCAGGGGCAGGCAGTGTCGCCAGATTCGTGAAGATGGTCTGCGACACTGCGACCTTCATCCACGTGCCGCCCGCCCAGTCAGCAGCCCATTCATCCAGGAACTTCAGTTGCCTGTCACCCAACAACTGCGCGCCCGCCACATCACCGTTCTTCGACGAATTCCACTCAGGGTTTTGCGCGAATCCGTTCGTAATCCTGGCATTCGGCATTGCGACCTTCGGTGCCGACTTCCACTTCCGGTCCTCCAGGATGGCGAAGTCCACACCGCCCACCTTCAGCGACGTGTAATATACACCGATTCCCTGTTCCACCGGCGTTGGATCGAACGGATCGGGCATGTGGCTGGTCTGCGTGCGCTGCACCATGTTGACCCACGGCGCAGGCTGCAGATAACCACCCGAATCCTGGCCAGGCTGACCCTCACCCTCCGCGTGCCGCCCGCCCGCGCCCCACACATTCCCGTGATACACATCGTGGTCGTCGGGCATGCAAACAGTCGGCGTGTCGGCAAATAAATCCCGGAAACTCCACCCAAATATGTACCATTTCCTCAAATAATCGAGCGTCGCCACGGGAATCGGCAGCCGCTGAATCCCATATCCACCGACTCGTTCGTAAATCTGGTCTCCGGTGAACAACAAAACGTCGGGCTTGAAGTGCTTCAGCCCGTTCACCACTTCCGTATGCGGAAACCCGCCGTCGTTGACGCAGGAGAGACCGCCCACAACCAGCTTCCCCTTCTCCCGCGGATCCTTCCGCACCACGCCTTCAAAGCTCGCATCGCCGAGCGTTACCCGGTAAGGCGTGTCGACCCGGTCATTCCACTTCTCCACGCGAAACACTGCAATCCGAGCCTCGGCATCCAGCCCCGAAGACGCCACCTGCTTCCACGTGCTGCCCGACTTCACTTCCAGACGCGCCGTCTGTCCCTCGGTCTCTATCGGTGCGAACTGAGCAGTCATCTTCAACGTGCCGCGACTCAGTGTGTGCAGCGCGAACAGAATGGGACCCCACGCCCGATCCGCATGAACCGCGACCTTGTCGCCCGAAACGCGCCAGTCGGCAAACCAGCAGCGCATCCCTCCGCCGCGCTCGATGTTCTGCCGCACCGGTCCGCTCATCGTGTAGTTAATCGACTTCGGATCGGGCGACGGCCGGACCGGCCCTGAATGGCACACCAGCGCCACACCACCCTTCATCCAGTCGGCCGGAACATCGCGCCGAGTCTCCTGCGCCAGAACAGTCGCGTCCTTGTCCGCCGCCACCAGCCGCACCGTGTAGCCCGAGCCCTCCGGTTCAGCCGACAACGTCAGTTCCACATTGTCCAGCGGCACCGTCACCCGAGCCGCACCCTCATGCAACTCGCCGATAAATAACCGGCCATCACCAGCAATTCCGGCATTCATGCCGATGCCATACACCGCATCGTCGCGATAATCGTTGTACCGGCCCTTGACGCCGATGCGAAAGCCGGTAAATCCCTCGGCTTTGTCTTCAGGATTCAGCCGCCCGACGCGCACTGCCGTCTCGAACTTTGCAGCCGCGCCTGTGAGCTCATGCGTCAACAGAAACACGCTGCGTTCGCCGCCCGCGACGAAGCACTCGATGCGCCCGTCGCGAAGCCGCCAGTCCTGCATGGGGTTGGCCCAGTATTCCGGTCCGATCCACGGGCGTTCCTTCTTGTTGACCGACCAGGCGCTGCGAAAAGTAACAGCGGACGCCGGCGCTGCGGCGATCAGAGAGAGAGCTTGTCTGCGATTCACGTTACGCAGATTTTAGCGCGGCCTTGCAAACCTCGCCAGCAACGATCGTCGGACGCTCCGCGCGGCCGTTGTGAAGATACGTGGTGTTGATGTGGTTCAGCCCCAGCGTGTGCAGCATCGTCGCGTGGATATCGTGCACGTGGGTGCGGCCTTCCACCACTTTCAGGCCGATTTCATCGGTTGTCCCAATCACGTGACCGCCCTTGATCCCGCCGCCGGCCATCCACATCGTGAAGCCCCACGGGTTGTGATCGCGACCGTCGCCCTTCTCATTAAACGGTGTACGGCCAAACTCGCCGCCCCACACTACCAGCACGTCGTCGAGCATCCCGCGAGCCTTCAAATCCGCCAACAGCCCCGCGATCGGCTTGTCCGACGCCTTGCACATCCGCGAGTGGTTGCCCTCGATATTGTTGTGCGCATCCCAGGCGCTGCCGCTGCCCGAGTACAGCTCCACAAACCGCACGCCGCGCTCCACAAGCCGCCGAGCCAGCAGACAATTGGTGCCGAACTTCGCCGTCGGCTCTTCATCCATGCCGTACAGCTTCTTCGTCGCCTCCGACTCCTTCGTCAGGTCGACCGCTTCCGGCCCGGCCTTCTGCATCCGATACGCCAGCTCGTACGAAGAAATCCGCGCTTCCAGATCGGAATCCTCGGCCTTATTCGCCGAGAAGCGCCGGTTTATGTCGTTAAGAAACTGCAATTTACTGCGCTGCTGCTCGTCATTAATCGTGTCAGGCGGCGCCAGATCCAGAATCGGCGCGCCCTCATTCCGAAACAGCGTGCCCTGATACGACGCCGGAAGGAACCCCGAACTCCAGTTCTTCGGTCCGCCGAGCACTTCTTTGTCATCCGTCAAAATGACAAACGTCGGCAGGTTCTCATTCGACGTCCCCAGGCCATAAGTGACCCACGCGCCCAGCGACGGCCGGCCCGCCAGAATCGACCCGGTGTTCATCTGACACACGCTGCCGACATGGTTCAACCCATCCGCCGAGCACCCTCGAAAAACCGTGATGTCATCGACGTGTTTTGCGATCTCGGGATACCAGTCCGACACCCAGATACCGCTCTGCCCGTGCTGTTTCCACGTGCGCTTCGACGGCATGATGGTGTTGCTCGCCGTCCCCATCGCCGTAATCGGCCGCCCAAACGACTCGGGCATCGGCTTGCCCGCCAGCTTCTCCAGCTCCGGCTTCGGGTCGAACAGATCGATGTGGCTCGGCCCGCCTTCCATGAAGCACCAGATCACAGCCTTCGCGGTCGGCTTGTGATGCGGTTCCTTTTTCGACAGCGGATTCGATACCGCGGCAAACCCGTCGCGCTCCAGCATCGACGCAAGTGCAATCGCGCTGAGCCCGCTCCCGCCGCGTGTTAAAAAGTCGCGCCTGCGCATTTCTTAGTTCCTGTAAACGAATTCGTTGGAATTCAGCAGCATATGGCAGAAATCCACCAGCGCAGCTGCGTGCGCCGCATCCAGACCGCGAATCTCCCCGACCGGCAGCGCTATCTTTTGCCCCGCCGCTGCACGCTTTGCCACAATGCCAGCCTGCCGTTCAAAGAAGGTCTGCACTGTGTCCCGCTCCGACCCGTCAGGCCGTCGGGCATAAGCCAGTTCGTAGGCACGGTCGATCTGGCCGCGCAGGTCCGGTCCACCCTCGCGAATCACCCGGCCCGCAAACGCGCGAGCCTGATCCAGCACCGTCTTGTCGTTCAGCAACGTCAGCGCCTGCGGAGCGGTGATGGTCACGTTGCGACGCCCACAGGACTCGTGCGTATCCGGCATGTCGAAAGCCTCCAGCATCGGATAGCGCGAGTTTCGGCGAACAAAGATATACACGCTGCGCCGGTTCCGATCCTCCTCATCCGACAGCTTCCAGCCACCCCGCGGTGCAGGCATCCCCTCCGGCAACTCCGGCATCACACTCGGCCCGCCGACCTTCGTGTTCAACACACCAGCCACCGCCAGCATCGCATCGCGAATCACTTCCCCCTCCAGCCGTTGCCGCGGGAACTTCCACAGCAGGCGGTTGCGCGCGTCGGCTTTCGCCGATACGTCGTTATGGTCTGACGCCTGCCGGTAAGTGCTCGACGTCACCATCAGCCTGTGCATGCGCTTCACATCCCAGCCCGTCTGGACAAACTCAGATGCCAGCCAGTCCAGCAGCTCGGGATGCGTCGGCCTTTGGCCCATAATTCCAAAATCGCTCGGGCTGCCAACAATTCCCGTGCCGAAATGCCAGTGCCACAGGCGGTTCACCGCAACCCGCGGAGTAAGCGGATTATCCGCCTGCGTCATCCACTTCGCCAGCGCCATACGACGTCCTGTAGAATCCACACCAGCAGGCTTCTCGATCTTCGCCGCACCCGGCGCCAGCAGTGTAATAAAACCAGGCTCCACTAAATCAGCGGGATTATCGTAAACTCCACCCTTCAACACGTGGGTCGGAGGCGCCGACGCACCCGCATCGCGCATCCCAACGCCCACCGGCAACTCACCGGGATACAGCGAAGCGAACTTCTTCAGCTCACCCGCCAGCACCGAATACCGGAGCTTCTGGTCGCCCTTCAGGGACCGCGCCACGTTCTCATCGTCCAGATCCTGATAAGGCCGCGCCTTCAAAGCCATCTGAACTTCGTAAGGGTTGCGCTCCTTCTCGGGTTTCGCAAGAATCGCCAGGATTTCAGGCGGAAACTTATCGACAGTGTCCTTAACCAGCGCCGCTTTTCGAGGCGCAATCAAAGCCTTCATCTCCTCGCGAATCGTGCGAGTCTTCTCTTCCCAAACCGCCAGCGCCGCGCGATGCTTCGCCAGGTCCGAGCCAGTCAGCATCGGGATCTGATCGTCCGCCGACGTATTCGCATAAAACGACTGCAGCCGGAAATAATCAGCCTGCAAAATCGGATCGTATTTATGGTTGTGGCACCGCGCGCACCCAACCGTCAGGCCCAGGTACGTCGAGCCCGTCACATCCGTAATATCGTCAAGAATCTCCTGCCGCCGCTGCATCAGGTTCCGCGCGTTGGTCTCATCCGGCCAGTGCCGGTTGAACGCCGTCGCCACACGAGCCTTCGGATCCTCGGGCCACATCTCGTCGCCCGCGATCTGCTCCTGCACAAACCGGTCGAACGGCTTGTTCGCGTTGAACGACTCGATCACATAATCGCGATATCGCCACGCATTCGGCCGAGTCTCGTCCGCCTTGAAGCCTTCGCTCTCCGCATACCGCGCCAAATCGAGCCAGTGCCGCGCCCAGCGTTCGCCATAGTGCGGCGAAGCCAGCAGCCGGTCCACCACCTTCTCGTAAGCGTCCGGCGACTTGTCCGCGACAAACGCAGAAACCTCGTCCGGAGTCGGAGGCAGTCCAGTCAAATCGAAGCTCACGCGCCGCAGTAACGTGACACGGTCCGCATCAGCCGACGGTGCGATCCCCTTCGCCTCCAGCTTCGCCAGCACGAACGCGTCGATCGGATTCCGGACCCACTGCCTGCGCTGGACCTCCGGCACCGCCGCCCGCCGGACCTTCTGCAAGGACCAGTGATTCTTCTGTTGTGAGGTGAAAACGTCAGTGGGCGAGACAGTGCCTGCCGACAGCAACGCTGCCAGCGAGAGCGGGACCAGTGCGACGGGGCTCCCGAGCTTCATGTTTATCTAATATACTTCCGCTCATGCCCTCCGCGTCAAATCGCGTCATCCTCGCAGGATTCGCCATCGCCGCTCTCGCCCTCGCCGCCGAACAAGGCTGGTTTCCCCACGAAGGCGGACTCCTCAAATACAAAGTGCAAATCCGCTTCGGCGAGGAGCCGGACACCATGCCCGACGGCTGGAAATTCGGGCGCGTCTCCGCCGTCGCTACCAACGCCGAAAATGAAGTGTTCGTTTTTCAGCGAGGTCCCAAAGCCGACCCCATCGTGGTTTTCGACTCCAAAGGCAAGTACCTGCGCTCCTGGGGCAAGGGCATGTTCGGCAACGCGCATGCCATTCGCGTCGACAGAGCAGGCAGCGTCTGGATCACCGACAATGGCGATCACCAGGTCATGAAATTCACTCCGAAAGGCGAGCTGCTCCTCACGCTGGGAGTAAAAGGAAAGGCAGGCGAGACACCCGATACATTCAACAAACCCACCGACATCGCCTGGGCGCCAAACGGTGACTTCTACGTCTCCGACGGTTACGGAAACTCGCGCGTAGTCCGATTCACGAAAGAAGGAAAATACATCGCCGCATTCGGCAAGCCCGGCGCAGGACCCGGCGAGTTCAACCTTCCGCATTCCATCGCCATCGACGCCAAAGGCCAGGTCTACGTCGCCGATCGCGGCAACAACCGGATCCAGGTCTTCGACGCCAGCGGCAAATTCCTGAAGCAGTGGACCCACATCGGCTCCTGTCAGAACATCTTCATTACGCCGAGCCAGGAGCTGTGGGCGATGGCCTATCGCGATGCGGTGGAAATCCGCACCTACGACACGCTCTCCGGCCGCATCATGAAAATCGATTTGAATTCGGGGAAAATACTGGGCTCAATGGAGAGTCCGGGACACTGGCTGGATGTGTCCCGGACCGGTGATATCTACGTCGGCAGTCTGACCGGAAACGTGTTTAAGTGGTCGCCCGGCTGGATGTAGAACCAGCGCCGATACCGCCTGGGAGGGCCTCCGCAATAGCGCCAAGAACGTTGTTGACGCCCTCGTCGCTCGCCAGCGGACCCATGATCCCGAGCCGCAGAATCTTGCCCGCCAGCGTGCCAAACCCGCCGGCAACTTCCATCCCGTACTTCTCCATCAGGTGCTTGCGAATCTCCGCGTCCGTGACACCGGCGGGAATTTTCGGCGTGTTCAGATTCCAGATGCGCTGACCCGCGGGCACCAGCATTTCCATGCCGAGCTCCTCCAGCCCCGCCACCAGCCGCTCATGTGCACGCTTGTGCCGAGCCAGCCGGTTCGCCAGCCCTTCCTCGCGAACCGCATCCAGCGCGGCCTGCAGCGCGTAGAACAGCGTGATCGGCGCTGTGTGGTGATACCGCTTCGGTCCCTCGAAATACTCGTCAATCAACTTCAGATCCAGGTACCACGTGTCGATCGTCGCTTTCCGCGCACGAAGCCGTTCCAGAGCCCGCGGAGAGACCGTGATGGGTGAAAGACCCGGAGGCGCGCTCAGTCCCTTCTGCGTGCAACTGTAGGCCACGTCGATACCGTTGGCGTCGATCTCCACCGGCATCGCGCCCAGCGAAGTCACGCAGTCGGCAATCGTCAAAGCCCCGACGTCGCGAGCCGCGTCGCAAATACCCTTGCCCGCGTTGTAAACGCCAGTCGACGTTTCAGCCTGCACAAACGCGACCACATCGGGCTTCTCGCGCAGAATAAACTCGCGAGCCTCAGCATCGCTGAAACCCTCACCCCACGGCTTGTCGAAGCGAACCACGTCGCCCCGATGCCGCTTGCCCATCTCAACCAGCCGGTCGCAAAAGAAACCGTTTGCAAGCACGGCGAATTTCTGCCCGGGCTCCACGAAATTAGCCACCGCGGCTTCCATACCAGCGCTGCCCGTGCCGCTGATAGCGAGCGTAAAATCATTCGAGGTGCCGAATACTTCGCGCAGGCCGGCTCGAATGTCCTCTACGACGCTGAAGAAAAAAGGATCCAGATGCCCAACAATCGGCTGACCCATCGCGGAATATACGCGAGGATCGACCATTGTGGGTCCGGGACCGTAGAGTAGACGTTTAGGTGGGTGAATCATGGCGGAGCTTCGATATTATCAGGTGATCCGTGCCATTCCGACAATTCCTGCCCGCATTGCTGTTCGCCGCCGCCCTTCACGCCGAGGTCCGCGTCGCGCAACTCCTCACCGATCACATGGTGGTCCAGCAGAATATGCCCGTGCATGTCTGGGGCTCCGCATCCCCAGGTGAGTCCGTCGACGTCGCGTTCCGCACCGACACCCGCAACACCGTCACCGACAACGCAGGACGCTGGAGCGTCTGGTTCCCGCCCGTCCCCGAACCAGGAGGACCGCATGAGATCAACATCCGCAGCGGCGCAAAAACAATTCGCCTCCGCGATGTTCTCGTCGGCGAAGTGTGGATCGCCGCCGGACAGTCGAACATGGAATGGCCAGTAGCCTGGGCCGCAAACCCTGACACCGAGAAACAGGCCGCAAACTACCCCCAAATCCGCCTCGTCCGAACCATGCACCGTGTCCGCGACTACCCGCAGGACGACTTCGTCGGCACAGCATGGGAGCCCGCAACACCGCACTCCGTCGAGAAGTTCTCCGCCGTCGGCTACCACTTTGCGCGAATGATTCACCAGCACCGCAAAGTACCCATCGGTATCATCCAGAGCGCGTGGGGCGGCACCCCTGCCGAAGCCTGGACCAGCCTCCGAGGCCTCTCCTCCAGCGCGTCGCTCATGCCAGTCTTCGAAGAATGGGGCCGCGTCGCCGACGCCCACGACACCGCGTTGCGCCGCCACAGATACAGGCTCGACGACTGGGTCCGCAAAGGCAGCAAGGGCGATCGGCCCGAGCTCCGCACAGGGCCAGGCGGCCCCTGGACACCGACAGGTCTGTTCAACGGCATGCTCGCGCCCATCACCAAACTGCCCATCCAGGGCGTGATCTGGTATCAGGGCGAGAGCAACACGTCGCCCGAACGCGCGCCTGTGTACGAGCACCTCTTCCCAGCCATGATCCGCGACTGGCGCCGGGCGTGGAGTCAGGGCGACTTCCCGTTCCTCTTCGTCCAACTCGCCAACTTCAACGCCGCTCCCGACAGCATGTGGCCAGAGGTGCGCGACGCTCAGCGCCAGGCCCTTGGCGTCACGAACACCGCCATGGCCGTGACAATCGACGCCGGCACGCCCGATGACATCCACCCCCGCAACAAGCGCATCGTCGCCGACCGGCTGTTCCGTGCCGCGCGAGCCCTCGTCTACAACGAGCCCATCGTCCCGGCTGGCCCGCTGTTCCGGCAGGCCACCATTGAGGGCGCGCAACTGAGGCTCCGCTTCGACAACGCCGGCGGTCTCGTCCTGAGGAGCTCAGCGGGCTTCGAACTCGCGGGCGAAAACGGCAAGTGGTTCACCGCGACGCCGCGCCTCGAAGGCGCCACCGTCCTCGTCAGCGCGCCGGAAGTCCCGGAGCCCAGGTACGTTCGATACGCCTGGGCCGACAACCCGCCGTCTACCCTCTACAACGCGGAGGGCCTCCCGGCATCGCCCTTCCGCACACGCCGATGACTGAGACCTGATACAAATGGAGATCGGAATATGTCCCTCACGCGTCGAACTGCCATAGCGCTTACCGCCGCCGCCCCGGTGATCACCCAGGCGGCCGCCCGCGGTATCGCGAAGACCTCTTTCGGAAAAGTCAAATCCGGACAAGCCGTGGATCTTTACAAACTTACTAACTCACAGGGTACGGAAGTAACAGTCATCACTTATGGCGCCCGCGTACAAAGCATCAGGTGCGCCGACGCGCGGGGCAAGATGGCCGATATCACCCTCGGCTTCGATAACATCGAGGGCTATCAGACGGAGAACCCCTACTTCGGCGCGGTGGTCGGCCGCTACGGAAACCGCATCGCAAAGGGTAAGTTCTCCCTCGGAGGCAAGCAGTACACCCTTGCCAAAAACAACGGGGAGAACGCACTCCACGGCGGTTTGAAGGGCTTCGACAAGGTCTTGTGGACCGCGAAGGAAGTCAACGGGGGAATCGACCTCACCTACATCAGCAAGGATGGCGAAGAAGGCTACCCCGGCACCCTGACCACCACGGTCCGCTACAGTCTCAGCGACGCCAATGAGCTCCGCATCGACTACACCGCGACAACCGACAAAGTCACGGTGCTCAATGTTACTAACCACAGTTACTTCAATCTCGCGGGCGAAGGCAGTGGCGACATACTCGGGCATCGCATCCAGATCAATGCCGACCGCTTCACGCCCGTCGACGCCGGCCTCATCCCGACCGGCGAACTGAAGCCCGTCGCCGGTACAGCGTTCGATTTCCGCCAGCCTCACTCCATCGGCGAGCGCATCAACGCCAACGACGAACAGATCAAACTCGGCAAAGGCTATGACCACAACTACGTCCTGAACGGACCGATGGGCGCCATGCGCCAGATCGTGCGCGTCGTCGAGCCGAAGTCCGGCCGCGTCCTCGAAGTCTCTACAGTCGAGCCCGGCGTTCAGTTCTACACCGGCAACTTCCTCGACGGCACCAACAGAGGAAAGGGCGGCAAGGTGTACGGGCATCGCACCGGATTCTGCCTCGAAACGCAGCACTTCCCCGATTCCCCGAATCAGCCCAAATTCCCCACCACGCAGCTCGAACCCGGCAAGACGTGGAAGACTGCCACTATCTACAAAATGTTGACGGAGAAAGCATGAAGCGAATCGCCGTACTGATTCTTTTGGTCGCTGCCACCCTAACCGCACAGGACGGACGCTGGACCGCGCAGAAGGCCAACCAGTGGTACGCCAAACAGCCCTGGCTCGTCGGCGCCAACTACATCCCGTCCACCGCGATCAATGAACTGGAGATGTGGCAGGCCGCCACATTCAATCCGGCGCGCATCGATGAAGAACTCGCCTGGGCCGAGAGCATCGGCATGAACACCATGCGCGTCTTCCTTCACGACCTGATGTGGAAGGAGGACCGCGAGGGCTTCCGCGAGCGCCTCGACCAGTTCCTCGCCATCGCCGACAGGCACAAAATCAAACCCATGCTCGTGCTCTTCGACTCCTGCTGGGACCCGTTCCCGCGCTGGGGCAAGCAGCGCGCCCCCAAACCCGGCGTGCACAACTCCGGCTGGCTCCAGAGCCCCGGCCTCGACGCGCTGAAGGACCCGGGTCAGCACAGCCGCCTCGAAGGCTACGTCAAGGGAGTGATCGCCGCGTTCGCAAAGGACAAGCGAATTCTCGCCTGGGACCTCTGGAATGAACCGGAAAATACCAGCGAATCCAGCTACGGCAAAGTGGAATTACCGAATAAAGCGGATTATGTTCTGCCGTTACTCGAGAAGTCCTTCGAATGGGCCCGTGCCGTCAACCCGACCCAACCGCTGACCTCCGGTGTCTGGAAGGGCGACTGGTCCGGCGACGCAAAACTCAGCCCCATCCAAAAGGTGCAGCTCGAGCAGTCCGACGTCATCAGCTTTCACAACTACGATGGTCCGGAAAAGTTCGAAGCAGCCATCCAGTCCCTCCAGCGCTACAAGCGCCCCATCCTCTGCACCGAGTACATGGCCAGAGGCAACATGAGCACCTTCCAGGGCTCCCTGCCAGTAGCGAAGAAGTACAACGTAGCCGCCTACAACTGGGGATTAGTGCAAGGCAAGACCCAAACCCACCTGCCATGGGATTCCTGGCAGAAGCCGTACGTCGACCGCGAACCAGCCATCTGGTTCCACGAAGTCTTCAAAACCGACGGCACGCCCTACAAGCCCGAAGAAGTCGATCTGATCCGAGGCCTGACCGGCCGAGGCAAACCAGCCGCAAAGAAGAAAGCCGCATAGAAAAGACTCTGATATATCCTCCACATCCTCAACTATTACTGAGGGCAAAAGGGGGGCAGGCCCCCAGGCCTGCGGCGGACGCCCACGTCCGCCGTTCAAAGCCGAATATAAATGCGCTGTCGGTCCAGCCCCCACAAAAATAACCAAAGAATCCCAAAGTAAACAGCAAACACAAACCCAACCCACCACAGCGGTGAATCCGAAGGACCAAACGGCTTCACCGCCTCCGCAATCAAATCATGCAGCACATACCCTGCCAGCGGATTCACCCCAAATACTCGAAACAAAGACCACTGCCGCCCGCCAACATCGGTCCACCACACAAACCCCGCATAAACCAGCAGCGAAAACCCAGCCGAGAACCAAAGGTAAGAATTAGCCCCGGCCTGCTGGCTCATAGTCCAGATATTCACCGGTCCCCACGGCGCCCAAAACGGAGGAGCCGCGAGCCCGCCCAAACAAGACAACCCATACCCAAAAAACGCGAGCACCGCACCCCAAATCACCAGCGGCTTCAAAGCCCCCCGAGCCCCGCGATCCCGCACCAAATCAAAAGCCAGCGACCCCGCCAGCGCAGGAATCGCCCACGTCAAAAAGCCCAGCGGACCGCCATCAATGATTCGCTTCTCTCGCAGCAAGTCATACCAAAACCAGTACGACAACGCCAAATGCAGAGCCCCGGTTCCCACCATAAAAGCAATCCGCACCCGGGCCGATCGAGCAATCACCGGCAGCACCCACAGACTCGTGACGCCGATATGCACCAGAGCCTGAAACGAAGTTCGCCAGAACGCCGTCGCAAAGAATCCCGACCACCCCAGCGAAGTCAGATCCGCCCAGGTCTTGTACTTACCGTCGAGGTGGTACACCACCATCCCGACCAGCACCAGGATCAAACTGCGAATTACAGCCTTGCGGTAAGCCGCAGCCGAGCCCTTCTGCTCGATATTCCGAAGCATCACCAGCCGCAGCGAAAAGCCCACCGCGAAAAAGAAATGCGGCATAATCGTGTCCGCATAACTGTGGTAGGTATTGTGATGCTTCAGCAACGCATGCACCGCTGCAAACGAGCCCACAAAGTTGACCAGGAACATCCCGGCCATCGTGTAGCCGCGGAACTGGTCCATCGAGTCGATGCGGTTTGCCATCGCCTAGTCCTCGATGAATTTGTGATACAAGCCCATGTAATACGGCAGCAGAAACACCCCGCCATCGCCAAGCGAATTCCCCGACCCGCGCGTATCCAGCGTATACGGGTTGTGATTCCAGAAACCGAAATAGCGCTCGTCCACCGGAATCACCGTGCCGTCGTGAAGATGCCCGCTCGGAGGCCGGTCACTGTCCTCCCAGATATGCAGCCGCACTCGCTCGATGTCCTTGCGATGGCTGTTCGTGTGAGCCCAGTCGATCCGGTCCAGCGGCATTCGCCGCAGCGTATCCACCGACTGCTCCAGCCACGCACCCTTGGGAGTCAAATCATTCGTCCCATACGCATCGGTGAACTTCTTCCCCGTCAGACTCGCAGCCCCAATAAAATTGAAGAACGGATTCTTCTCCAGCCGCTCGATAGCCCAGTAATTCGCCAGCGACCCCGCGTATTTCTGCCGCAAATCATCGTCCGTTTCATACTTCAGCAGGTTGTAATAGCTCATCAGCGCCATCTCATCATCGGACTGATTGCCCGAACCCGCGCCCGTACTCACCTTCGCCACCAGCGTGTTCGTGGCGTACTTATGCTCGCGGACCAGCTTGTCGTAAGCCTCGCGGTACCTGGGGTCCCCAGTCATATGCTCAGCGACCTTCAAATAGGACAAAATGCTGAGCGAATTGAGGCCCCGGCCGTTCCACCACATCCTGTCGTCATTCAGCGACACCGGGTCGAACACTGCCCAGCGCGTGGGTTTGCCGTCCCAGTCCACCAGCGCCCAGTTGTGAGTGATGATGTGGTCCGTAATCGCCCTCACCACCGCCCGAACCTCTTCCTTCTCCCGCTCCGTCTCCGCCACCAAATCGTAATAGACGGCATAAAAGAAATAATGTCCGTCTAATTCGTCCGAACTCGTGTCCGTTTTCCAGTACCATTTCCCGTCAGCGCTCTTAGGCCACCGCGGACTCATGATCTTCCACAACGAATCGCGCGACGCCTGCATCCGCACATCCCGAGCCCGCGAATCGCCAATATTCGGATCAGGTCCGCTCGTAGGCAAAATCGCCCGGGCAGGGAAGCCAGCAGGCGCCGGATGCGACCCGCCCTGCGTCACCACACTCAGAAACCGCAGCGCCTCAAACGCCTTCACCGCGCGACGCTTCGCAACAGGATCCTTCGTTGCGCCGAAAGCGAAGCACTCGCCCGCGCCATACATGCTGGTCCAGAGCCCGTCGTTATCGCTGTCCGTCTGCACCCAGTTCGACTTGTCGCCAGGCTTCGTCAGTCGAACCGTCATCACATACTCGTACTCCGTGCGCCGGTGCCGTTTGTCGATCTCGTCCTCATAAAATCGAGCCTTGTCCGCCAGCCGCGTCGGCTTCCGCTCAATCAGCCCGACGCCCTTCGACGTCGCGAACCACGCCCCGCCCGACCCGTCCACCGCCACGCCGCGAACCGCATCATCAGGCAGCCACCGGAGCCCCTGCCGGTACGACCATTGCTGCCCGTCATAGCGAATCGCCCCGCGCTTAGTGGCCAGCCAAACCGCACCAGCCGGTCCCACAGCGAGGCCCGTGGCATCGTCATACGGCAGACCCTCAGCCCCGGTAAACAGCCTCCAGGTCGAGCCCTCCCGCACGCCCGCGCCTTGCGGACTGAAGAACCAAAGCCGCCCCTTCGAATCGAACCCAACGCCGCGTACATCCACTGGAGCCCAGCTCCGCCCGCCGTCCCGAGGAAACTCGCGAACCCACTCGCGACCACGCAACACGAACAGTCCCGCAGCCCCGCCGGCAGCCGCCTCACCCGACTCGCGAAGGGCAACCGCGTACACCGGACCGTCCATCACACGCGTCAGCGTAGGGCCGAAAAACAACCCCGACTCAGTGCCGACAGCAACGCGGTTCCCCACTGCGGCCACCGCATGGACCTTGCCGCCGCTCACCTGGCCAGCAACGGTCGACCCGCGCATCACGCGCCCCCCGGCCACCCAAACCACATCGGCGCCCGAAGCCGCGCACGCATCCACCGCGTCCGAGCCGCCGACCAGGCTCCACGCACCGCCAGCCGATCGAACCGCAAGCCCTCGAGCCGTCCCCGCCCATACGCGATCCCCCGCCGCAGCCACGCAACGCACGTCATCCGACGGCAGCCCCGAAGCCGCGGCAGTAAACACCTGCCGCACTTCCTGCGCAAATTCGCCCACTTTCAGCGGAGCGCCCCACGCCCCAACAACCGCAGTCAGTAACAAACAGGCAAGTCTCACGCGAGTTCCCTCCGATGTGCCCACACCTTCTGTACTGCCTGCGCAATATCGTCCATATCGTGCTCATCGCCCAGCAACAACCGGTGCTCCATCCAGACCGCCTCGCGACAAGCCTGCTCGCTCGCGGGACACTCCGCCCATTCCGTACCTTCAAAAACCGGATTGCGATACAGAGGATGCGCATACCCGCTCGACGCCGGAATCCCTTCCGCCGTCAGCGCCTTCAAAAACACCTCGCGCGACACGCCAAACTCCGCCGCATCGAACCGCAATACGTAGATATGCCACGCATGCCCCGTAGCATAATCCGGAACATCCAGCGGCAAAAGCCCAGGTATTTCCCGCAAACACGCCGATAAATACGAGCCATTCTTCTGTCGCCGAGCCGTCTGCTCCCCGAGCCTCTCAAGTTGCGCAATCAGCAACGCCGCCTGGAACTCCGTCATCCGGTAATTCCACCCCAGCCTGTGGTGCTCATACCAGGGCCGCCCGACCTTCCGCCCCACCCACACCAGCGACTCGCAAATCTCAGCAAGCTCCGCGTTACCTGTAGTAATCAGCCCGCCCTCGCCAGCCGTCATGTTCTTAGAAGCTTGAAAGCTGAACGTAGCCGCCACGCCAATCGACCCCAGCGGGCGCCCGCACCACGACCCGCCATGCCCATGCGCCGCGTCTTCCAGCACCGGTATCCCATGGCGCGCAGCTATCGCCCCAATCTCACCCATATCCGCCGCCAGCCCCGCGAAATGCACCGGAATAATCGCCTTCGTCCGAGGAGTAATCGCCGCCTCAAGCCGAGCCGGATCCAGATTAAACGTGGAAATATCGATATCGCAAAACACAGGAGTGGCGCCGATCAACATAGGTGCCGTGGCAGTCGCGATAAACGTATACGGCGGAACGATAACCTCGTCCCCATTCCCCACCCCGAGAGCCCGCAACGCCACCTCCAGAGCCGCCGTGCCGTTCACACAAGCTATCCCGTACTTGGACCCATGTGCCGCCGCAAACCGACCCTGAAACTCAGCAACCTTCGAAGGCGCCGCGGACTCGGCAGCACCCGCATCCAGAGCCTCGCCATGCGTATAGCGCCACCAATGCCCGCTCCGCAATACCTCCAGCGCGAGCTCCTCCTCGCGGGCACCAAACACTGGCCACGCCGTAAACGCCCGTTCCCGAACAGGCTTGCCGCCCAACACAGCCAGGTCACTCATCCCACTCTCTCCTCATAGTTCCCCGCCACCAAAAACGGAGGCGGCCGAAACGCGGGCACCTCGAAATGCTTCGCCAGCACCATCTCCACGACGCCGATTACACCCGCCGCCTCGGTCACCGACGCATAGCGGATCGTCACCTGAGACTGCGATTCGCGCAGCGCCTGACGCCGCACCACGCCTTCCACCTGCTGCAGCAAATTCTCACCAGCCACACGAAGCCGCGCATCCAAAACGATCAGTCCGGGATTAAATAAATTCACCAGATTCGCCAGCCCGAGCCCCAGATACCGGGCGATTTCCGCCACAACATTACTGGCCGCCTTGTCCCCGTCACTCGCCGCTGCAAACACCATCCACCCGCTGATCCGCGATACATCGCCCCCGGCCATCTCCAGCACGTCAGTCCGGGCACCCTCGTGAATTACCTGCCGTATCCGAGCCTCCACAGCGCGCAATCCCGCCACCGCCTCCAGGCATCCGAAACTCCCGCACGCGCAAACAGGCCCGCCAACCGACACAGCCGTATGCCCAAACTCACCTGCAGCCGAGCCCTGTCCATAAAGCAGCCGGCCATCCACATAAAGACCCGCGCCGATCCCGCTGCCGTAGTCGATATAAATCATGCTGTCCGGCGGCCGTTCTACAGCCTTGCATTCATGCTCCGCAACAGCCTTCGCGCGTGTGCGCGCTTCAACCAGCACCGGCACGCGAAACTGGCGCGCGAAGATCTCCCGCAGCGCCACATCTTTCCAGAACGGGATCATAGACGAGGTGACCGTCACTCCACGCTGACTGTCCACCAGCCCGGGATCTGCCACGCCAATCCCGATCAAATCGCGACGCCGAACCCCCGCCTCCCTCAGCGCACGCCGCGTCAGCGACACCAACTGATCCACGAGTCCGGCTACACCGCCGTTCAGCCGTACCGGCTCAGTCACGCAGTGCCGAATCCGTGGATGCAAGTCCGTCACACCCGCGGTAACAGACTCATCGTCGAACTCGATCCCAACCACGGAGCCGAACCCCTCGTTGAGCTGCAACAAGACGCCTTTGCGTCCCAGCGCGCTGGCTTCGACACCTGCTTCGGCCAGCCGTCCTTCAGCCAGCAGCTCCCGAACCAGCGTCGACAGCGCACTCAGCCGAATATCCGTCAGCTCATGAATCCGCGCGCGCGACACCGGCCCGAAACGGCGCACCACCGCCTCAATGACGTGCCGGTCACGTTCCACTTTGCCTTGCACCTGCTTGAGCACTCTCCCTAACACTAACGCTGGACTTGCGCAGGGTCAATACATTCTTTCTGAAAACAGAAAAAACTGCTTGACGCTCGCAGCTTTTCCACTTACGCTGAATCAAACCTTTCACGACTACAAACGATGAGCGAGTCCCCTCCGAAACTTCGCCGCGTGCTGAGCCTGTGGGACCTGATCCTGTACGGCATCGTTCTCGTTCAACCCATCGCGCCCATCCCACTTTTCGGACTCGCGCAGCAGCTCTCGAACGGACACGCCGCAGCCACCATCCTGCTCGCAATGACTGCAATGGTGCTCACAGCCGTCAGCTACGGCCGCATGGCCGCGCTCTACCCGTCCGCCGGTTCCGCCTACACCTATGTCAGCCTGAGCCTCAACCGGCAGTGGGGATTCCTCACCGGATGGGCCATGTTCCTCGACTACCTGCTGGTCCCGCTCATCTGCACCATCTATGGCGCCGTCACCTTGAATCGACTCATGCCCGCCATCCCGTACGTCGCGTGGGTAATTCTGTTTTCGTCAGGAATGACCGCCATCAACATTGGCGGCATCCGCTTCACCACGCGAGCCAGCATGGTTCTCTGCATCGTCATGACAGCCGTTACCCTGGCCTTCCTTTACCTCGCGACCACGCATCTGCTGGGCATCGGCGGCATAGCGGCGCTGGTCTCCACGCGGCCGTTCTACAACCCAGAGACCTTCTCCTGGCCAACCATCCTGACCGCGACCTCGGTAGCCGCCCTCACCTACGGAGGCTTCGACGGAGTCACGACACTGGCCGAAGAAGTGCGCAACCCGCGACGCAACGTGATGCTCGCGGCTGTCATCGTCGTGCTCTTCACTGGAGTCTTCGGCGGTCTGCAGGTCTACCTTGCGCAACTCGTCCGGCCCGACCCCACATACGCCAACGTGGAGACCGCGTTTCTCGACGTAAGCCGCATGGTTGCAGGCGACTGGCTCTTTCACGCCATGGCACTCATCCTCGTAGTTGGCAGCCTCGGCTCCGGCCTCACTGCGCAAACCGGTGTGGCCCGGCTACTCTATGGAATGGCTCGAGGCGGATCGTTGCCCGGCTTCTTCGCGCATCTCGACGCGCGCACCGCGTCGCCCTCATGGAACATCCTGCTGGTGGGCGTGCTCTCCTGCGCCGGAGCCCTCATCCTCAACTACGAGCGCTCTGCCGAACTCATCAACTTCGGTGCCTTCCTCGCCTTCATGGGCGTGAACGCGGCGGTCATCCGCCACTCCTTCAGGACAGGCTTCACTGAGTCCGGCTTCAGGCGAATCTCGGGTGTCGCACTGCCGCTCTTCGGATTCCTGTTCTGTCTGTCCATCTGGCTCAATCTTTCCGTTCCCGCAAAGATTGCGGGTGGTGTGTGGTTCGCCGCCGGATACATCTTTCACCTCATCCAAACCCGCCGCCGAGGCGGCGCCGAACCGACCTTCGATTTCGCCAACACGTAAAGCTATGCTGAGTCGCCTCGTCCTACTCGCTTTCTCCGTCGCTGCCGCTTCTGCGCAGCCCGTGCTGATGCCGCTCCCCGCATCTCTGCAGACCGGAACCGGAGCCCTCCCAATCGACGGGTCCTTCCGCATCCAGTACGTGAAGCGCCCGGCCCCGCGGCTCGACCGTGCAGGGCGCCGCTTCCTCGAGCAGCTCACCAAAGAAACAGCCATCCCTCTGAACACGCCCCCCGGCAAACCCACGCTGTTCATCGATTGCGCCCAAACCACTGACCGGCCACTCGACAAGCTGGGCGACCCCGAAGCCTACCGTCTCGAAATCACCACCACGCAGGCGCGCCTCACCTCAGCAACCATCCTCGGCACCATGCGAGGTCTCCAGACCTTCCTCCAACTGGTCGAGCCGTCGACGAAAGGCTTTGCCGCGCCCGCCGTCACCATCGACGACAGCCCCCGTTACCCATGGCGCGGTCTCCTCATCGACGTCACCAGCCATTTCATGCCGGTCCCGGTGATCCTCCGCACCCTCGACACCATGGAAGCCGTCAAGCTCAACGTCTTCCACTGGCACCTCACCGACGACCAGGGCTTCCGCGTCGAAAGCAAGCTCTTCCCAAAACTCCACCAGCTCGGCACGGAGAACGGCGAGTACTATTCGCAGGACGAGATCCGCCGCATCATCTCCTACGCCCGCGACCGCGGCATCCGCATCATCCCTGAGTTCGACATGCCCGGCCACTGCGCCACCTGGCTCATCGGCTACCCCGAACTCGCCAGCGCTCCAGGCCCGTACAGCATCATCCACACCTTCGGCATCTACGACCCCACGCTTGACGCCACCAACGAAGCGGTCTACGCATTCATCGACAAACTCATGGGTGAGATGACAACGCTGTTTCCCGATGAGTACTTACACATCGGTGGAGACGAGGTCACTTACAAGCATTGGCAGGCGAACCCGAAGATCCAGGCCTTCATCAAACAGCGGAACCTCGTCGACGAGAAGGGACTGCAGGCGTACTTCAATCGCCGCGTGCTCGAAATACTGCGGAAACACAACAGAAAAGTGGCCGGTTGGGACGAGATCCTGCACCAGAAGCTGCCCAAAGACATCATGGTGCAGTCCTGGCAAAATCACACCTCGCTCGCCGCGGCCGCGAAGGAAGGTTACAAGACACTCCTGTCCTTCGGTTACTATCTCGACCACCTCAATCTGACGTCCACTTACTATCACGTCGACCCGCTCGGCGGCCCCGCATCGTCACTTACTCCTGAAGAAGCCAGGAACGTGCTCGGCGGTGAAGCCTGCATGTGGACGGAGTTCATCAGCCCCCTCACCATCGACTCCCGCATGTGGCCCAAATCCGCCGCCGTCGCCGAGCGCCTGTGGTCCCCAGCCGCCCTGACCACCAGCACCGAGTCCATGTATCAGCGCCTCGACCGCATCACGCACCGGCTCGATTATCGAGGCGCCACACACAACACCAACTACGACGCGATGCTTCGTCGGATAGCGCCAACAGCACCGATCGAAACCATGCGCACCCTCGCCGACGCACTCGACCCGCAAGGCATCGAAGTGCGCGAACTCTTCCAGAAGTACGCGCAGGACACACAACTCAACCGCATGGTCGACGCCGCCAGAGGTGACAGCCGCATGATTCGCGACGTCGAATCTCTAATGGGGCGCTACGTCGCGCAACCCAGCCCAGCCCTGACAGACCAGATCCGCGCCGAACTGCAGAAGTGGTACAACGTCCATCAAACTCTGATGCCGCTCTACCAGTCCAGCTACCTGCTGAACGAGGCGCAACCTCTGGCATCCGACCTGCAGCAGATCGCAAACATCGGCTTCGAGGCCATCAGCCGCATGCAGACGCCGCAGCCCAACAACAGCACCTGGGCGCGCGAAAGGCTCATCACCCTCGACACCATGGCGAAGCCGAAACTGGAAGTGATCAACGCCGCAACAAGACCCGTGCGACTGCTGGTCGAGGCCCTTCAGAAATAATCAGAACTCGAGCAGGAATCCGGCCGACGGCAGGATGGGAAACATGGTTCCAAAGGAGTGCCGTACGCGACGCGTCCGTGCGTCGTATCCCAGAAACTCCTCAGCCCGGACATTCTCCCGATTCCAGATATTCAGCACTTCCCCGAACAGCGTCCAACGCACCCGGTTGCGCTGAAACGTCTTATTCACACGAAAATCCATTCGCTGGTAATCCGGCATTCGAAACGTATTTCGAACCGTAGTCAGGAATAGATCCTGTCGAGTCCCGGTGAAATAACCCGGTACCGGAAGACCCGAACCGAACACATACCGCGCGCTTACATTCAAGGTCGGGCGCAGCCGCCACGACCCGTAGGCCTGGACACCATGCCTCGGATCCATATCCGCGTCGAACTCCCGCATCCGGGCCCGCCCGTACGAGTACGCAATCCAGCCCGTCAGTCCATTGGCCGTGCGCCGCTGAAGGAACACCTCCACGCCACGCCCATACCCACGCTGCGCGTTCTGATACGGCGCATCCGCGCGCCCATTCACCAGCACCGAACCAACCAGACGCGGCTCAAACAACGGTCGCCAAATCACGTCCCGGTCGAGCCGCTGGTACACCTCCACCCTCAACCGAGTCCGCTCATCAATCCGCTGCTCCAGCGTCGCCTGCATCGTAGTGGCGCGCTGCGGCAGCAGCGAATCGCGCCCGAACAACGAGCGCATGACTCGCAGTTCCGGGTATTGCACCGACTGTCCCCACGCCACGCGCAGCCCAGTCGAGCCGGTCAGTTGCACACCCGCCGAAGCATACGGCGAGAACGCGCTCACGCCCGTAACGCTGTGCGAATCCCAGCGCCCGCCCGCAGCCGCCGATACCCGCCCGTTCCACCACGTCTTCGACGCCTGCCCATACGCACCCGGCCGTACCGCCGTCCCCCGGAAAGCATCCAGCGGCCGCACCACAACAGGAACAAACACGTACTGATACTGATACCCGTCGTCCCGGAGCCGCCTTACCGACGCGCCAAACTCCACCAAACCCGAACCGCGCAGCCCCCACGAGCCGTCCGTGGTCCCGATCCACTCGCCATAGCCCGATGCACCAAGTGGCGACTCTTCCTTATTCCGGTTCAAAGTCCGCTCACGCATAAACGCAGCGCGCGTCGTTATCACAAACGAGTCCCCGGCCGTCGACCGCAGCGCCACCGACCCCACCGTTGCGTGATAATTCGCGGTAATTAACGCATTAAATCCAGATCGCGGGATGGCGTCCGTGCGGTCGAGCGCCGAATATCCGTCGAACCCGCTTACCAGAAGCGTATGCCGCCGGCTCAGGTTAATGGACCCGCGTCCCTGGAAATCATTAAATCCAAACGCCAGCGAAGAATTGCGGTCACTCTCAATGGCCCCGATCAGGTACTGCAGATAGCTCTTGCGAGCCGCCACAATCCACGAGCCTACATCCGCGATCGGCCCCTCACTCACCCACGACGCGTTCGACATACTTGCACTCACCGCGTTGTGCCAGCGGTCTCGAGCCCCGTCACGAAGCCGCGTCTCAATCGCTCCGCCCGTTCGATCGGAAAACTGCGGAGGAATCGCGCCCGCGTACAGATTCAGGCTTTCCAGCATGTCGCCCTGAACCATCGTCAGCGACCCGCTGGTCGAATCGCCCTGGACCGCATGAAAGGGCGCGTGCAGCAGCAGCCCGTCCAGATAAAATCCAACCCGCGTATAGTCCGCGCCGCGCAGCGAAATCTGGCTCTTGAAATCATCGTTCGACGTGACACCGGGCATTGCCTGCACGGCCCGAAGCGGATCGTCGGACAGCACGCTCGCCAGATTCTTCAACTCACTCCCGGCCAGTGACTTCGCGCCTTGAGCCTCGACAGCGAACACCCCCGCCTTCACCTCAACCGATTCGTCATGCCGCAGCGTCGAAGGCTGCAGCGCGACGGTGAAGACCGAGTCGACAGCCCCGTGCTCAAAGGACTGTCGAGCCACCCGGTAATTCACCGTCGAAACCACCAGCGTGTACGACCCCGCAGCCACATCACCAAGCCCGAACTCGCCCGCCGAGTCGGTAACAACGCGCCGCCCGGCGACCTCGACAGCCGCCTGCGACAAGCCCTCGCCAGTGACAGCGTCCGTCACTCGGCCACGCACCTCCGCGCACCACGAAAGGGCCGAACACACCAACGCTAAAGCGACAGCCCTCATTGCAATCCCAGGCCAAACTCAGGAGAATTCACGAACGCCGCAACCACATCGCGCAGGGGCGTCGACTGCAACACATTCGCCCACCCGGCCTTCTCCGACTCGGACCCGTCCCGACCTAAAACCGCGGCATACAACAAAAATGCCGTCAGCCGCCGATTCGAGCCCAACTGAAATTCCTGCGATTTCAAAATCGAATACGCGAAATCGGTACGCGAAAGGGAGACATCGAGTAATGCCGCCTGAGACTGTATCTCGAAATCGGCCGGTTCCCGTCCCAGTGCGCACCGGTAAATCGTCTTCACAAAGTCCACTTTGCTGACGCCGCCATACAACAACCCCGCTTCCGGCGTGCCAAAGAAATTGGTCACCAACTGCCGTTGAGACACCGCGCCGCTCGACAAGACAGACCGTTGCAGCAACCAGCCCTTATATTCCGGATCGCGGCACAGCAGCCCGAGATACAAACCCGCCGCAAACCGCCCCGCCTCCTGGAATTCCGGCGTCGAAAAGAAATTCGTAGTTAAATCCGCCACCGATGTCCCCTGGTGCAGCGCTTTCACCACGTGGAAATCACGCTCCTCATCGGCAGGAACACGGCCCAGGATACCGATGTAAAGCCTCCACACCGTCCGTTGGTCCAACGTTCCCGGAGCTCCAGGCTGCTGGATTTCCCATGCCCTCGGACCCACATAGCCGCGAAACACGCGCCAGTTCGGAGACCAGTTCGGCTCCACCGTAAAGTCGACCGTGCCAGGCCCATTTCCGCTCGGAGGCAGAGCACGGACTTCCGCAGGCAAGGTCCCAAAGGACCACGCACCCGGCTGGTCGACCTTGAGCGTCGGCACATGCATCCCCGCCGCAGGCACCTGTGTCAGATTCCACCCGGACGAACCGAAGCCAGTCGTCGTCGAAGGAATAAATTCAAACGAACTGATCACCATTTCCTGGACAGCAGGTGTGGAACCGCCCAGATACGGGTAAAGATTCAGCCGGACCCTCTCGTCGTTCGTCATCGGCACGCCAGCGCCCGCCACCATAAACGTCGTCCCAGGCGTGTCAAACAGCGCCTGATCCGCGTCTTCACTCCACGTGAACATCCCGAGCACTGCGTTCGGATGCATAAAAGCAAATGGAGTCTCCACCCTGAACCGGTACGTCCCGTAGCCCAGAAGCTTCTTCAGTATCACCTCAGATGAGCAGTTGGCGGCGATCTTCATATGCAATTTGCCGGCACTATCGACCACCGAGTTGCTCTCACAAAAGATGCTCGGTCCGGGGCCGACCGCAACCCCGCGGCTGTCCTTAACTGCCCAGTCGTACCCGCTGAATCGCACCGTTTTTGCGTAGAGCGCTGCCCGCGTGACCGTGAGCTCCGCATATGGCTGCCAGACCGTATTCGGGGGGATGCTCTCGCTGAAATTGGCACAATCCGCGGGTCCTTCACGCACCAGCCGCAGGTTGAACTTCGTCGCCCTGTGTGTCGACGGAATCGTGAACGGAGGTCTAAACGGGTAACAGAGAAACCCTGACTTATTCATCGTCAGCCAGCCGCTGTCCGGAATAAAGGCGTGCACCATCACTCTGGAATTCACCGGCGCATTTTCCACCGAGACACTTAGGGAGCCCGCGATAACAGTCGGATCCCAGTCCAGTGACGTCACCACGATCTTCGGACTCTGCCCAGAAACCGCGCTGAAACAAACCAGGGCAAGCGCAACAGCGCGGCCGGCCCAGGCCAATGAGAGATCCATTCCCTACCAACCTACCGCGTTTTCGGTATCCCGCCGAGCGCTCGTGGGAAACTGGAACTATCCGAATGACAGGCCACGAGATCCGCCAGAAATTCCTCGACTATTTCGCCGAAAAAGGCCACCGCCCGGTGCGCAGCGCTTCGCTTGTGCCGGCCAACGATCCGACTCTGCTGTTCACCAATGCCGGGATGAACCAGTTCAAGGACATCTTTCTCGGCCTCGAAACGCGCGACTACAACCGGGCCGCGTCCTCGCAAAAATGCGTCCGTGCGGGCGGCAAGCATAACGACCTCGAAAACGTCGGCTACACGCGCCGCCATCACACGTTCTTCGAAATGCTCGGCAATTTCTCCTTCGGCGACTACTTCAAAGCCGAGGCCATCGACTTCGCCTGGGACCTGCTGACCAGGCAGTACGGCCTCGACAAGAGCCGCCTTTACATCACCGTGTTCCGCGAGGACGACGAAGCCGAAGTGCTCTGGCAGAAGGTCGCGGGCGTCTCGAAGGACCGCATCTTCCGCCTCGACGAGAAGGACAACTTCTGGCAGATGGGCGACACCGGACCCTGCGGCCCGTGCTCGGAAATCCACTACGACCTCGGCCCGGAGACCGCCGAGCCTGGCCGTGAGCACGAGCAGTTCCCGCTCGACGGCGGCGGCCGTTTCGTCGAGATCTGGAACCTCGTCTTCATGCAGTTCGACCGCTCGGCCGAAGGCGTACTGACGCCGCTGCCGCGCCCATCCATCGACACCGGTATGGGTCTCGAACGCATCGCCGCCGTGATGCAGGGCAAGCTCACCAATTACGACACGGACCTGCTGCTGCCCATCATCGAGTTCGCCGGCGACCTGTTCAAAATGCAGTACGGCAGCAATGACCGCACCAACGCCGTCCTCCGCATCTGCTCCGACCACGCCCGCGCCGCCGCGTTCCTCATTCACGACGGCGTCATCCCGTCCAACGAAGGCCGCGGCTACGTGCTCCGCAAGATCATGCGCCGAGCCATGCGCAACGCTCGTATGGCCGGTGTCCAGGAATCGTTCCTGTACAAGATGACCGGCTTCGTGGCCGAATGGATGAAGCCCGCCTACCCCGAGATGCTGGAGAGCATCGAGCGTGTCGCCCGCGTGGTGCGCGAAGAAGAGCACCGCTACGCGAACACCTTCCAGGTGGCCGAACGCGTCTTCCACGACGAAGCGAAATCCGCCGCCGGTGGCGTGCTTCCTGGCCCAGCCGCTTTCCGTCTGTACGACACGTTTGGTCTTGCCATCGACGAGCAGGAAGACATGGCTCGCGAGTTCGGCCTCGCCATCGACAAGGAGGGCTTTGAGGCCGAGATGGACCGCCAGCGCGAACGCGCCCGCGCCAGTTGGAAAGGTGCGGACAAGGCGCACGTCGCTCCCGTTTACTCCGAGCTTCAGGCGCAGGGACGCACCAAGTTCCTCGGCTACGACAGCACCGAAGCGGAAGCGTCCGTGGTGCGCGCCATCATCATCAACGGCGACCTGCAGCCTGCCGTTGCCGCAGGCACGAAGGCCGAGCTCGTGCTCGACCAGACTCCGTTCTACGCCGAAGCGGGCGGCCAGGTCGGCGACACCGGCAGTCTGTATCGCGGCGACGAGAAGGTCGCGACCGTCGAATTGACATACGCCGCCGTGCCCGGTCTGTCGGTGCACCGCATCACCACGCTTGCCGAGCTGCACGTGGGCGACGTCTACCAGGCCCGCGTGGAATCGTCACAGCGCCGATCCACCATGCGCAATCACACCGCAACGCACCTGCTGCACGCCGCGCTGCGCCAGGTGCTCGGCAAGCACGTCAAGCAGGCGGGCAGTGTGGTCGACCCGTCGCGCCTCCGCTTCGACTTCAGCCACTATGCCGCGGTCGACCCCGATGAACTCGGCGAAATCGAGCGCATCGTCAACGAACAAATCATGACCAACTCGGCCGTCAACACCGACGTGCTGCCCATCGAACAGGCGCTCGCCACGGGCGCGATGGCGCTGTTCGGCGAGAAGTACGGCGACACCGTCCGCGTCGTCAGCGTGCCCGACTTCAGCCGCGAACTCTGCGGCGGCACCCACGTGCGCCGCACCGGCGACATCGGCCTCTGCAAGGTTGTGTACGAAGGCTCCATCTCAGCCGGGGTGCGCCGCATCGAAGCGGTCACCGGCGAAGGCGCCCTGCGCCGGTTCCAGGA
>JAWXCM010000284.1:0-10761 GCA_034408745.1 Bryobacteraceae bacterium
ACGACAAGAAGGGCACCGAGATCCCGGTCAGCCGCGTGCAGACGCGCCGCCTCCGTGCACTGCTGAAGCTCTAACGCCGCCGGCGCTTCGCCGCCCTCAACTCACGCACCATTCCGCTGGTATTCGCGTCCGTGCATCCCAACTCTTTACAGTACGTCTCGGGCTGAAACGGGCGCGTCGCGTCGCTCACGTGGTGCGCATCGGTCGATACCGTGAACTGCACGTCCATGTCCGCCAGTGGACGAATATCCTCGATCAGCGCCTGCCGGCAAACAGGATCCTCGAAGTACTTCGCGGTGGAATTCGATATCTCGATGTAGATCGACGTGCCCTTCAGCGCGGCGGCAAGTTCCTGTTGTTCTCCGGGCTTAAAGAAACGGTACTCGGCCACAGTGATCGACTTCAGATCACGACCCTTAGCCTTCGCGGTGCGCTGAATATTCTCCAGCCGCATCGTGAACGGATGAAACAGGATCATGGGCACCGGCACCTTCTTCTGCGCCTCTTTCACCTGAGCCACACGCCGCAGCAGCGTTTTGCCATCGGGCGGTTCGCGACCGTTATTCGGGCTGATATGCCACCCGATCGCGTCCACCAGCTTCATCGCCTCCAGATCCATCCCCGTGTCGAGCTCGCCCTCATAGATCTCCCAGCCCTTGAAGATCTGAAGATTCTGGTGCGCCGCGGCAACCCGGTCCACGTCCGCGAAGAACTCACGGTGCCCAGCCGCGCCCATCGAGTAGCGCGACTGGAACTTGCCCTTCGCGCGCCACTGTTCGTACTCGTCCGCACTCTTGCGATACAGCTCCAGGTGGTCCAGCATCAGCACCACCTTGCGCCCACCCGCGGCCGCCATCCCGATCCACTCTTCCATTGGGACTTCCCGCTCCAGACCGGAATGGAAATGCAGGTCGATCTCACGCATCGCATACTGCGCGTGAGCGACACCGCAGGCCAGCAGAGCCACCGCAAGAGCGCGCGTCACCTGCGGTTCACGTCGGGCAACTCGCGAACGTCGTCCGGGCAAACCTGCATCGGAGCCGGAACCGTTTTCGCTGCGCCCAGGTAGCGCTCACCCGGCACAATGGCCATTTTGCTGTCCAGATCCTTTGGAGGCACAAAGGTCACCAGATGAGCGCAGCGAGCCTCTCCCGCAATCAGCCATTCTTTTGCTTTGGCCACCTGCTCCTTCAGGGGCCTGACCAGCGGGCGGTGAAGATATTTCGAGAAATCGCGCTTTGGCGGCGTCGAACCTTGCGCGAGCACCGACGCGGCCGCCATACAGCAAATGAAGCAGACTCTGACCATACCAGCACTCCCTGATTCAGAGCCTATCACCAACAACATTGTTTTTTCCATTGACGCGGAACTACAAATCGGTTAACAATCGCTCCCACGGAGGTCTCTGCCATGAATCACTCTGACGCGGTCCGCTGCGTCTTGCGGGAAAAGGGACGCCAGGTTTTTTCAGTAACTCCTGAGACGTCGGTTTATGATGCGCTGGCCCTGATGGCTCAAAGGGAAATCGGCGCGCTCCTTGTCACAACGGGGGAGGGCCGTTTATGCGGCCTGATCTCGGAGCGCGACTACGCGCGCAAAGTCATTCTCCAGGGGCGGTCCTCCATGGACACGTCCGTGGAGGACATCATGTCGGAAGGAGTGGTGACCGTCACTCCCTCCCACACCATCGATGAATGCATGAAAATCATGACTGAATTGCGCATTCGCCATTTACCAGTTATGGAGGGCATCAGCGTGGCAGGCCTCGTCTCCATGGGCGATCTCGTGAAATACGTGATCTCCGCCCAGCTAAATGAGATAGAAGCACTCCACGCTTACATCGCAGGAACATACTGACAACACCGTAACTCCGGGAAGGCCGAATCGGCGGTAAGCTCTAATCGAGGAGATAAACCCGTGTCCTTCGGCCTCCCTGAAGAAGTTGTCCTGCTGGGCCTTGACGACGCCACTGGCAAGTGCCTGTCGAGCTACACCCACTATTCATGGAATGCGGGTGTGCTCGCCGAACTGGCGGCGTTGCGCAAAATCGATCTGAGCCATTCGCACGTCCTGGTGATCGACGGTATGTCGACCGGAGACGACATCCTCGACGAAGCACTGACCTCACTGCGAAGCGCGAACCGTAAGCTCGCCGGCGCTCTCCGTGCGAACCTCGTTTCTCACGGCCGCGACCGCACCCTGCAGCGTCTGGTCGATGCCGGTATCCTCGAATATCACGACAACCGGGTCCTCGGCATCTTCCATTTTCGCCGCTACCCCGCGCATGATGGCAAAGTGGAAGTCGCCATTCGAGACCGTCTCCGTGCGGTGGTCCTCACACCTATGGAACCGGACGCGCGCTCGCTATCCCTCCTCGCGATAGCGGCCAACTCCAACCTCCTCCACGCCTTCATGACCCGCGAAGAACGCCGGTCGGCCCACGCCCGCATCGCCGATCTAACCCAAAACGAACCCATTGGCCGCGAACTCCGCCGCATCATCGACGAGGACGAATCGGCCGCCACCACCGCAACCATCATCGCCGCGACCAGTTGAGGGTATTCTTCGATTCCGCTACGCTGGTATCCATGACCGTCACGCTCGAATTGGCGCCAGAACGCGAAGCCGTATTGAAGGCTCAGGCAGAGGCGTGCGGCCTGACCGTCGAGCAATGGCTCATCCAGTTGACGGAGCAGGTGGTTCCACCCGCTTCCCGTGCGCACCTGCAGCGAACCGACCCCGATGCCTGGGCGCGCGAGTTCGTGGCGTGGGCAGAGGGCAACGGCCGAACAACACCATTGTTGTCAGACGAATGTTGTCAGACGAAGCAATTAGCCGCGAAAGCATATATCTCGATCGGCTATAACTAAACTTTCGACCGGCGCAGGATAGAACATTGCCGAATTCTGGAATGTAGCAACCCGCCCACTGGCCCAAAACGGCCTCGGCTTCCGCAAGAAGTCTGACGATTCTCACGGTCCCGCCGCGCCGACCACCACCCGGACCGGAGCCGAAGTAACAATCGCACCCGCACTGTCCGTAGCCCGGGCCGTCAGCACATACGACCCCGCACCCACACCCGTCCACACATACCGGAACGGAGCCACACTCGACTCCCCAAGCTTCACCGTCCCCGAGTAAAACTCCACCTTGCGCACCGACCCGTCCCCGTCACTCGCGGCCGCCACAATCTCAATCGAAGCCGGAGCAGTGGCAGGCGAGCCGTCCGCCGCTGCCGTCAAGGACACCAGAGGCAGCCGGTTCAACGTAGCCGTCACCACAATATTGGCCGACGCGCCGATCCCAACGTTGCCATTCGAGTCATACGCCCGGGCCGTAATCTCCCACCGGCCCACCGGAATATTCGTCCACGGGTACGCAAATGGCGCAGTCAGTGACTGCCCCAGTTTCAATGCCCCGCGCCAGAACTCCACCCGCGCAATCGACCCCGCCAGCGCCCCGGCCTCCGCCCGCAGCACTATCGTCGAGCCCGCAAAAGCCCACGTCTGATCCACCGGCGCAGTCAGCGAAACCACCGGCGCCTGAGCCTTCGGCGGAGGATTCACCTGCACCACCAGCGGCGTCGACATCCCGGTATATCCCTTGTCGTCCGTAGCCCGGGCCGTCACTACATACGAGCCTGCCGCGATCCCCGTCCACGGGAATACATAGGGTGCCGCCACGTCCTCGCCCAGTTTCACCCCGTCCCGGAAGAACTCCACCTTTCGAACCACCCCGTTCGGATCGAACGCGTTAGCGGCCAAAGTCAGCGAGCCCGGCGCCGTCAGCACCTGCATCCCGGTCGAAGGCATCGCCCATTCCACCGCTGGCGCCCGCGCAGCCGCTACATTCACCCCTATATCGACAGCCGCGCTGGCCGTGATCTCGCCCGAATTGTCGTACGCCCGGGCCGTCAGCGTCCAGACCCCGGCCGTAGCATTCACCCACGAAGTCTGGTACGGCGCAGTTCGCGACTCGCCGATCTTCACACCAAACCGGTAGAACTCCACCTTAACGACGCTGCCATCGGCGTCCGAAGCCTCGGCCCGCAGCGGAATGGTGGAAGCAGCGGGATAGGTTGCCGCCGTCACCGGTACGGTCAGCCAGACCACCGGCGGCACACGGCGCTTCGGCATCACCTGCACCGCAACCGGAGCCGACCACCCCGACGCGTCCTCGTTATCCACCGCCCGCGCCGTCAGCAGATACGAGCCCAGCGCCACGTTCGACCACGTGAACGAATACGGCGCAGGCAGATCCTCGCCCAGCTTCGTCGAGCCCTGATAGAACTCCACCTTCTTCACCGACCCGCCGCCCGTGTCCGACGCGTCAGCCGTAAACACCACCTGCGTCCCAGTCACCGACGCAGTCATCGTCACGGAGGGCGAGCGGTTCGGCCCAACGGCCACGATCACCGGTACCGAATCGCTAATCGCCACCCCGCCTGCACGGTCCGTGGCCTTCGCACTCAGCACGTGATTCGCAGCCGTCGCCGGAGTCCACGCCAACACCCAGGGAGCCTGCGCCACCTCCCCGAGCTTCGTAGTTCCCGAGAAAAACTCCACCTTCGCGATCTGCCCTTCAGGATCGAATGGAACCGCGGTCAGCGGAATCGGGCTCCCCGGAGGAAAGTGCGACCCAGCCTCGGGATTCGTCAGCGCCACTGCGGGAGGCAGACCAGCCGCGCCCGCAACCACGCTGATCGGCACACCTGCGCTCACCGTCGACGCGCCCAGGTTGTCATAGGCTCGAGCCGTCAACACCCAGGACCCGGTAAGCGCACCGGTCCACTGCACCGACCATGGAGCCGCACTCGCCGTCCCAATCAGCGTCGAACCCCGATAAAACTCGACGCGCGCCACAGCGCCGTCATCGGACGCCACAGCCGACAGCACCACAGCGGCACCAGTCGTAAACTGAGACCCGGCAGCCGGAGCCGTCAGCGCGACCACCGGCGGATTGTTCACCGGAGGCGGATCGCTGGAAACACAGGTCACCTGCGCGTCGGCCCAGTCCGCCACATCGTTGGCCCGGCCATCCCACCCAGGCGTCACAATCAACTCGAGCGTGGTCTTTCCCGCCAGGTTCACGTTCACATCCCGTAAAGGCGAAGTGTTATCCAGAGTTCCGGAGTTGAACAGCTCCACCCCGTCGCCCATTACCTTGAACGAAATCTGCCCACCCGGCCGCGACGAATCGTCCAGTCCGACCTTCGCAGTAAACGAAGTACACTGCCCAGCCAGCCTGAACGAGTTTGCCGACCACGCATGCACCCCGAGTCCCCGTGCGTAACCAGAGCCCAGGATCCGCAGCGGTGACCCGTTGTTCGCTTTGTCCTTCTGCGCCACACCCAGCCCGTTCGACATCCGCACAAAGCCCCAGTCGCTCAGATAGGACGTGCCAGGCAGAGGAGCACTCACCGCCTGCGTCCGCGCCGTAACCACGTTCGACGGCGCCGACAACAACCCACCGGCCTCTTCCGTCCGAACCGCATACGAATAAGAGGTGTTGCTCGACAGGTCACCGTCTTCCCAGCTGTTCGCCGCCAGTACATCCACCAGCAGACCGTTGCGATACACGCGATACCGGCTCGCGTCCGGAACGTCGGTCCAGCTCAGCCGGATCTGGGTCGCCGAAACCACGGCCGCTGACAAATCCGCCGGCACCCCCGGAGCCACGCCCCCGGGCAGGGAAGGCCGCTTCCGAATCAAAAAGGCCCCGAACTCCGGGAACGTGGAAGCCGGAGCCGTCCACCCCCTGGGCCGCGCCACAGTCCGACCCGTCATCGCAACGCGGATCGGCACCCCGGAATAAGTCCCCCGCACAACGTCGGACCATGGATCCTGTGCGCTCCGCAACTCGTAGTCATCGCCCGGCTGCAGGCCAATTCCCGACACATCCACATTCACCGCCGACAGCAGCGGCCAGTTGAAAACAGCGATGTGCGCGCGCCCCGCTTCGTACCGGTTGGGCCGAACCACGATCTTCGGTGACGGGGGACGCTGCGTCGCGGCCAGATACGTATTCTCCGGCCATGACGCCGGGGTAAAACCAGTTACCGGCCCGACAAACGTGTTGTTCCGCAGCGATGCAATTGAGCACTTCACCAGCGCCAGCGACGTGCTCGCCGACACAAAGTAATTCCCTTCCACCTGCGCGTTCGAACACGGCAGCCCGCTGGTGGTATACCCCAGCCCGTTGCTCCCGCCCTGCGGCGAGACCACCGGGTAATACGTGAAGTTGTCCGACAGCACCGGATCGTTCATCGCCGCCGTCCCGCCCAGCAGAATATTGCGCGTAAACTCGCCCGACGGCGACCCATTCTGGAAGACAATGTTGCCTCGCACATCGAAGCCATTCAGGAACGTCTCGCTGGTGCCGTACAGCTGCATTCCCTGCGCGAAGTTCTGGTAGATCAGGTTGTCGTGGATCCACTTTTTCCCGCTCCGGTTCTGCGAGTAGATCCCGTGCCCATGCCCGCGATCCGGCCCGTTCCAGCCGTTGTAGAAGATCAGATTCCCGTAGATTTCAACGTCCGACGCATCCGCCCACCCGTCCACCCCTTCCTGCAGGTCGTGGATCACGCAGTTGATCACCTTCACGTTCGGCGCGAACACCGCCACGCCCGACGGCGTCACCAGGTTATCCGGCCACGGTCCAATAATGTCGGTGCGCCGCTTCGTGAGCGACCCGGAAAATTCCAGGTCTCGAATCACCAGCCAGGAGCCGGTGACCTCGAAACCGCCGTCAATGTGTGGGAACTCGCCCGTTGCCGCGCGAAATGCGATGGGGGCTGCCGCTGTTCCGGAAACAGCCGCAGCAAAGGTATCGGCATCCACTGGCCGGTAGTTGCCCCGGCGCAGGTAGACCGTGTCGCCAGGCTGCACCACCGGCGACGTGGCCCGGAGTGCTGTAGCCAGATCCCAGGGACGTTGCACCGAGCCATCGCCGGCAGGTTGCCCTGTCGGGAATGGCGCCACAAATCGGTCGGCAGCCGCCGCCAGCGCGGCCGTCAGGAATAGTAAAACCAGATACATCCGGGGAGACTGTAGCACCGTTTATTGCTTTCGCAATACAGTTCACAGTGTTAAGGTCCTGGCTACTATTTGGCTTCGTTTCGTATTGCGGGGATCAACTCCGTAATGTGCTTCCACGCCAGCATCGCGTTGTAGCAATCGGTGAGCCGGTTAAACGCCCCCGCGTCTACCACGCTGGCCACGGTCGCCGCCGGAAGCTCCCGAACCTGGACTCGGCACTGGGCTCCACCGGACGCGGGATATAGACAGCGGCCTCCCAGTCGACGTCCGATTCCTTAAACTCGGCATCATGCCAGAGCGCCACCGGCAGGCCGCTCAGCCCCTGTCCGCCGAGCATCTCAAACAGCTTCCACCGATACGCCCGCATCCAGAATCCGCCCAATCCGATCGAGCGGAAAGCCCAGGTCTTTGAGCGCAAGGATGCGGTACAGGCGGGGAAGCTGCGAAGGAGAGTAGTAGCGATTACCCAGAGGAGGGATCGACACGAACGGGCCTGAGGAGGCCCGTTTCGTCGTAATACCGGAGTGTCTTGACCGACAGCCGGGTTAAGGCGGAGAAATCACCGATTCGGATCACAGGACCGTTATCGAGCCTCCCGTCACGGGAGAGTCAAGGACAAAGTTACTGCCGATTTACAGCGGTGCGGGGGCCGCGGGCGTGAGGCTTCATCATCTGTTCCAATTCCGCCTCCGGAATGGAGAACGACATCTTCACCGTAGTGCCCTGCGCCGACACCTGGAGTGAATCCAGCAGCGGCTGCAGCTTCTGCATGTCGGGGTTGTTGGTGTTCATCTGCACCATGCCGCTGATGAACTTCACCACATCGACCAGCGCCTGGGCGTCCTTGTCGGAGCGCGTCACAGCCTCGCCGGCGAACTGCACCGTGCTGCCGAACGTCAGCCCACCGCTGGTCTCCACGATCCCCTGGAGACCGCCCGTCATCGGATTGCTGTTCCCGTTTTTGCCGGGGAGCGGGGCCACAAACACGCCGTTCGTTACCATCCACGCATCGTACTTAGCCCCGACGGTCGATGCCTTAATCACCACCGGGCTGGCAAAGCCGCTCGCCGACCGTCTGTCGATCGCCGCACGGACCATCGCCGAATCACCCGCAATACCCAGCCAGCCGTCCGCGATCGCGATCGAGTGGCCGTTCTTCTCCAGAAGCTGCAACCCTCGATATGCGATCTGCGTCATCGTGGGTTCCTTCGCACGAATCGCACTCAGGATCTGTGGGCCATTGAATACGCCCCTGGCCAGCACCAGGCCCGGAGCTTTCGGCTCACCGGTGGATGCGAAAACAATCTCCTGCACATCGCGCCGAGGATCAAAGCCCGTCGCATTGATGAAGTCCTGCAGGTCCTTGTTGCTCTGTCCCATCTGGTTCAGAACATATTGCCCGAACGGGGAGTTGACAGTGCGGGAAACCTGAATACCGCCGGTGACTTTGGCATCGGCCGGAACCAGGGAGAGGAGGCTGCTGTCGACGGCAAACATCGCCGGAACCACCAGCATGGACAGCAAAAAAGCTCTGCGAATCATGTTCTTTTTCGTCCTTCATCAGAGAAACGGCGCGGACCGGAAAAGGTTAACAGCGCCATTAAAATCTCTAGTCCAGCGGCACCGGCTCCTGGCTCACCACGTCGATCCCGTACGCTTCCAGGCCGACGATCTTGCGCGGATGATTCGTCAGCAGCCGCACTTTGTTCAGTCCCAGATCGGCCAGTATCTGCGCGCCCATGCCTGCTTCGTGCTGCAGCTTCCGCTGGCCTTCGGGCAGGTTCGCCGGAACAGTGCCCCGCACGTGGGCCGCCAGTCGCAGCGCGTCCCCGTCCCTCGAGAACCGAAGGCTCGGGCTCGACTGGTGCAGATACACCACCACCCCCCGGCCCTCACGCGAAATCGCCGCCAGCGACCCTTCAATCGTCTTCTGGCAGTCGCACTCATTCGATCCGAACACATCGCCATACGTACAGTGCGCGTGCATCCGCACCAGCACCGGAGCGCCTGAGGCTACGTCGCCATAAACGAGCGCCATGTGCGTCTCCGGATCCACCGAACTGGTGTAAGCGATTGTCCGGAACTGCCCGAAACGGTTGGCAAGCGAGCCTTCAGCGATGCGGTGAATCACCCGCTCCGTCTGTAGCCGGTAACGGATGAGATCCGCCACCGAGATCATGTTCAACCCGTGCTCGGCGCAAAATTCCCGCAATTCGGGCACCCGCGACATGGTGCCGTCAGCGTTCATCACTTCGCAGATCACGCCTCCGGGCCGCAGTTCCGAAAGCCGCGCCAGATCTACGGCCGCTTCCGTCTGACCGGCGCGAACCAGCACGCCGCCCTCGCGTGCCCGCAGAGGAAACATGTGACCCGGCCGGGCCAGGTCGCACGGGCGGCTGTTCAGCGCCATCGCCACCTGGATGGTCAGCGCCCGGTCCGCGGCCGAGATCCCCGTCGAGACACCTTCCGCCGCGTCGATTGCCTCGCAAAAAGCCGTACTGAACCGCGAAGTATTGTTCGGCGACATCAGCGGCAACTGCAACCGGTCGCAGATGTCCGGACTCAGAGCCAGACAGATCAGGCCTCGCCCGTACGTCGCCATGAAATTGATAATCTCGGGCGTGATCTTCTCAGCCGCTACGGTGAGGTCGCCCTCATTCTCGCGATCCTCATCGTCGACCACGATGAGCATGCGTCCGGCCTTGAAGTCCTCAATTGCCTGAGGAATGGAAGCAAATGCCATACCTGTCATCCATTGTGGCGCAGTGCTGCAAGGCATATAGGAAACGCCCGGGTTGTCATCAAATGGAAAAGCCCCAACAGGTTCGACTGTTGGGGCTCAAGGAAGCGGTTGGGAGGGATTCAGGGGGTAGTTGGCAGGGTGAACTCAGGTTGGGATTTACCGCTGAGGGTTATAGGCGAGGAGCAACCATTCTTCCTTGAGCCATAGTCGTTTTCACGTCAAACAACCTTGCAAGTATCCTTCCAAACAAAGAAGACGCCCAAAATCAGCAGTGAGTGGCTCAGGAAGCTGTGTATCGGAAAAATTTACAACGTAAGTTGTTTCAAAGTGGAACCCAGGATGGAACGTCGTTCCATCCTGGAACGCGGGGAGGACTACTGAGTGACTGCGGGGATCGGGTCGGCGGCGCGTTTCACCTGACCCTTGACTGCTTCGTCGATACTTACGCTGTAGATATCCAGGATCTTGCCGGTCGACCGGTTCAGCGACACGCGAGCGCGGTTATAACTGCTCAGCGACGCCACTTCCGCGCCCTGGGCCTGAGCCAGATCGCGTTGCGCCTGAATCACAAAGAACACAGTGGACGCGCCCAGAGCGTACTTCTTCTGCTCGGCGTCCAGTGTCTGCTCCTGCAGCACCCGCGACTTCACCGCCGCCTGATACTGCGCCCGCGACTGCTGCAGCCCGATCAGCGCGTTCTGCACGTCGACGCGAATCTGATTCAGCTCCTGCCGCTGCCGCAGTTCATTCTGCCGCAGCGTCAGCTGGTCGCGAATGATGTCGGCCTGTGCCGACCGGTTGCGCAGCGGAATGCTCAGCTGGAAACCAATCGAGTAGTCCGGGTAGTTGCGGCTTAGAATCTGCGACCACACCGAGCCAAGCCCGCCCAGGAACGCTGGATTCGCAGTGCGCTGGAAGCCAGCAGCCGAGCCCGAAGTCGGCAGAGGCAGCCCGTTGACCGACCCCGCCAGAGCATTGTTC
>JAWXCM010000285.1:0-2931 GCA_034408745.1 Bryobacteraceae bacterium
AGGTCGGCCACGGCGTCCTGAATGGAGTTATGGCACTTGAGGCGGAGGAGCGGGGTGAGCTTGTCCTGGTCGAGTTCTTCGACGCCGACATTGACGTAGTGCTGGAGGACGAAATCGAGGAAGACCTGCTGCTTGGTGCTGAATTGGGTGTTGATGTAAACCCGGGCGCTGGCGGCACGCACTTCCCGCGTGAGCGGCGGCACGGCGTAGGCCACATGCGCGAGCACGTCGAACAGGTCGCTTTTCTCGGCGTCGATGATGCGCTGCATCTCGACCAGTTGATCGTGGCCGAACCCCTTCTCAGCCAGACCGTCGAGAAGCTTCTTGCGCGTGTCGGGTACACTCCAGAGGGCGCGCAGTTCGGCTTCGTCTTTGAAGAACTCGGGGAGCTTGCCAAAGAGCAGTTCGAGGAACTGTTGCGCGGACATGGGCGTGCCATCGGGATGCCAGAACGTCGTCATCATCATGTGCTGGATGTTGCGCTCCTTGCCGTCGGCCAGCTTCACCTTCACACGCTTGCGGCACACGCACGGGCGCTGGCCGCATTTCGGACACGGCTCGGGCGGGCATGTGCAGGGCGACTGCCCGCACACCGGGCACGGTTCGGGCGGCGAGACCACGCAGACGTACGGACGCTGCCCGCACTGGGGACATGCCTCCGGGTCAATCGGCTCGCCGTCCCATTCGGGATCGCTGAAGTGCAGGTGCGCCTTCACGAAGTCGTAGATGGTAAAATAATCCTTCCCGTCGTAGAGCCGCGTCCCGCGCCCGATGATCTGCCTGAACTCGATCATCGAATTGATCGGGCGCATCAGGACGATGTTGCGGATGTTCCGCGCATCCACGCCGGTCTAAAGTTTTTGCGACGTGGTGAGAATCGTCGGGATGCTCTTCTCGTTGTCCTGGAAGTCGCGCCGCCGCGGTGGCACTCGTCAATGACGATGAAGTCGAAGAAGTCCGGCGGATACTCGCCGAAGTAGGGCGTGGGCTGGCCGTCCTTCATCGGCCCGCTCATGAACGTCTGCAAGATCGTGAAGAAGATGCTGCCGTTCTTCGGCACTTTGCCTTTCTTGCGAATGTCGTCCGGGGAAATCCGCACCAGCGCATCTTCCGGGAACGCCGAGAACGCGTTGTAAGCCTGATTGGCCAGAATATTCCGGTCGGCGAGGAACAGGATGCGCGGTCGGCGCGCCGCATCGCGGCTCAAATTCCACCGAGCGTGGAACAGCTTCCAGGCAATCTGAAACGCGACGAAGGTCTTGCCTGTGCCGGTGGCGAGCGTGAGCAGGATGCGCATCTGGAGCGCCGCGATGGCTTGGAGCACGCGCTCGATGGCGATGTCCTGATAATACCGGCCCGGATGCGAACCGCCCTTGTCTTCGTAAGGCCACATCGGCGAAACGGTCACGCCAAGCGTCCTGCTGGGCAAAGGTCATCGACCACAGTTGCTCGGGCGTGGGATACGCCGCGATTTCGCCTTCCTCGCCGGTCTGCATGTCGATGCGGTAGATGCCTTGCCCATTGGTGGCGTAGGCAAATCTCACCGCCAGCTTGCCGGCGTAGTTCTTGGCCTGCCCCACGCCCTCGGTCAGTTCTTCATCCCAGGCCTTGGCCTCGTTCAAGGCCAGCTTGGTGTTGCGATATTCCAGAATGTAATCCGCCTTCAGCGCCTTGCCGCGTTTGCCGTGGCCTTCGATGCGGCCCAGCGTGATGGGATATTCGCGGCGGATGCGGCTGCCCTCGACCACGCCCCAGCCCGCCGCCTTCAACGCGGGGTCAATGTGCTCGGCTCTGGTTTCGGCTTCGTTCATTTGATTTGTTTGGCGGCTTTGGACGGGGGTAAATAATTTTCTCCGGTGACCACCTTCCGCCCGGTTTTGGATTCCAGTTCCAAGCGCGCTTTTCTGGCGATACGTCCGCCCGTTTTCGCCGCCGTCTTGTTTTTCGCCATGCCGGTGGCCTCCACGCTCTCGGCGATCTGTCGCGTGGACAACTCGGCCAGCGCGGTGAAAATCAACTCTGCCTCGCTCATGTGATCCCGCAGATTTTCCGTCTTGAGCGCTTTGAGGTTCTTGTGCAACTGCACGCTCACGCCCGACCATTCCTGATGGATGATGTTGGTGAGGATGGCGAACTCATCGCCCTTTTTGATCTCGTGACCGGCCCAGTAATCGGTGAGCTTGTTGCGCGTTTCCTGCCCCGTCATCCGCTGCTCGATCCATTTGGTGCTGCGGCCCTGCTTCTGCCACGTCTCGCGGGCGCGGGCGAGCGAACGGGCGGGGTCGGCCATTTCCTGCATCCGCTCGTAACCGACTTTGGCCAGCCAGAGCTTGATCGGCTCGGCCTTGGGGCTGGGGACGCTTTGCACGAGGCGCAGCAGCGTCTCGGCGGTGGCCGCGTCGGTGAGGTAGTCCTTGCCGTCCGCAGCGGGCATTTTCAGTTGGTAACAATTTGATACCAACTGACTGCCTTCCTTTGCCAGGCGCCCTTTCAAGACCTTCCAATACTTTCTGGCGGCCTGAAAATCTGCCTGCTGCGTGAGCACCCGAATGATGTCCACGACAGAAAACCACCACGTCTCGGTCGCTTCGTCGTAGTGGCGGCGGATTTCGTGGCCTTCAAAAATGGCGAGGTCTTTTTTCATGGTGGCGAGAGGAGTTTGTCGGGTGTTCGCCGGATTTTCAACCGGTGACAATCCGTCACCGGCTGGCTGACGAAGATGCAGCCGATTTTCAGTTGGTTACAATTCGTAACCAACTGGCGGATGGGGGCGCGGCGTTCACGCCGCTTCACCGTCCGCACGGTTTGCGGTTCACGGAGGCCACGGCGCGAGGCACGGTGAAGCGGCATGAATGCCGCGCTCTGGGGGATTGGGAAAGGCGCGTTCATAAGGCTCCGGAAAACGCCTGGTGCAGCAGCGACTTTTTCAAC
>JAWXCM010000286.1:0-59505 GCA_034408745.1 Bryobacteraceae bacterium
CCTGATTCTAAGCGCTGCATTCCAGTATTTCCTCCGCGGAACCATACTGGGCAGCACTGCCCGGCTCGCCCCAACTACCGGTTAACTGCCGTTTTTAGGTTGAACCACACACCGCCCGTCAATAGTCCCGCGCCCTGTCAGTGCCGCGCAACCGTGGCGGGGAATACGCACTGTTCACACCACGACACCACGGTTTGCCCGAAGTGCGGTGGATTGATACCTCGCAACGAGACTAAGGCCCATCGTGCCCTCATGCATCCATCAAAGCCTCAAAAGCCCAACAAGAGCGACCGTTGATGCCTGTGTGGGCAGACGTTCTCGAACTGCTCAGTTTCGGTGCCAGTTTTGAGGCGATTCTCCAGGACTATCCATACCTGGAGCCGGAGGACATCCTCGCTTCCGTGGAGTACGCCGCCCGGCAACTCGAGATCCACATCCGTTGAAGGTATTCTGCCTTGAAAAGACGTCATGGCCCCAGTTGCTTTACCCTGAAAGGATGAGGAGTCAGCAATTACATGGCGCAAATTGACTGGTCCCAATGCCCTGCCGTGGAAAGCATACCCGGCAAGGTAAGCGGCGCCTGGGTGTTCAGGGATACCAGGATGCCCGTCTCGATCGTGTTCGAGAATCTGGAGGCAGGAGCCACCGTCGCCGAAATCGCGGAATGGTTCGACGTCAGCCCGGACCAAATCCGGACGGTACTGGAGTTTGCGGCACGAACGCTGGAAGCCCCAGAGCCCGTCACTCGCTGAATGCTCGTCCTGTTCGATCACGGCACGCCTGCTCCGCTCGTCGATCTCATACAAGGTCATTCACGTCAGAACGGCAAAGGCGCAGGGCTCGCTGCTACACCGACATGGAGATCCCCCGACAACCCAGGTAACCACCTTCTTTCATGGACGTCCGAACCTCCTGCACCTTCCTCGACAGCCTCGAACGCCCCACCAGCGACGAGCAAAAGCCGCTAAAATCGGTGCCTTCGAACTCCAGGTTCGCCCCACCCAGCCGAGCTTCCAACTCCATCGAGTCGAGAGATCGAAGGACAAGAACTTCTGGTCCACACCCGTCAACCTCGACCTTCGGTTCATCGTCCATCGACTCGGACAGCAGCATCCTGCTCTGCTACGTCGGCCACACGACGATGCCTGCGACTGGGCTCGCCGCCACAAGCTGGAAACGCTCCCCACCACCGGAGCCGCCCAGCTCGTGGAACTCCGCGAAACCGTTCAGGAAATCCTGATTCCGCGGTACGTGGAGGTGAACCAACCCGCCCCGCCCAGGCCAGCCCTCTTCGCCACCCGCACGGACACCGCCCGCACCGTCGCCCGAGCCATCGACAAACTGGCCAGCCTGGCACACGCAATCAGCAGAACCAGGCCCGCCGTCGAGATCAGAATCACAGCAGACACTCGTACTGCGGAAACTCCGCAATTCCCCGCCTCTCAATCTGTCTCCGGCAACAAACCAACAAACCACCGCGAGCAGTCGACGCCGGACCGTGTGAAGCTCAGGCTTGCAGGAACGCATCCGGCGCAATATCGGCCTGCTTCAGAATGGCGCGAAGCGTGCCCTCAGGCATGTCGCCGGGATGGTTCGGCCCGGTGGTGTAGCGGTTCGTTATGGGATTGAACCAGATCTCGTGACTTCCGGCGGCCTGGCGATCAAACCCGAAACCGCACACCGTCAACCTACGAACGATCTCGCGATATCGGAATCCGGAAAGACGGCCCATTTACGCAGCGACGACAATGGTATAGTCGCGACGGTCGCTGGTAGTTGACAGAGTAAGCACGTCCGCACGTTCCCGCCGGGCATCAATGAGCTTACGCGCAACATCGCGAGCAATCTCGAGTGTCTCAGCAACCGTGCGGCCCTGCGCAACAAGGCCAGGCAACTCATCCGATGTAGCGAGGTACACCCCTTCAGGGAGTTCCTCCACCTGAATCCGGATAGCCAGTTCCATGCGCCAATCCTAACATTAAATCGCACATTGTTCGCGTACGTGAAAGTGCAGGAGTAGATGTGCGCAGCACGACTGCCGACCAGCCGCCGAGCACTTTCCGCGCCCACCGCGCCGTCGCGTTGCTCCTCGTGTTGCGAGCGAATCTGTTTCCCATCACACGGGCCTGAACCCCCAAAACCGTGTCGACCACCAGCCGCCCCGAGCCGCCCCCGGCGCAAACTCAATCGCGACCAGTTCCTGCGCCTGCGACACCGCCAGCAAACGAAGGGAGTCGTATCGACAAGCTGAACCATCGCGCTGTTTGACCCGATGCCTAACGGGTTCAGCTCAACTGACGCACGCCGTACAGGACATCGGCGCGCGTCGCATCCAGCCACGCAGATAGATTCATATCCCGGGTACGTTCCTTTGGAATGGCGGAATTGCCGAGCCGCAGCCGCGCCTGGCCGCATGGCTTCCTTCTCCGGCACGCCCTCACTGACCAGACGATCCACCGTCTCGGCCAGGTGATACTGGGAGCACTTCACCCGGCTGGCGTCATTCCCTCAGCTCGGACGCCGTCGTGACAAGGATCTGAAACCAGGTGTCAGGAGCTTGCCCGTCGGCGAGTACCTTATCCTCTACACCGTGCACGGCTCACACATCGTGATGGACCACGTGGTTCGAGGCCACCGCGACATAAGCATGGTCCTCCGCGGCTAAACCATGGAAATTCGACCTCCCACACCTTCCTCGAAAGCCTCACCCGGCAGGTCGCCATCGCGATAAACTGGAACTGCATGGAGTCCATCACAAAGTCCGCACTGCTGTCGAGGATCACCATCAACGACGCACAATGCAGCGGAAGGCCGTGCATTCGCGGGATGCGCATCCGCGTAGTCGACGTCCTCGAACTGCTCAGCTCCGGTGCCAGCTTTGAGGAAATTCTCGAAGACTATCCTTACCTGGAGCGCGAGGACATCCTCGCTTCCATCGAGTACGCCGCCCGGCAACTCGATCACGCAGTTCTCATATCCGCGTGAAGGTTCGGCGTCGATAACCAACTCCCACCTGCACTGGCGAGGATGCTCGCCTCCGAGTTCGGCGTTGACGCGGCTCACGTGGTCGATGTCGGTCTTTGCGAAGCCCCGGACGCTTTGATTTGGGAGTACGCAGCCAACACCAACTGCGTCCTGATCACGAAGGACCTCGACTTTGCCCGAATCGCCCTGCAACGCACAGAGTGCGCTCTCGTATGGGTCCGCCTTGGAAACCTCGCCCGTCAACAGCTCTTGCTTAAGATTCGCAATGTTTGGCCCCGCATTGTCGATCGCCTCCAGAGCGGCGAGCGCCTCATAGAACTCCGCTGAAGACCAGCCTGCCTTGAAAAGACGTCATGGCCCCAGTTGCTTTACCCTGAAGGATGAGGAGTCAGCAATTACATGGCGCAAATTGACGGGCCCCAATGCCCGGCAGTGGAAAGCATACCCGGCAAGGTAAGCGGCGCCTGGGTGTTCAGGGATACCAGGAAGCCCGTCTCGATTCGCCTCATCGATTCGATCACCGAGCATTTCAGCCGGCTGGCGTCATTCCCTCAACTCGGACGCCGTCGTGACAAGGATCTGAAAGCAGGCGTGAGAAGCTTCCCTGTTGGCGAGTAGCTCATCCTCTATACGGTGCGCGGCCCACACGTAGTGATCGAAAGTAGCATCCACTTTTGACCTTGACGGCTCTTTGGCAGCAGCTCTGAGGGCACGGAGTTCGGCTGGGACATACTGCAGGAGGCTGCGAACACGGTCGACAGCGGGCTGATTCGAACGCGCGCCATCGAGCGCAAACTTCGTGATGTGCAGGACGGGTCGGGTGAGGAAGACGCGCAGCCGTTCCTCACCGCGGTCGATTAAACAAATTTCTTTAAAAATTGCAGGATTTCTTCCCGCATGGCGGGGGTCTCCATGTGCTTTGTGTCGGGCGAGCGGAACAGCTTCCAGCGCTCCGGATGCCCGGCCTTTGCATACACACTCTTCAGCTCAGCGTCGATGCGGTCGAGCCCTTTGGGCGGAGTCAGTGCGTCGAGTTCGCCCGCCAGACCGAGGTGCGCACGCGGTGCGATCAGCGCGTTGATCTGCGCGGTAGTGAAGTGCTTCAGCAGTTTCGGCACATAGTAATAAACGCCGTGACCTTTCAGGTTATCGGCCTCGATCAGTGCCTGAAAGTCAGTGAGGCAGCAGATGTCGACCGTCACCTTCACACGCTCATCGAGCGCGGCCAGATACCACGCAGCGGTGCTGCCCATCGACATCCCCAGCGTCGAGATCCGCGTTGCATCCACATCGGGCCGCGAGACCAGATAGTCCATCGCACGCAGCGAATCGTAAACCATCATGCCCCACAGCACCTGCCCCTTCCAGAGCATGTCCTTAAAGACATCGAGTTCCGTGCGCGTAGAGCGCTCGCCGAAAACCCAGGTGTCGCAGCACAGCCCGTTCCATCCGAGCGAGGTCACCACTTCGGCGTACGCGGGCTTCGGAAGATAGGTCCTGCCTTCGAGGAATTCCTCCTTGCCGATCTTGTAGCCGCCGCCGTGCGAGTGATGAAACAGCATGGTCGGCCGGCGCCCCGTGGCACCCAGCGGGCTCACGAAATACGCAGGCACGGGCTCAATGCCATTCAGGTCGAGCTCCAGTTTCTCCAGTTTGTAACTGGCTCGGTTCTCGGTGGAGATCACACGCGCCGATATCTTCCGATTGCGCTCGGGCAGATCCCCGAGCAGCGAGTACAGTTCCTTTCGGCGGGCGGCGGGCGGGGCGGTCGACTGTGCAGCGTTGAGAGTCATAGCGGTTGTCGCGGCGGCTGTCTGGATGAGGTGTCTTCGGGTCATTGGCTTTTTTGGAACAGGAGTCCCGTACAATCATCTACAGTCTTATGTCCACACTGCAAGAGGGCGCGGCTGCGCCACCCGTAGAAACGAAAACCGATACGGAAGCAACGTTCCGTCTCGCCGATCAACAGGGGAAGAGCGTTGTGCTTTATTTCTACCCCAAAGCCGACACGCCCGGCTGCACGACGGAAGCCTGCGAGTTCCGCGATGCCATTGAGGATTTTCGCGGTATCGACGCCGAGATTGTGGGCGTGTCGCCGGATGCTCCCAGGGCGCTGGCGAAATTCAAGACGAAGTTCAACCTGCCGTTCACATTGCTTGCCGATGAAGATCACAAGATCTCCGAAGACTACGGCGTGTGGGCGGAGAAGAGCATGTACGGGAAGAAGTATATGGGCGTGGAGCGCACTACCTTCATCATCGACAAATCGGGCAAGATCGCGAAGATCTTCCGCAAGGTGAAGCCCGCCGGACATGCCGAAGAAGTGAAGCAGGCGCTGGCCGCGCTTTAGTTTTAGTCGACTTTCAGCTCGACGATGGTTGCTCCGGCGCCGCCTTCCGCGGGTGTCGCCGGATAGAACTTGGATACGTGTGGGTGCTTCGTCAACAGCTCTGTGACGGCGCGTTTCAGCACACCCATGCCGAAGCCGTGCACGATGCGCACGCGATCTACCTCGGCCAGCGATGCCTGGTCGAGGAACTGATCCACGTGTTCCGTGGCCTCCACCGCGCGCTGTCCAATGAGGTTGATCTCGCGGTACGACACATCCCACTTCGGCCCAGACGACTGGAAGGTGACGTTCTTCGGCAGCCGCTTTTCGTCCGGAGCGTCGGGCAGAACTTCCTGCACATCGTCCATGCCGACCTGCATGCGCATCAGCCCCGCTTCCACTTCAATCTTGCGGTCGTCGATGATGCGGAGCACCTTTGCAGGCTGACGAACACCGCGCAATCGAACGCGCACGCCTTCGGCAAGCTTCAGTTTGGGCGGCTGCTCCACCTTCGGCACCACGTCGCTGATGGCGAGTTGCAGTTCCTGCAGACCTTCCCGCCGAGCCTGTCCCACCTTGCGCCGCGCATCGTCGACCGCCTTGCGGTTGTCGCGATCCTGGCGGATGCTCTCGATGGTCTCCATCGCGCGCGCTTCGAAATTGGCGACCACTTCGTCGTAGTGCCGTTCCAGTTGCGTCAGCTTTTGCGTGAGACGCTTCTGATAATCGGACTCGAGCTCTTCCTGCCGCTTCTTCACCTGCGCGAGGCGCTGCCGCAGTTCCGAATCGGCCGCGGTAGCCGATTCCACGCGCACGTGCAATTCGCTGAGGAACTTGGCGATGTCGCGCTCGGTGGTGGTCATGGCGGCGCGCGCACGTTCGATCAGCCGCGCCGGCAGCCCGAGCCGCGTCGCAATATCGATGCCCGCCGACTTGCCTGGCGCCCCGAGCCGCAGTATGTACGTCGGCTGCAGCGTGTCCTCATTGAAGCCCATGGAACCGTTGAGCACTGTCTCCGTGTTCGCACCGTACACCTTCAGCGCGAGCAGGTGCGTGGAGGCCAGTGTGAAGCAGTGGAGCAGACGGAAGTTCTCCAGAATCGCAACACCGAGAGCGCCGCCCTCTTCCGGATCCGTGGCACGCCCGAGTTCGTCCAGCAGCACCAGCGATTCGTCCGTCGCCACATCCACCATCTCCCGAACGGTGCCGATGTGCGATGAGAAGCTGCTGAGGCTGGCTTCAATCGACTGCTGGTCGCCGATGTCGGCCAGCACCTGATCGAAGATGGGGAACTCCGCTTCGGACGCGGGCACCGGAATCGCCGCATGCGCCATCAGCGCCAGCAGCCCAACGGTCTTCATCGACACCGTCTTGCCGCCGGTATTCGGCCCGCTGATCAACAGAATGCGCCGCGTGTCGTCCAGCTCAAGCGACACCGGGACGGCGCGCTTCCCCTGACGCCGCAGCACGTCGAGCAGCAGCGGATGCCGAGCCTCGCGCAGCACAATGCGGCGCGCTCCGTCTTCCGGAAACACGGGCACGGTGCAATCGAACTGGCTTGCGAATGACGCCTTGGCAAACAGCAGATCCATGTGGCTGAACTCGGTTTGCGTGCTGAGGATCGACGCGTAATGCTCGCGCAGCTTCGCCGTGATCTCGCGAAGAATGCGGTGCACCTCGCGCGTTTCCTCTTCGTGCAGCCGGACGAGTTCGTTGTTGAGGTCGATGGTCTCCAGCGGCTCAATGAACAGCGTCTGACCGCTGCCGCTGGCGCCGTGGATCACACCGTCGACTTTGCGCCGCTGACCCGCGATCACGGGAACCACAAAGCGGTCGTTGCGAATCGCGATGTACTCTTCCTGCAGCACACCTTCTTCGCGATGCAGCCGCAGGAAGCGGTCCAGCGACTGCTGGATGCTGCGGCCCTGTTTCTCTATATCGCGGCGAATGCGTGCCAGCGCGACGCTGGCGTCATCGGCGACCTGTCCGTTGGGCAGGATCTTGCCCGTGATATCGCGGAGCAGCGTGCGGAAGTCGCCCATGCGCGACGCGCGCCGGGCGAGCAGCGGATATCGTTCGCTCTCGGCCGAGATCAACTGCCGGGTCTCGCTGGCGCGTTCGAGAAACGTGGCCAGTTGCGCGATCTCCTCGCCATCGAGTCCCGCGCCTTCGATTCGCAGTTTCTGGACCGACTGCGAGCAGTCCGTCGACCCTGTAAGCGGCGGTCTGCCGGATTCGCGCGAGAACTCCACCGCTTCCGACACTTCCGCCAGGGCGGCTCGCAGCCACTCGCGGTCTGAGCTCGGCTGCAGCTTCTCCAGTTCCGCACGGCCCAGCGGCCCGGCGATAAATCGCCCGAGCAGCTCTTTCAATTCTCCCCACTCGAGGAGTTCTCCACTAGTTCGAATCATGCAGCGTCCAGCCAGTCAAACGCCTTCTCAATCACGCCGAGAGTTCCTTTCGTCAACGGTTCCACCGCGGCCACTTCCTCGCGCGTGGCCCATCGAATTGCTGCGCAGTCGTCCGCCGCGCATTCCTCACCAGACACCACGCGGCAGATGTAATCGACGAGCACGTAGTGGTACTCCGGCCGACCCTCGTCATCGGGCATGATGCGCTCAAAGATGGTGAGCATGTGCACCGGGTCGACCACGAGTCCGGTCTCTTCCAGGACTTCGCGCTTCACACCGTCGGCAAGAGTCTCGCCGACTTCAAGCACCCCACCGGGCAGTGACCACCAGCCCTTCAGCGGTACCCCGCCCCGCTTCACCAGCATGACTCGATTCTGCGAATCGAAAATTAGCGCGCCAACGCCGAGTACGGGCCGCTCGGGGTAACGTCTCGAAGACCGGGATGGGCTAATTGGACTTGCCCCCTTTGTTGTTGTGAAAGCGCACGCGATAGACAGACGTGCGCGCGGCCACATAGAGGTTGGAGAGGTCCACATCGCCGAACGTCAAGTCGCCAGGCTTTTCGGACAGCTCAATCTGACTGTCGAACTTACCCGTGCGGTCGTAGACCTCGATGATTCGCGCGGCTACGTACACCTTGCCGTCGGCTCCTGCGGCAATCCCGTTGGGCACACCTTGCTTGACGCGAAACAGGACACGGGGATTAGCAGCGACTCCGGATCGGTCCACATCCCAGGCCAGCACCGAACGGGAGTCGGAATCCACGACGTACAGCGTCTTCTGGTCTGTCGACAACGCGATTCCATTGGGGCGGCCCGGCATCTTCGAAAGCAGCGTCAACTCGCCTTTTGGCGAAATATGATAGACGCCGTAATGGGCCAGTGCCTTTTCCCGGTCGGCAGAAGCAAAGGCTGCGTCGGTGAACCAGATGTGGTTGTTTTTGGAAACGGCAACCGCGGTTGGCCCGTTGAGGCGCTTGCCTTCGAATTTGTCGGCAAGCACGTCCTGCTTGTTTTTCTTGCTGTCGAGGCGCAGCAGCCGATGTTCACGAGGGTCGCAGATATACAGGCGGCCTTCGGAATCGGACGTCATCCCGCTTGCGTAAAACTCTTCTTTAAATACGGAAGGTCCGTCGGAATCGATTTTTTTGATTTTGCCGGCGGGAGTATCGGAGATCAGGAGGTGGTCGCGCATCCAGGCTACACCTCCAGCGAACTGGAAGTTGCCCAGCACCTTCTCGACCGCGTACGGTGCGTCCTGGGCAGATCCGGCCAATGCCATCGCAGTCAGGAACAGAAAAGCCCGCCACCACATACATCCATTGTAGTGACGGGCCCTCCCTTCGCGCTGCTCTATTTGCTGCGGGAGCGCGTGTCGCTCTCCCGGCCTTCGATGGCGAGGTTGTTCTTCACGCCAAACACGCCAGACACGCTGTTGGCCTGAATGTTCGCGATGTTTTTGTCGCCTTCGTTTGCCACCACGCCTTCCAGCGAGACCTGGCCATTTCGCACGATGATGTGGATGGGAGGCACCGCGTTCAGGGCATATCGATTGAGAGCCGTGTGGCCGTAAATGGAGCGATACGTGGCCAGACGGATCTGGTCATCGTTGGGTGACAGGGGCAGCACTTCAATGTTGTTGACTACCTGCTCGACACCTTCAATGTCTTTGACCACGCGCTCGGCATCCGTCTTCAACGTGGGACGCGTGACCTGACCCATCAACGTCACCTTGTATCCGTCCACTTTATAGGTCAGATTGTCGAAGACTCCGTAATAAGGCAACATCACCAACTCGTGACGTATTTCCCTGACGAACCGGTCATAGCCCTTCGCGCTCTTGTGATCGGCAAAGGACGGAACCGCCAGCACCGTGGCCAGCAGAGCGGGAACCAAAAGTAATCGCATGCGAATTCACCCTCCAGGTTGTTTGACACGGAGGGTGAGATTCGCTCGAAAATTAACGGTGATCGATTAGGCGCGGGTCAACTCGGACGTGCAGAAGCCGCAACGAACAGCCTTCAGCGGAACCGAGTTGGCGCAGAAGGGGCAGTCTTTGGTGGAAGGAGCGGCCGCAGGCGCGTCCACCGGCTTGTTCAACCTGTTCACCTGTTTCACGATGAGGAACACGATGAACGCCACGATCAGGAAATTGATCACCGTGTTCAGAAAAGCGCCGTAGGCGATTACAGGCGCTCCAGCCGCTTTTGCAACCGCCAGAGAGGCGTAGGCCTGCCCGTTCAGACTCACAAACAAGTCTTTGAAATCTACGTTGCCAGCTGCCATGCCGATTGGAGGCATGATCACGTCATTCACAGCCGAATTGACGATTGCGCCAAAGGCTCCCCCGATAATCACCGCGATAGCGAGGTCGAGCACGTTGCCCCGCATTGCGAAGTCCTTGAATTCCCGCATCATACCCATGGTGAGAGTCAGAGTATAACTCACCAGGGAATTACTGTGGAGTTCTTCTCGGCTTTTCCGTAAACGACGGCGGGAAGTCCGCACTTTTGGAACGTGTGGGACTGCGCTGGCCCGACACGCCACCCTTATCCGGCCACAGCGGCATCGACATGCCATCTGTATTCTCCAGAATCTGGAACAGCTTCTCGTTCATCTCCTTCACGGTCGCGGCGTGCTTAGGGCTGTTGATCAGATTGTTGGATTCCAGCGGGTCTTCCTGCAAGTCGTAAAGCTCATTCAAGTCCCAGATTCCGTGGCTGCGGATGTACTTATACCGGTCGCCGCGCAGCGCATGAATGGTCGGCGTCTGGGGAAAGTTGCGTTCCCAGTAATACTCGTAAAGCAGGGAGTCGCGCCATTTGGGTTGTTTGCCCTGCAGGACGGGCAGGAAGTTCAGACCCTGATAGGCGGCGGGCGGTTCGAGTCCAGCGGCCGTGAGGAAGGTAGGCGCGATGTCGATGTTGGCGACGACTTCCTTCACCGTCTGCCCGCCCTTAAACAGCTCCGGGCAACGTACCAGCATGGGCACCCGCATCGACTCTTCATACGCAGTGCGCTTGTCGATCAGGCCGTGCTCACCGAAAGCAAACCCGTTATCGCCCATGTAGACCACCAGCGTGGAATCGAGTTCGCCGCGTTTGCGAAGCGCCTCCAGCACACGGCCCGCGCTTTCGTCCACAGCGAGCAGGGTTTCGGCATAGCGCTTGTAGTACTCGGCTATGTCGAGATCGGAGTGATAAGGGAACTCGACGCCATGCCAGGAGTTGCGCTGGTTCTGAACCCACAAAGGACGGTTGCGCGCCATGTCGCCTTCGGTCGCCATGGTGGGAGGCGGCACGAATTTCGCGTCTTTGAATCGACCTTTGTGACGGTCCGCGGGAATGAACTCGGAATGAACCGCTTTGTGCGACAGGTACAGGAAGAGTGGTTTGCCCTTTGGCACAGACTCCATCCAGTTCAGCGCGTAATCCGTGAGTTCGTCAGTAATGTAGCCCTTCTGCGGAACGTGCTTTCCGTCGACGTTCAACTGCAGATTGTTCTGCGGCAGGTAGACGCCCTGCCCCCGGAAGCTGACCCATTTGTCGAAGCCGGCCTGCGGTTCATCGCCGGAGTTACCCATGTGCCACTTGCCGAAGAAGCCGGTCGCGTAGCCGGCCTTCTGCAGATGCTGGGGGAAGTACTGCGTTCCAGCGGGGACCGCCGTGTTGTTGTCGACGACGCGATGCTTGTGAGCGTAGAGGCCGGTCAGGATGGACGCGCGGCTCGGCGAACACAGTGCCGTGGTGACGAACGCGTTCTTAATGTGGGCACCGTCGCGCGCCATGGAATCCAGGACGGGCGTTTCCAGAAAGCTCTGGCCTTTCAGGAAGCCCATCGCGTCGTACCGGTGATCGTCTGTGAGGATAAAGACGATGTTGCGGGGCTTCGATCCTGTGATTCGGCGAAGCCTGCCGGGCGCTGGTGTCTGCGCGGGCGCCAGCGCGGCACCCAGTGAGCTAAGTAGTGCGGTTCTGCGGTTCAATGGATTACCCTCTGCATGGCCGGTTACCGGGCCCGCGTCTTCGGTTTTGCGGTGCGTATGGCGGGAGCCGCGGCGGGTGCGTTGTCGTACTGCAGCGCACCGCCAGTCAGGCGCATGATACCCGCACTGCCGTCACCGCGCTGCTGCGGGACTTTCGCAACTTCCGCGTCCATTTTGTCGAACATCGATTTGAGCCGCGCAACCACGTCGGGATGCTGGGCCGCGACGTCTTTCTGCTCGGCACGATCCTGCTCCAGGTCGAACAGCATCATTTCCTTCGCGGGATCGCCGCTGTGGACACCTGGATACTGGCTGGGCTTCGCCTGTTCGAACGGAGCGATCAGCGTCACGCCGTCGGGTCCGCGCGGGTCCACCCAGTTCGCCACCTGAGCGGCTTCCATCGGTCCTTGTGACCCGACTGCTTTGCGGACATGCAGCTTCCATTTTCCCGAACGAACCCAGTGCAGCAGTGGACCCTGCATCGCGAAGATCGCTTCATGCGGCGACTTCACCGAAGCCGACTGCATGAGCGGGAAGATGTCGAGCCCGTCGATGGTGCGGTCGGTCGGAATTCTGGCTCCGGCGAGCTTGCAGATGGTTGGGAAGATGTCGATGGATGAGACCACTTCCTTCTGCTCGACAGCGGCGGGAATGCGTCCCGGCCAGCGCGCGATTAGAGGAACATTCGTGCCGCCGTCCCACCCGCTCGACTTCATCCCACGAAGGCCGGCGGTGCTGCCTCCATACCAGGGGCCATTGTCGGAACTGAAGATGACCAGCGTGTTGTCGTCGAGTCCGCGATCCTGCAACGCCTTCAGAATCTGGCCCACTGACCAGTCCAGTTCTTTGATCACGTCCGCATAAAGCGGCTTGCGTCCGGCTGAGTAGAACTCCTCCGACGCCGCCACCGGTTTGTGGGGCATGGCATGCGGCAGGTACAGGAAAAATGGCTTCGTTTTGTTTTTTTCTATGAACTCGACAGCCTTCTTCGTGTAGTCGCGTGTGAGGTTCGCCTGCACCACCGGGTACTGCGCCACCGATTCGTTGTGTACGATTTGCACCGGACGCATGTCATTCGAATAGAGGATGCCGTAGTATTCGTCGAAGCCCTGCGTACGCGGCAGGAATTTCGGCAGGTGTCCGAGGTGCCACTTTCCGATGCAGATGCTGGTGTAGCCGACGGGCTTTAGCGCCTCGGCAATGGTGATCTCATCCGCCGGAAGACCCACATCGTTGATCCCGGAATCGGGCGCGGGATTGGTCGTCATACCGCTGCGGAACGGATAGCGGCCGGTCAGCAGGGTGGTCCGCGACGGCGCACAGTATGGCATCGGCACGTAGAAGTTGGTGAACCGCGCGCCCTCCTTCGCCATACGGTCGAGGTGCGGCGTTTCATTCACCGTGCTGCCGTAACAGGCGAGGTCGCCGTACCCCAGATCGTCGGCGAAAATCACCACGAAATTCGGCGGACGCCGACCCGTTTGTGCGACCAGTGGCGCCGATACCGCGGCAGCCGTGTGCTTCATGAAGGAGCGGCGCGAGAATCTCGATGTGGCCATTTGAGGATTAGCCTATCCTGGACCCGCGGCCGGCGATAACTATGCCGTCTCGCGAAGCGAATTCAGCAGCCGGATCGCGCTTCGAATATCGTCGAGATGGGAGATGCCTTCCTTGTGGCGATCGTCCATGTCCTGGTCCAGCGACACTTCGCGCTCGATGGTCAGCGGGCCGGTGTAGCCGATCTTCTTCAGTGTGGCGACGAACCGGTCCATCCCAACCTCGCCCTCACCCAGCGGCATCTCATGCCCCAGCGTACCTGGCTTCGTTTTGTCCGGCCAGACCCCGTCCTTGCAGTGCACACTCACCAGTTGCGTGGCGAGTTTCTCGAGCGCCGGAATCGGCTCGGCGGTCCCGTACATGATCATGTTGGCCGGATCGAAATTGACCTTCAGATTGCGGCGTTCCACCGCTTCTATAAAATGGAGGAGGCTCTCCGCGGTCTCCTGCCCGGTCTCGAGCGCGAACGCGATGTTGTACTGCAGGGCGTGGTCGCAGATGCGGCGGACCATGTCGCGGACGGCCACGAAATCGGGATGCGTGTGGTCATCGGGAACGAAGCCGATGTGGCAGGCGAAGATGGGCACGCCCATGGCGGACGCCGCGTCGATCACCTCCAGCGAACGCTTCTCACGCAACTCGCGCGTAGCGGGCGGGATGAAGCCCACCGTCTGCTGCACTGTCGGGATATCGGCGTAGCTCTCGCCCTGGAACGCAGCGAAAACGGCGGTGATTCCGAAGTCCTCCGCATCCGCCACAGCGCGCCATTTCGACGCAATGTCAAAGTTCAGTTCGACGTGGCCGGCAAAGCCCAGGTGGCCGCATCGCATGCCGATCAACTTGATGGCAGGGAGAGTGCGCTCGGGTTGGTGCTCGCCCCAAAACATGAGGCCGACTTCGAGTGGAGAGATCATCGCCATAAGTCGATGCTACACTGCACGCCGTGCGGTTTGCGCGGACAGTGCCCTTGCCGGGCCGACCGAACGCGGCGCGTGTCACCCCCGTCCAGATTCGGCTCCTCGACAGCAGCCCGTTAAGGAGTACGGGGTGACCTGCGCTACTTTCCTCGACCAGTAAGAAAAAGTCGGGCACATTCTTTGTTAACGCGCCCGACTGTGACACGGCTTTTATCGGCTATTTCTTTGCGGCCAGACGGCGCCGCAGCGCACCCAGCCCGATCAGAATGCCGCCGCCTCCCAGCATGGCGAAGGTTCCAGGCTCCGGAATACCATTGAGTGTCGAGGTCTCGATCTCGTTGACATAGCTTGACGGGTCAAGATTCACGGCGACCATGTTGATGCCCGGCAATGCCATAACATTGAAAACAAATTCGGTCAGCGCCGTGATCCCTGGCAGCGCGCCAGCCCCCGGATTAAGATTGAAGTTGGGGACGGAAAATCCCTGTTGTGTGAGAAAGCCAACGGAAACTCCGTTGAAGAAAACCTCGTCGTCTTCACCGGTATCGATACCTTCGGCGATGATCGTCAAAGTAGCAGCACCGCCAACACCCATATGGTTCCAGGAGATCGTTGGGATTCCTCCGATGTTGATCCCCCCGCATTCTGCGCGAGACCGGCTGGGTTAGACCCTATTGTGTAAACGTTAACAGTATCTGCCGATACAGGCATCACGAAAGCCACGGCAGTAAAACATTGAAAAGAGTAGGATAGATCGCACTGTTTTCTCCGAGCTAGCGCGCATCTTAAGGCGAATGCCTTAGCGCCAACTAAGAGTAAGCCTTGCCTCACAGAAAATCAATGTTCGAGCTACTCAGCGCCGGCGCGCGATGGGCGGCAGCGGAGCGTCGTAGCCTTTGGCATCCCACCAGAGAATCTTGTTCAGTTCGCCCGAGGGCACGTCGTCGATTTCGTCCCAGTTCATCGCCGCCGAACGCCGTGCAGCCAGCAGCCGTTTGCCGCTCAGCGCTTTCAGCGGCGGGTTCATCGTATCCAGCGGAATCTTCGGAGTCAGCACTTCAATCCTGGCGGCTTCGGGCTTCGCCTGAAACACACTGGTCATCGACCGGGAATTCGCCAGATACCGGGTGCGAGGCTGAACCCGGAAAATCTCCTGGATGGAGCGAATCATGCTCCCCTGGGTGTAGAAATTCGAATCGAGCGCCTTGCGCCGGACGTGCGGACCAATCACCAGAGCCACCGTCCGATGACCGTCCACGTGATCGATACCGTCCTGCGCGTCGTCCTCCACCACGAAGATGACGGACTGCTGCCAGAAGCGACTCTTTGCAATACCGGCAACCATACGCCCGAGCGCGAGATCGTTGTCAGCCACCATCGCGGCGGGAGTCGGATTATCGGGCGTGGTACCGACGGTGTGGTCGCTGGTCATCGTAAATACGCTCAAATCGGGAGCCTTGCCCGATTTCTCCCATTTTGCGAGTTCATCGAGAAAGATATCGGCGCGAATCTGGTCCGGAATTCTCATCGAACTCGCGGGATAGCGCTTCACCATCAGGGGATCGAGCGCAGGAACACCGGCACGGGCGCCGACCGCATCGCGGTACGTTTTCTTTTTGTACATATCCCAGTACGTCTTCCAGGGAAGCAGTTCGTTCTCGTCGATGTCGACCGGACGCTGCGTGGCGGGATCCCAGCGCAGCGGCAGTGAAGTGGCGCCGAACAACTTCACGTCGAGCGGGCGAGGCGCGTTCTGCCAGAAGAAGCCCTGCGGCGATACCGTCAGCGCATCGGCCAGATTCCACGCGTAGCCCCGTGGAGCGCTCACCATGGCGCGCTCCACGTAGTCGCTGACAAATCCTTGCATCAGCCACTGGTGCCCGTCGAAACTAATGGAGCCGGAGTCGTAAAAATTGTCGAGTTGCACAAACTGCTCAGCCAGCGCGTGGTGATTGGGTGTGACGTCGCGTCCGTAGATGGCCAGTTTCGGGTCGTTGTTGCCGCGAGGCATATCGCCGAACACCTGGTCATAGGTTCGGTTTTCCTTAATGATCAGAAATGCGTGTCGAATGCCGAGGGACGCGAGGTTCTCGACGCCGCCCGCGGGAGTGAAGCGGGGCGCATTGGCAGCCTCCACAATCTCCGCTCCGGCGGCAAGTTGCGCGTCGGTCGGTTTGGTGATCCGGGCAAGCTGGCCTTCCCACTGGCGCGTATTGAAGTTGCCCTCGGCGCGCTGGTTGCCTCCCGTGCCTTTGACGCTGGCGACGCGGAGGTCGCCCTTGCTGTCCACCAGCAGTGCCACCGGAAACCAGCCGGTCGGCATGGCGCCCGCGGGCGTCCACGTAGTTCCCGATCCCTTTTTGAGCACAGACACGGAGTTGTCTCCTGCGGCCAGGACGTACAACCGGTCACCCTCCGGAGAGAAAGCCGAGGCAACCGGCTGGGCTCCGAACATGCCCGCCGGGCGAGTGGGGACGGCGACGTCCCGGGCTGCCAGGCTCTGCGTGTCGATTAGAGTAAGCGAATCGGAGTGGCCGTTAGCCACCACCAGGAGCGATCCGTCCGGGCTGAGGCTCAGCCCCGATGGCGCACGGCCGACTTCCACGTCCCGCACCACCGCGAACGTGCGCAGGTCAATGACGCTGACTGTGCCGTTCAGTGTCGAGCCGGTGTTCGGGTCGACAGCGAGCATTGTCCCGGCGCTGTCGGCCTTCGACTGACCCGCGGCGGGAGTGCGGCCACCACGGTTCGACACGTACAGCCGGTTGCGCTTCACATCCATCAGCACGCCGTGCGGCGCGAGGCCGACCGGTATTTCGCGCACAATGCGGCGGAACTGAGTGTCGATGACCGCGACACGCCCGGTCCGGCTGAGGGCGACATATGCCGATTTGCCGTCGGCACTGAACGCGATTCCTGTCGGGACCGGATGGCCCGTGAGTTCGATGCGCTCCAGCGTGGCGGATTTGGCCGATTCCTCCGGGAAGAGGATTACCACGCTGTCCGGCCCGTTGCGAGTGGCCTCACTGGCCCACACCTCGTCGGCACCCGGCCGGAATGCGAGACCTGTATACGACGTGGTTTTGGTCCGAATTTCCGCTCGCGGGGCGCCGGTGGCACCATCCCGCAACATTACAGAGGACTGACTCAGCACGGCCAGATACTTGCCTGCCGCATCGGTAGCCAGTTCCACCGGCCTGCCCCTGACGGCGAATGTGTCGCCCGCGGGGCGCAACAACTGGTTGGTCACGACAAGGTAATAATCGCCGGTCTGACGGCCCGCCAGAGCTGCTGAGGCAAGAACGGGAAAGATGTCCGTTCGCATCGCTGCGGCGAGGCAGAGCGACACGGCAAGTCCAGTGAGTAAGTATCCGAATCGCATATGATTGAAGAGACTTGATGATATCGCTATTGCGCCCTCGATTTGGACCGATAAGTTAAGGAGACGGATGCCAGTCGCCGCCACCTTGTCAAAGCGCCGTAGAATATGGTCCGCCCTCGCAGGACTGATGATATTTTCTGGTCTGGCCGGATGGTTCTACTGGCAGAAATACGATATTCGCCACCTGCGCGCCGGGTTCACCAATTACCAGCCGTACCTGCTTATTTCCCCATCGGGCGAACCCTATGGTTTTGCGGTCGACGTGATGACCGAAGCGGCGCGACGCGCCGGGATTTCTCTGGAATGGGTGGCAATTCCCGACGGTGACTTCGAAAAAGCATTCCGCGAATCGAAAATCGACCTGCATCCGATAGTCGTTGTCACCAAACGTCGACGCCAGGAACTCCATCTCAGTCCCGCCTGGTGGGATACCAGCATGGCCCTGGTATCCCGTCGCGGGCAACCATTGCGAACGGTAAATGAGACAGCGGGCCGAAAAGTGGGGATCCGTAACCTGACTCTCATCCGGGCTCTGGCGCCGACGTTGTTGCCAGGTGCCGAGATAGAGATTCTGGGTGACGTTCCGGATCTGTTTTCAGGATTGTGTGCGAAGCGCGTGGATGCCCTGCTGGTGGATGCGCGGTCCCTGCAAACCACCGCGTTCGAGAATCCGGAACGGCTCTGCCAGGGAATTACCGTAACGCCGCTGAGCCAGGCCGATTTCCAGTTTGCCAGCGCGTCCCGGCGTGAAGTGGCGTTTGCCGCGGACCGTATCTACAGGCAGATAGGGCAACTGGAGCTGGAAGGCGATGTGCTGCGTACCGCCGAGCGCTGGCGCCTGTTCGCCCCGTTTCAGCACAATCGTGTCCGGCAGGTGCTGGAGAATCGATTCCTGTGGCGGATGTTCTACGGGTTGGGCGGCGCGCTCCTGATTCTGCTGGCGGTGAACTACTGGCACCTCCGGCGTACGAGACGGGCGCAGCGGGCGGCTGAGGAATCCGAACGGCGCTTCCATGCCTTCATGGGCAATACCCCTGCAATGGCCTTCATGACCGATTTGTCAGGGCGGTTGGTGTACTGCAATCAAACCTTTTTAAACACGCTCGGTTCGGAACACGTGAACACGTGGTCCTTCCGGCTGAGCAGCCTGTTCGAACGCAAGACGGGTTCCCACGAGGGCGAAACGAGCGACGCGGCGGTGGTGGAGATCCCGGACCGCGACAACGCAGCGCGCCAGTGGCTGACGCTCCGCTTCCCGTTCACTTCGGCTGACGGTTCGCAGATGTATGGCTGGACGGCGATCGACACTACGGACCGGGCCAGAACCGAGGAGGCGCTGCGGAAACAGCAGGAACTGTTCCGCAACGTGGTGCAGTCGGCGTCGGAAATCATCTACCGGACGGATGTCGAGGGCAGGCTCACGTTCTGCAATCAGAGCGCCCAGATGGTGACGGGCTACTCCGAACCCGAGTTACTGGGGAGCGACGGAATGAACCTGGTGCGGCAAGACCACCGCAACCGCGTACGCCGCCACACCATGCTGCGCCGCAATCTGCGCGTGGCACCGGAAGTCGAGTTCGAAATGCCCGTCGTGACCAAAAACGGGCAGGACCGGTGGTGGCGGCAGAGCGTCCAGCCAATCATTGAAGAAGACAAGTTGACGGGGTTTCAGTGCATTGCGCGCGATGTGACAGAACTGCGCCTTGCCGAGCATGAGCAGCGGCAGACCGAAGCAAGGTACCGGGCACTGTTCGAGGACGCCCCGGTGGCGCTCCACGAAATCGACGCGAAAGGCATCATGCGCCGGGTGAACGCAGCCGAATGCATGCTGATGGGCCGATCTCCGGAGCAGATCCTGGGCCAGCCAGCCTGGGCGCTGGTTCGGGAGTCCGAACGCAGCCGGGCCAGTGTCCTGAACAAACTGGCGGGCCGCCAGCCTCTTCAGGTGTTTCTGAGACATTATGATCTGCCTGACGGACGCATCGTCACTGCGGAAGTGCATGAGAACTTCATTCTTGATCCCGATGGCAGGATCGCGGGCATCCGTTCCTGTCTTCTGGATGTCACGGAACGAGAGCAGGCACTGAAGCGACTGGAAGAGTACGCCGAGCAACTGCGTACGGCCAGAGATGCGGCCGAAGCCGCGGCGCGAGCCAAGAGCGAGTTCCTGGCGACCATGAGCCATGAGATTCGAACCCCGATGAATGGAGTCATCGGCATGACGGGGCTGCTCGCGGACACCCAGCTGACCGAGCCCCAGCGGGAGATGCTGCAGATTATTCGATCTTCCGGAGAAGCGCTGCTGTCTGTGATCAATGACATCCTCGACTACTCGAAGATTGAGGCGGGCAAGCTGGAACTGGAATCGGCGAGTTTCGACCTGAAGACTCTGCTGGAAGATGCCGTCGACATCGTTGCCGGGGCGGCCGCGAGCAAGGGACTGGAACTGCATCTTTTGGTGGATCCTCTACTGCCGGGAACGGTTCGCGGCGATGCAAACCGGCTTCGGCAGATCCTGCTGAACCTGCTCGGAAACGCGGTCAAGTTCACCGACAAGGGCGAGGTGATGTGCAGCGCCATTGTCGATTCACTCGGGGAAGAACACGTTGACCTGCTGTTCGCAGTCAAGGACACCGGCATTGGCATTGCGCCCGACAAAATTCCGACTCTGTTTGAGAGCTTCACCCAGGCGGATTCGTCCACCACGCGCAAGTATGGCGGCACCGGGCTCGGCCTTGCGATTTGTCGGCGCCTGGCGCAGATGATGGGCGGCAACGTCGGCGCGGAGAGTACGCCTGGCGACGGCAGCACATTTTGGCTGCGTGTACGGCTGCCCCTGGGAGACGCAGAAGCGGCAACGGTCGTGCCGGTGCCACTTTCGGGCGTAAGGGTGCTGGTTGTGGACGATCATCCGACGAATCGCCTGATTCTGATGCATCAACTCAGAAAAGCGGGAGCGGTGCCTGTCACGGTGGAAAGCGGTGAGGAAGCGCTGAGGGCGCTGAAGAACGGCACTTCCTTCGATATCGCTGTCCTCGACATGCAAATGCCTGGGATGGACGGACTGATGCTGGCAAAGGCGGTTCGCAACCAGCACCCCGATTCGAGCCTGAAGGTGGTGATGCTGACATCAATGGGCGACGTCGGGATGGGCAGCAGCTTAGGGCCGGCGGTGGACGCCTGCCTGACGAAGCCGGTGCGCGAGTCCGTCCTCATCGCCTGCCTCGAACGGGTTCACGGGCACAAGCGGGCCGCAATGGAGGATTCGCCGGTGGCCGCCGAGTTGCATGAGGGTCCCGCGATTCGCGTTCTGGTAGCCGAGGACCACAAGGTCAACCAGCGTGTTGCCGAGTTCATGCTGAGTCGCCTCGGTTGCGCGACGCACATCGTGGAGAACGGCGAGCAGGCGGTCGAGGCCTGTTCCCGCGGATCGTATGACCTTATCCTGATGGACTGCCAGATGCCGGTCATGGATGGGTTCGAGGCCACGCGGCGCATCCGTGCACTGAGCGGAGCCGCGGCACGGACGCCGATCATCGCTCTTACGGCGAATGCCATGGACGGTGAGCGTGAACGGTGCCTGGACGCGGGTATGGACGATTACCTCGCCAAGCCGATCAAGCTTGACTCGCTGGAAGAGAAGGTGTCCGCGTGGGCCGGGCGCACCCCGGTTGCAACCCGGCCAGCGTGAAGTCTGCGCGATTTGCCCAGGTGCGCGGGGTGACGTCGCCCAGCTCTGGTACGATCCTGCCGCTCGGGTTCGCCGGAAACCTCCCGCCTGCTCATCGCCCGTCCGGGTGGCGGATGCTCTGCTGACACTCCCTGCTCTGGCGGCTGTCGTCAGCATGGCTCTGCAGTAGCTCTGCGGACCGTCGAAACGCCTGTAGAAAAATTCAACAGTCGGCCCCGCAAACGGTTGGTCCTGAACGTGCAATTTGCATTGGCGCACAGGACCCGACCTATGAATCCCAAGCCGCCAGCCGCGATGCAAACCACGCCGTGGGAGAGCGAGCTCACCTCGCGCCTGACCGAAAGATATGGCCAGGCCATCTCCGAGTTCTCCGCCTACCTTGGCCAGAACTTCCTTATTGCGGAACCAGATGCAGTCCCTGACCTCCTCGAATTCCTTCGCGATGAGGAGGAGTTCGACATGCTTACCGACCTCACTGCGGTGCATTTTCCGAAACGCGAAGAGCAGTTTGAGATCGTCTACATCCTCTACAGTTTTTCGCAGAACGTACGTCTTCGGGTGAAAACCCGCATAAAAGAGGGGCAGAAGCCCCAAACTGTCGTGCCCGTCCATCCCACCGCCAACTGGATGGAGCGCGAGGTATATGACATGTTCGGCATCGAATTCGCCGGGCACCCCGACCTCCGCCGCATCCTCATGCCGGACGACTGGACGGGGCACCCGATGCGCCGCGACTCGGCACTTTCAAACATGGACGAGCGCTGGGTTCAGGAGAACCTCGGCATCGAAAGCGGGCACTAGCGCATGACACAAACCGCTGAAACGTATCTCGACAAGACCGAACTGGTCCTGAATATGGGTCCGCAGCACCCGTCTACACATGGCGTGCTGCGCGTAATTCTGAAGCTCGATGGTGAGACCGTCAATGGCACCGACTGCGTCATCGGCTACCTGCATCGCGGCATTGAAAAACTGGCTGAGGCGCGCACCTACCCCGGGTTTGCACCCTACGTCGACCGCCTCGACTACATCGCCGCTGTCTCCAACTCCATGGCGTACTGTCTGACCGTGGAGAAACTCATCGGCGCTGAGGTTCCGGCACGCGCCCAGGCCGTCCGCGTCATCCTCACGGAGTTGAACCGAATTGCGAGCCACCTCCTGTGGCTTGGCACGCACGCGCTCGACATCGGCGCCATCACGCCGCTGTTTCTGACGATGCGCGAACGGGAATTCGTTCTCGATATTTACGAACGATACTTCGGCGCGCGGCTGACCACACATGCGTTCCGTATCGGCGGCCTCCCCCGCGATATCTACGACGGCTTTCAGAAGGACGTGCTCGATTTCTGCGATTACTTCATCCCCAAGGTCGACGAATACGCGCAGTTGCTCACCGGGAATCGGATCTGGGTGGACCGTCTGACCGGCGTCGGCGTGCTCAACGTGGCCGACTGCAAGGCCTACGGCGTCACCGGCCCCATGATCCGCGCGGCCGGACTGGCGTGGGATTTGCGCAAAGCATTGCCCTACAGCGGCTATGAGCAGTACGACTTCAACATCCCGACCTGCGAGAACGGCGATACCTTCGACCGCTACATCGTTCGCATGGAAGAGATGCGCGAGTCAGTGAAAATCTGCCGCCAGGCGGTGGCGAATCTGCCGGATGGTCCGGTTATGGGCAAAGTGGCTCGCGTGCTGAAACCGCCCATCGGCGAGGCATACGTGGGTATTGAAGCGCCGAAAGGCGAACTTGGTTTCTACATCGTCAGCGACGGCACCACCAACCCGTACCGGGTGCGTGTGCGGCCGCCTTCATTCATCAACCTCCAGGCGCTGGACAAAATGTCGAAGGGCGCTCTGGTGGCGGATCTGGTAGCAATTATTGGAACTCTCGACATCGTTCTTGGCGAGGTGGACAGATGAACTGGAACAAACTCATCCGAACTGTTTTCCTGGTGGACCTTTTTCAGGGACTCGCGGTCACATTCCGCAACCAGAATCCGAAGAACATCGTGACTGAGCAGTACCCGGCACAGCGGCCCACAATCGCACCGCAATTCCGCGGGGCTCCGGTGCTGAACATGAATCCGGAGACTGGAGAAACGCTGTGCAACGCGTGCGGCCTCTGTGCTCTGAGCTGTCCGGAAAAACTAATTGTCGTTAAAAGTGAGCGAGACGAGGCCACGAAGAAGAAAGTCCTCACGGAATTTACGTTCGACACCTCACGCTGTATGTTCTGTGGCATCTGCGAAGAAGCCTGCCAGAGCGACGCGATCGAGTTGTCTAAAGCATTCGAAATGGCCTCTTACTCGCGCGATGGCCAGGTATGGGACCGCAAGAAGCTGGAGGACGGACACCATCCGCCCCAGTTCAAGGCCTAATCTTTAGGGAGCAATCAAACCCGTGCTCGACACCATGTTCTTCTACATTTTCGCGCTGCTCACGCTGGGTGGAGGCATCCTCACCATCACGCGCCGCAACGCGGTACACAGCGCCATCGCGCTGATTGTTTCCCTGCTCGGCGTGGCAGGTCTCTACCTGCTGCAGCAGGCCGAGTTCCTGTTCGCCGTGCAGATCGTGCTCTACATCGGCGGCATCATGGTGCTGTTCCTGTTCGTCATCATGCTGGTCAACCTGGACGAAGCCGCCAAACAGGCGCAGTTCAACGGGGCGTGGGCCGTGTGTCTGGCGTGTCTGGTGGGCATAGGCGCGGAGGTCTGGTGGTTCGTCAGCCGCTCCTCTTCCATGGCCGCATGGCACAAGCCGCTGGCATCGGTCGCCGCAGCGGTCAAAGGATCCGGCAACACAGAACGCATCGCCGACAGCCTGTTCAGCGAATACCTGTTGCCCTTTGAAGTGGCGTCCGTGCTGCTGCTGGTGGCAGTGGTCGGCTCGGTCTTCATGGCTCGCAAGGAAAGCCCCCAGGAGTAGCGAAATATGCAGTCAATCACAACGATGCACTACGTCGTGCTGGCAGGGGCTCTGTTCCTCATCGGGACCATGGGCGTGCTAACCCGCCGCAACATTGTCATCATTCTCATGTCGATTGAGCTGATCCTCAATGCCGTCAACATCAACCTGGTCACGTTCTCACGCATGTACGGCGGGGTGCAGGGTCAGGTGTTCGCGATCTTCGTTATCGCGCTCGCAGTGGCCGAAGCCGCTGTCGGACTCGGCATCCTGATTGCGATGTTCCGCAACAAAGGCACAGTGCTTGCAGACGAGGTGGACCTCCTCAAATGGTAGACCTGATCTGGCTGATTCCCATCTTCCCGCTGTGCGGCGCGATTCTGATGCTGCTGATCGGCAAGCGACTGCCGAAAGCCGCCGTGAACGTGATCTGCGTCGGCAGCGTGTTCCTCAGCTTCCTGTTGTCTCTGGGCGCAGTAATCGAGGCGCACGGGCAGCCGCATGAAGTCATCCTCTACACCTGGCTTCCCATGTTGAAGGCCGACATCGGCTATCTGCTGGACCCGCTCAGTTCGGTAATGATCCTGGTGATCACCGGCATCGGGACGCTGATTCATCTCTACTCCACCGGCTACATGGCGCACGAAGGAGGCTACTACCGCTTCTTCGGTTACCTCAACCTGTTCGTGTTCTTCATGCTCACGCTGGTGCTCGGCAACAACTATGTGTTGCTGTTCGTCGGCTGGGAGGGTGTCGGCCTGTGCTCCTACCTGCTCATCGGCTTCTACTTCCACAAAAAGTCAGCCGGCGACGCGGGCAAGAAGGCGTTCATCGTCAACCGTGTCGGCGACTGGGGCTTCATCATCGGAATGCTGCTGCTGTGGAAACTCTCGGGCAGCGTCCGGTTCACGGAGATCCCGGCAGCCCTGCATCACTACCAGGTGGAGACCAGCTTCGGAATTCTCAGCATAGCGGCGCTGTGCATGTTCATCGGCGCGACCGGCAAGTCGGCGCAGTTCCCGCTGTATGTGTGGCTCCCCGATGCGATGGAAGGCCCCACTCCGGTCTCGGCCCTGATCCACGCAGCCACCATGGTGACCGCCGGCGTGTACATGATCGCCCGGTCCAGCGCGCTGTTCCATCTCACTCCGATCACGCTGTCGATCATCGCCGGAGTAGGCGCATTCACGGCCATCTTCGCCGCATCCATCGGCCTGGTGCAGAACGACATCAAGCGAGTGCTGGCCTACTCGACAGTCAGCCAGCTTGGATTCATGTTCATGGCGCTCGGTGTAGGCGCGTACTGGGTCGCCGTCTTCCACCTGTTCACGCACGCGTTCTTCAAGGCGTTGCTCTTCCTCGGATCGGGCAGCGTGATCCACGGTATGCACCACGAACAGGACATGCGAAAGATGGGCGGCCTGCGCAAGTACATGCCGTACACGCATGCCACCATGCTGATCGGCACGCTGGCCATCGCCGGTATCCCGGGATTCGCCGGGTTCTTCTCGAAAGAAGAGATCCTGACCAACGCGTTCCTGACATCCAAAGCCGTCTACGCGGTCGGTCTCATCACCGCGCTGATGACCGCCTTCTACATGTGGCGGCTGATGCGCATGACCTTCTACGGCGAGGAGCGCTTCGACCATCACCATGTGCATCCGCACGAATCGCCGTGGACCATGACGGTCCCGCTGATGCTGCTGGCCGCGGGAAGTGCGCTGGTTGGCTGGGGCCACCATGCGTTCGAACATTTCCTGGCGCCAGTGTTCCCTGTGCATGAACCACATGCTCTCGATGCAACCACGGGCTACGCGCTGTTGGCCGTGGCGATCTCCGCCGGACTGCTGGGCATCTTCCTCGCGACGCGCTTCGAAGTGAAGGGCGCCATCGCGAAGGTGCTGCTGAACAAGTGGTACGTCGATGAAATCTACGACTTTCTCTTCGTGAACGGACTCTGCAAAAAGGGCGGCAGCCTGCTCAGTACCTTCGACCGTACGGTGGTCGACGGCGCTGTGAACGGCGCGGCCTCGCTGACCAGGTCCGAATCGAAAATGCTGATGTGGTGGGACAAGTGGATCATCGACGGCGCAGTGCGCCTGTCGTCAGCCCTCGTCCAGTTCTCCTCCTACCCGACCCGGTTTGTGCAAACGGGTCAGGTGCAAACGTACGCGCTCTTCGTAGTGGTGGGCGTACTCGTAATGTTCGGAATCTACGTGACACGGTCATGAGCGATCATCTTCTCAGCCTTACACTCTTCACGCCCCTTGTGGGCGCCCTGATTCTTATTGCGATTCCGTCGGCACAGCAGCGCCTAATCAAGCTCTGGGCCAACATCGTCGCACTGGCCGGATTCCTGGTTTCAATACCACTGGTCCTGCAATTCGACAAGGGCGCCGACGGGTATCAGTTCGTCGAGAAGGCCTCATGGATCCCAAGCCTCGGCGTGCAGTACTACCTCGGCATCGACGGCATCTCACTGCTGCTGGTCCTGCTCACGACGATGATCGGCGCAGTCGCTGTACTGTGTTCGTGGAATGCAGTCGAGCAACGGCTGACGGAATACTACGTCATGCTGCTGGTGTTGCAGGTCGGCATGCTGGGCGTATTTATGTCGCTCGACTTCTTCCTGTTCTTCGTGTTCTGGGAAGCGGTCCTGGTGCCGATGTACTTCATCATCAGCATCTGGGGAGGCCCACGAAAACTCTACGCGGGCATCAAGTTCTTCCTTTACACTCTGGTCGGATCGATGATGATGCTGCTGGGCGGCATCATCCTGTACTTCCAGCACTACACGCAGTTCGGCTACTACACGTTCGACATCAATCAACTGATGAAACTGCAGATGGCGCCAGGGATCGAGCACCTTGTGTTCTGGCTGTTTTTTGTAGGCTTCGCCGTCAAGGTCCCGATGTTCCCGTTCCATACCTGGCTGCCTGACGCGCACGTCGAGGCACCCACGGCGGGCTCGGTGATCCTGGCCGGCGTGCTGCTGAAGATGGGGACGTACGGGTTCCTCCGCTTCTCGCTGCCGCTGCTGCCGAACGCCTCGGCCGACCGCACCATCGTGATGATCCTCGCGGTGCTGTCCATCATCGGCATCATCTACGGAGCACTGGTCAGCCTGATGCAGCAGGACTGGAAGAAGCTGGTCGCCTACTCTTCGGTGAGCCACCTCGGCTTCTGCACGCTCGGCATCTTCGCGCTGAATGACGCCGGGATCGCAGGCAGTGTGCTGCAGCAGATCAACCACGGTATCTCCACCGGCATGCTCTTCCTCATCGTCGGCGTGGTCTACGAACGGCGTCACACACGTGAGATCAAGGAGTACGGCGGACTCGCCACCGTGATGCCCATCTACTCGATCGTCTTCGCCATCGCGATGTTCAGCTCCGCTGGCCTTCCGCTGCTCAACGGCTTCATCGGCGAGTTCACCATCATCCAGGGCGTGTTCCTCGCCAACATCTGGTGGGCAGTGGCCGCCGGAAGCGGTGTCGTGCTGGGCGCGGCATATCTTCTGTGGCTGTTCCAGCGCACCATGCTCGGCGAGATCACCAATGAGAAGAACAAGATTCTCAAGGATCTGAGCGTGCGCGAGATGGTGGTGTTTGCACCGCTGATCTTCTGCGCGTTCTGGATCGGCCTGTACCCGAAGCCGTTCTTTGAGATCCTCGACAAGCCCGTGGCGACCCTGGTGCAGCGCGTCAACCCCGGCGCACATCGGAAGGCCGTCCACGAAGCCGCCGCTCCGGTCCACGCACTTCCGGTTCAGGCCGACCAGGCAGCTGCCCATGAGGTAGTCGCGAAATGAACGAGTTCTACACCGCCACAGACCACTTCGTGCTCCTTCCGGCGCTGATGTTGGCGCTGTTCGGATGCGCGGTGCTGCTGTTCGAGTTCCTCCTGCCCGGCCGCGTGCAACAGCGCTGGCTGGTGGCCCTTACCTTTGCCGGGCTCCTGCTCACCGGCCTGGCACTCTTCCGTCAGCAGACGTTCCTGGTTGCCAACAATCTGCGCGAGCTCAGTGCCTTCCACGGCTCGCTCGTAATTGACCGCTTCGCTCTGTTCTTCAACTGGATGTTCCTGGCCGCCTCGGCCATCGTGGCCATGATCAGTTGGCGATTCCTTGAAGACGACAAACAAAAGCTGGGCGAATACTACGGCCTGATGCTCCTCGCCAACTGCGGCATGTTCTTCCTCGCCGCGGGTACGGACCTGATCACCATCATCGTCGGCCTGGAGCTGATGGCCCTCTGCTTCTACATCCTCGTCGGGTTCCTGCGCTCCGACAAGCGGTCCAACGAAGCGGCGATGAAGTACCTGCTGCTGGGATCCTTCTCCACAGGCTTCCTGCTCTACGGCTTCTCCCTGCTCTACGGCCTGTCCGGCTCGACGAAGCTGAATGAGATCTCAGCAGCCGTCACTGCCCTTGGACCGGGCAACCCGATCGTGTTCATGGCGATCGTGGCGTGCGCAGTGGGACTGCTCTTCAAGATCTCCGCGGCCCCATTCCACATGTGGGCGCCCGACGCTTATGAAGGCGCGCCGACACCGGTTACCGCCTACCTCGCCGTCGCCTCCAAGGCGGCATCCTTCGCGTTGCTGACGCGCATCTTCCTCGGCCCGCTGAGTTCCGCACGTCCAACGTGGGAGCCGCTGCTGATGGTGATCGCAATCCTCACGCTGACCATCGGCAACCTGGCGGCGCTCTCTCAGGAAAACGTGAAGCGCATGCTGGCCTATAGCTCCATCTCACACGCCGGCTACATCCTGCTCGGACTGGTGGCGGGCAACGACACCGGCATGCAGGGCATCGCGGTCTACATCCTGGTATACGCGTTCATGACGCTGGGAGCATTCCTGGTAGTCGCGGCCATGCATCGCGAGGGCGTCCCGGGCGACACCATAGCCGACCTCCGCGGCCTCATCCGCCGCAAGCCAGGCTACGCCGTCTGGATGCTGATCTTCATGATGTCGCTGGCCGGACTGCCGCCCACCGCGGGCTTCCTGGGCAAGTACTTCATCTTCGTCTCTTTGATTGAGACGGGACACACTGTGGCGGCAGCCATCGCGGCCCTGTTCTCGGTAGTCGCGCTTTACTACTACTTCCGCATCGTCAAATCGATGTTCCAGGGAGATGAGGTGGAGGCCGACGATCCGGCCCCGGTCCGCAGCCTCAGCTTCACAACTGCGTTGGCCATCACCGGAGTGCTCACCGTCGTCATCGGCATCTACCCCGAGCCGTTCCTGCGCTTTGCCCACATCCTCCCACCCACGGCCTCGGCCAACGCCAGCGTGGTAACGCAACCGGAGGCCAGATAAATGGAACTGTTGATTCAAAACCCGCTCTTCCTGCCGCTGGCGATGATCCTGGTGATCGTCGGCGTCTTCCCGCTGGTGGTCGGCTACATCGTGCTGCTGGAACGTAAGGTGCTCGCCGACATGCAGGTGCGCCTCGGCCCCATGCGCGTCGGCCCGTTCGGCTTTCTCCAGCCCATCGCGGACGCCCTTAAGCTGCTGCTCAAAGAGGATATCGTCCCGGCCGCCGCCGACAAGTGGATCTTCCTCGCGGCTCCGATGATCTCGCTCTTCACCGCCTTCACGGCATTCTCCGTGCTGCCCTTCAGCCAGTACCTGGTGATCACCGACGTCAACGTCGGCATCCTGGTCGTCTCGGCCATGGGCTCGGTCGGCATCCTCGGGATCATCCTCGGTGGATGGTCGTCGAACAGCCACTACCCGCTGCTCGGAGCACTCCGAGCCGCCGCCCAGCTGGTCAGTTACGAAGTGGCGCTGTCGCTGTCCCTGCTCGCCGGAGTGATGGTGGCGGGGTCGCTGAGCATGATCGAGATCGTCAAGGCGCAGCAGGCCCGGCAGATCTGGTTCGTCTTCTCCAACTGGGGCCTGATGATCGTGCCCTTCGGCATCTACTTCATCGCCTCCGTAGCCGAAACCAACCGAGCCCCGTTCGATCTCCCCGAAGCAGAATCGGAACTCGTCGCCGGCTTTCACACCGAGTACAGCGGCTTCCGCTGGGCACTCTACATGCTGGCCGAGTACGCCAACATCTTCGTGGTGTCGTCCGTTGCCGTAACACTGTTCTGGGGCGGCTGGCTGCGACCCTTCCCGAGCATCGGCTTTCTGGACCCAATGAACTTCGTCGTGCCGTTCCTGCTGTTCGCCGGATCGGGCGCCGGGTGCTTCTACCTGCTCCGTACCCTGCTCGACCGCAGTCAGCGCACCGGGCTGATGGCAATCGGCGTGGGCCTCATCCTGCTCGGCACCATCTTCCTGATCCCGGCCGTCAATGCCGCGGCAATCGGACCCTTCTGGTTCTTCCTGAAGGTGTTCACGATTATCTACATACTGATCTGGTTCCGAGGCACGTTCCCGCGCCTGCGCTATGACCAGTTGATGAATGTCGGCTGGAAGGTTTTGATACCGCTGGCGATGGCATCGATCCTGGTGAACGCCATCGTTGGCATGCTCTAAAACTCGAGGGGCTTCTGCTTAAAATTTTTCTGTCGGCGGCGGTACCTTTCGGAACCGCCCTCGTCAGAACAACCAACAGCACGTAGCCCCGTGGCCGGATCAACCCTTTCCCCAACAAGCTAAATCCGGCCCGGGGAATTATTGTCTCAATCGTAACCGAAATCGGTTTCGTCTGCCACTGCGTCTTTTTATGTCCCCGATAAGCTGAACACCGGAGCCATCGCTAAATCGCCTGTAACTCTTCTTCCAGCAACTGCTTCTGGTAGAGGTCGGCGTAATAGCCTCCCTGCCCGATTAGTTCGGCGTGAGTGCCCTGCTCGGCGACCCGTCCTGCCTCGATTACGAAGATCCGGTCCGCACTGCGTACCGTCGACACCCGGTGCGAGATCAGGATGGTGGTCCGCCGCGCCATCGTGTCCTGCAGAGCGCTAAGGATTCGTTCTTCGGTCAAGGTGTCGACGCTGGACAGGGCGTCGTCGAGAATCAGCACGGGCGGGTCCCGCAGGATGGCCCGGGCAATCGCAGTGCGCTGCTTCTGCCCTCCCGACAGCGTGATACCCCGCTCGCCGACCATTGTCTTGTAACCCTCGGGGAACGCCTCCACATCAGGCGCCAGTCCCGCGATTTCGGCAGCCTGCCGGATCTCCGCCTCGCTCGCCCCGGGTGCGCCGAACGCGATGTTCCCGGCGAGCGTGTCGCTGAACAGGAACGTCTCCTGCGGAACGAAGCCAATTTGCCGGCGCAGGTCGCGCGGATCATAGCGGCGTACGTCCACCCCATCCACCAACACGGTCCCCAACGTGGTATCGAGGAGGCGCGGTATCAAATGCATGAGAGTGCTCTTGCCACTCCCGGTGTGCCCGACTATGGCCACAGTGCTGCCGCCCTCAATCCGGAGCGACACATTGTCGAGCCCCTTCCGCCCGTTTCCGAAGTCTACCGTCACGCCCCGGAACTCGATGTCGCCACGCGCCCGCTCGGGAAACGGCACCGGATTCGCCGGAGCCGCGATGCTCGCCTGCTGCATCAGCAGTTCGTCGATACGGCTCATTGAGGCGGTTCCGCGCTGCGTCAGGTTAATGACCCACCCCAGTGCAATCATTGGCCAGACCAGCATCCCCATGTAGCTCTGGAACATGACAAACGAGCCGATGGAAATGCTCCCCGACAACACACGGCTGCCACCCGCCCACAACACGCACAGGAACCCGATGCCGACCAGCGCCTGCAGCGTCGGCATGAACATCCCCTGCGCCCTTGCCAGCCGCACATTCTCGTGGATGAAGTCGCGATTCAGACTCTCAAACCGAGCCAGTTCGTGCTGCTCCTGCGTATAAGCACGAATGACTCGAACGCCCGCCAGGTTCTCCTGCACGCGGCTGCTGATATCGGAGAACATCGCCTGAATGCGTTCGAAACGGTCATGGATGATTCGCCCAAACGTCATGACGACAAAACTGATAACTGGAGTCGGCGCCAGCGCGATCAGAGCCAGCGGCCAGTCCACCCACAACATCACGGCCACCGCCAGCAGCATGGTCAGCGACGTCTCCGTCCAGTACATCAGCCCGGGCCCCAGCATCATTCGAACGGCATTCAGATCGTTCGTCGCACGGGCCATGATGTCGCCGGTGCGGTACTTCGAGTAGAAATCGCCCGAAAGGCCCACCAGCGTGCTGAACAATTCGTTCCGCAGATCGAACTCGATATCGCGCGAGATACCGATCAGGATCACGCGCATGTGGTACTGGAAAACGCCCTTCAAAGCGGATAAGAGGACCAGTCCGCCGGCAAACATCAGGAGACGGCGCAGGGCGAAATCACGGGAGAGGGAATCGACGGCAAGGCCGATCAGCAGAGGCTGGCCGGCAGCGAACACGTCCTTAAGAATCAGCGATCCCATTCCGAGGAACAGTCCGCGACGGTACCGGCTGTAGTAGGGAATGAGACGGCTGATGGTTTGCCGCATCACAGGCCAACCACCATCGAGACCGTCTTGGACCACTCGTAGAATGCGGTCTTCTGTCCTTCACGCGACTGCCACCACCGGTCGGGGTCAAACAGTCGGTCGGGGGCGGCGAACATCCTGACTTCCACGGCATTGCCGAGTCGACGGCGGAAGATTCGGCCAGCGCGGGCCGTATGGTAGTTGCTGGTGACAATCAGCAGCCGGGTGATATTCCGTGCCCGCAGCTCCCGCTCAAACTCCGACGCCTCTTCTTCAGTCGAAAAAGCCTGGATCGCGACCGGCTCCAGCAGCGACTGCGGGCATCCGTGCTTCACCGCGAACTCAACAGCCAAATTGGCTTCGTTTCGTCCGTAGATATCCGTCGGACCGCTGACCAGCACGCGCGGTGCGAGGCCCGCCGTCGCCAGTTCGCAAGCCTTCATGACGCGTTCGCCTTTCTGGTCGCCGGCGAGGACAAGAATCGCCTGAGCATGCTGCGGAGGATCGGACTGGATAAGCAAACGCGCCGACGCGGCCAGCCACCACGGCGCTGTCAGCAGGCACAGACCCGCGAGCACCAGAAGTAGCAGGACAACAGCCAGGAAAGCCGGACGGCGGAATCGCAATGATTACTTCTCGTCTGAGCTCTTGTCCAGGTGCCCGACTGTCTTCAGGCGCTGAAACAGACGCTCGACTTCGGCTTCATCTTCAGGACGCAGGAGCCGGTAGCGGGGCGCTGGCAGGCTGCGACGCTCCTGGGATGGCAGGGCTTCGCCCCAAAACTGTTTGTAGGGAATCCCGTCGATCAGGGCATTCCGGGCACAACGGCGCAGATGACGCAGAAGGCTTTTGCCGGAATCGATGTCACCAGGGTAAACCAGAGTCACACGCCGCTCACCTGTGAGGGTAAGCTGAACCACAAGTGGTGAGATCCAGGAGGTACGGTCGAGGCGTCGAATCTCGTTCCACTGGATGACGCGCTTGCCCAGCGCCAGATGATGTTCGTAGACGTCCACCGAGGGCTGAATGGCAAGTAGCAGCAGAATCATAGCGCTACCGGCGAAAAGCACGGATGCGATCCACGCCGGCGACCACTGCATGGCAACCCACCCGGAGAACGCAGCCAGGATCACAGCGGCAAGACCAGCCGTGAGGTAGTGGCGAGAGGGTGGGAAATTCGTCATGACTGCCCTAAGTCTTAGACTAGCGCCAGCGCAGGCGGGCGTCAAACCTTCTGACGAGCACTTCTGAGAAGAACAAGTGCCCGCCACACGTAGTGTACTCCGCTCCAGCCCGTCGCCAGGAAAATCACCACAAGAGCAGGCAAAACAAGGCCTCCCGCCCCTGCCACGGAGCTACAGGAAGCGAGCAAAATGAGGGCCCCCGCGATCTGCACAACAGTGCATATCTTGCCCCAGATTGTCGGCGGAAAGTCACGGATAGATGTGATCAGCAGCCCGGTACCCACCATCGCCAGTATCAGCGCGTCCCGTCCAACCACCAGCCAGACCAGAGGCCAGGGCGCCAGTCCCCCATATCCGAAGCTGAGGTACAGACCTGTGAGGAGGAATTTATCGGCGACAGGATCCAGCCAGGCGCCCGTCCGTGAAGTCGACTTGAGGAGTCGAGCCACATACCCGTCAGCCGCATCCGTGAAGCCCGCGAACATCGCAAACGGCAGAGCGACCCCGCAATGCCCGTCGAGCACGTCTCTAACGATGAAAGGTGTCAGCAGGATTCGAACAATGGTCAGCAGATTGGGCAGCCACGCCATGGCTGCCGTCAGGATACCAGGGCGTCTACCACCCGGGACGCCAGTTCATCGAAGGTGAGAATCTCATACAGGTTCGGGTCCGACATGATTCGGGCCACCAGCGCGGTGTGCATCGCATGACCGGCCCGCTCAGCCACAACGTGACCAACCAGTGGTTTCCCAATCAGTGCGAGGTCCCCGATCAGGTCCAGCACTTTGTGGCGGCAGGGCTCATCGGCAAACCGAAGCCCGCCCGGGTTCATTACCTGCTCCCGCTCAAAGCAGATCGCGTTTTCCAGCGACGCGCCCCGAATCAGTCCCATGTTCCGCATCTGATCGAGTTCCCAGGCGAAGCCAAACGTTCGCGCCGGAGCAATCTCAGCGGCATAACGTTCGGGCGTCACATCCACCCGCAGTTGCTGGTGGCCGACCAGAGGATGGTCAAAAAAGATCGCGCACGTGAGCAGGAAACGGTCGGCCGGGAGGATCGTGATGCGCTTGCCGGGCGCCTCCACCGTAATCTCCTGTTTCACACACAGATAACGACGCTTCCGTCGCAGCTTGCGAATCCCCGCTTCTCGGATCAGCTGGACAAACGGAGCGCCGCTGCCGTCGACAATGGGCACTTCCAGGTTGTCGATCTGAATAATCGCGTTGTCGATTCCGGTGCTGTAGAGAACGCTGAGCAGATGTTCGGTGGTCGAGATCAGCACGCCCTGTCGCATCAGGCTGGTGGCGTAACTGACTCGTGCGACGTGGCTGTAACAGGCGGGGATGCGGAAGAAATCGAGGTCGGTCCGTTCGAAAACGATGCCGGTGGCGGCGGGGGCGGGGAGGATTCGGAGGTTTACGGGAACTCCGTGATGCAGGCCTACTCCGCTGATGGAGACGGGTCGGGCAATGGTGGTTTCAAACCGCAAGCCGTACCTCAAAAATCCACATCTGCATGAGAATTCTCAGAGTAGCACGTTCGAAACGTTGCGCAAGCCTTTACAAATCTTTGACTTACGGGCAATGCACCGTTGCAGCAGAGACACACTCTTACGCATTATGTGTAGCGATTCAGCCACACTCTGTCCCCCTCCCGCCTGTCTCCGTGCAGTATCATGATGGCGAATGCTCCGACGCCCGAGGCTCTTCCTCATCGACACCTACGGGTTTATCTTCCGTGCCTACCACGCCCGCGCCCGCTCCGGCGCGCCGCCGATGCGCACCAGCAAAGGCGTGTCCACGGAAGCGGTTTTCATCTTCCACAACATGCTGAAGAAGCTGCTGGCCGATCAGAAGCCGGACTACATCGCCAGCGTCTTTGAATCCCACGCCACCAATCGCACGGAACAGTTCGCCGAGTACAAGGCGAACCGCGCCGAAATGCCTCCCGATCTGAAAGATCAGCTTCCGCTGGTCCGACGCCTGATTGACGCCATGCGTATTCCGATCCTGGAATACCCAGGCTTTGAGGCCGACGATGTAATCGGCACCATCGCGCGCCGCGCCGAGGAGGGCGGCGATATCGACGTGGTGATTGTCTCCAGCGATAAGGACATGCTGCAGCTCGTCACGGACAGCGTCCACATGCTCAACCCTATGAAGGACGACACGTGGTACGACCCGGCCAAAGCCACCGAATTCATGGGCGTGCCTCCGGGCGCCGTAGCCGACCTCCTGGCGTTGAAGGGCGATGCGGTCGACAACATTCCAGGCGCACCGGGCATCGGCGACAAGGGAGCGAAGGATCTCATTTTGCAGTTCGGCAGTGTCGAGGCGGCGCTCGACCGGGCGGGTGAGGTCCAGCGGAAGATGTATCGCGAGAGCCTGCAGAACAACCGGGATCAGATTCTGCTGAGCAAGCGGCTGGCAACCATCGACACGAATACTCCGGTGGAGTGGTGCCTTTCCGACGTTCAGGCGCAGGATGTCAACGTGCCGGTGCTGCGCGATCTGTACAAGGAACTGGAATTCTTCTCGCACCTGCGCGATCTCAAGCCGGTAGAGTCGACCGCGGACAAGGATTACCGCAGCCTGCTGACTGAGGAGGAGGTCGCCGAATTTGTTGCCTCCATTCCTCCCGACGCCACGCTCTCAGTGGCAGTCGACTCGGGGGTCGGCCTGGCTTACCAGGTGGACCAGGCTCGCGCGTTCTCCTTCGCTCATGCCGGCCCCGCGGCCGCGATTCTGGAGGACGCAGCGCGCCCCAAGATCGCGCACGACATCAAGAGCGCGGCGCTGCAGCTGGCGGCCCACGGCATCAAAGCACAGGGCTTCCAGCACGACGTCATGCTGGAGGCGTTCCTGCTGGAAGCCGACCCGGGTAACTGCGGCTGCGAGGTGCTCGGCGAGAAGTATCTGGACCGGAAGGTGGGCACCACGCTGGAAGCCCGGGCCGACTGTGCGCTGCAGCTTCACACAGCTCTTTCCGCCCCGGTGCGCGAGCGCTTCGGCTCCGTGTACGACGAAATCGACCTTCCCCTCGTCGGCGTGCTGACGCGCATGGAGCAGACCGGCATTCGTGTCGATCCCGCCCAGCTTGGTGTCTTGTCGGAGCGCCTCGAAATTGAGATGGGCACGCTTACCGGGCAGATCCACCAGCTGGCCGGCACGCAGTTCAACATCAACTCGCCGCAGCAACTGGCGAAGGTACTGTATGAGGACCTGGGGTTGCGCGCGCCGGTGAAGTACGGCAAGGGCAAGTCCATGTCGACGGCGGCCGACATCCTGGAAGAGCTGGCGGCCGAGCACGATATCGCCCGACTGGTGCTGGAATTCCGCCAGCTGGCCAAGCTTAAGGGCACCTACATCGACGCGCTGCCCGCGTTGATTCGGCGCGATTCCGGCCGTATTCACACCACGTTCAACCAGGCTGGCGCGGCCACCGGTCGGCTCTCGTCGTCGAACCCCAACCTGCAGAACATCCCGATTCGCACCGAGCTCGGCCGCGAAATTCGAGCGGCATTTATTCCACGCGACGGCTGGCAGCTTGTAGTGGCCGACTACTCGCAAATCGAGCTCCGCCTGCTGGCCCACATGTCGGGCGATTCGGTACTGGTAAAGGCGTTCCGCAACGGCGAGGACATCCACACGCGCACGGCGGCCGAGGTGTTCGGCGTGCCGCCCCTGATGGTTTCGCGCGAGATGCGAAGCAACGCGAAGGCCGTGAATTTCGGCATCGTGTACGGGCAGACGCCGTTTGGTCTGGCGCAGTCACTCGGTATCGACCGCAAGGAGGCCGAGCTATACATTCGAGCCTACTTCGAACGCTACAGCGGCGTGCGCAAGTGGATCGACTCGACGATTGCGGAGGTCCGTCAGACCGGCGTCTCCAGGACCCTCATCGGGCGCGAGCGGCCGATCCCCGATATGCACTCGCGCAACCCGAACCTGCGCGGGTTCGCCGAACGCACCGCCGTCAACACACCGCTCCAGGGTACGGCTGCGGACCTGATCAAGATGGCCATGATCCGGATCGATGCGCGGCTGCGGGATTCGCAGAGCCGGATGCTGCTTCAGGTCCATGACGAACTGGTACTGGAGTCGCCGCCAGATGAAGTCGTCGAGGTCCGTCGCCTGGTGAAGCAGGAGATGGAGAGCGTGTACTCACTGCAGATTCCACTGCTGGTGGATACAGGCGTCGGCACAAACTGGAGAGACGCGAAATGAGATGGCAGGCACTCGCAGTACTTGTGGCGCTCGGGTTTGTGGCGTGTTCTCCAGCGCCGACCGTAAAGACGGAAGAGAAGAAGGCCGTGGCCCCAGCCGTGGTGCCTGAGGTCTTCCGGGTGCAGTTTCAGACGACGAAAGGACCCTTCGTGCTCGAGGTCACGCGGGCGCTGGCACCGAAGGGTGCGGATCGCTTTCACCGCCTGGTCAGCGACAAGTTTTATGACGGGGCTCGGTTCTACCGAGTCCGCCCGAAGTTCGTGGTGCAGTGGGGAATCAGTAAGGAACCGAAGATGAATGAGTTGTGGAAACAGCTCCGCCTGCAGGACGATCCCGTGAAACAGACCAACGCCCGCGGTACCATCGCGTTCGCCACTGACGGGCCCAACACCCGCACCACGGAAGTGTTCATCAACCTGGTCGACAACCCGCAGCTGGATGCCCGCGGCTTTTCGCCATTCGGCAACGTGGTGGAGGGCATGGACGCAGTGGACAAGTTCTTCTTCGGCTACGGCGAGGTTCAGCCGAAAGGCACTGGAGTCGACCCCAATAAATATATGGCGGAAGGCGACCGTTATATTGAGCGCAGTTTCCCGAATTTAGACGGAATTATCTCGGCAAAGGTGGTGGCACAGTGACACGTGGAATTCTCTTCCTGGCAGCGGGCTCGCTGGTGGCGTCCGCTCAGATCAAAATCGGCATCATCGGCACCGATACGTCGCATGTTCCGGCGTTTACGCGCTCGTTCAACGACCCGAAGTCGCCCGACTACGTCCCCGGCGCGCGGGTGGTCGCTGCGTTCAAGGCGGGCAGCCCTGACGTGGAGAGCAGCCGCACACGCGTCGACGGCTTTGCCAAAGAGATCAGCGAAAAGTGGGGTGTCGAGATCGTGCCCGACATTGCGACGCTGCTCAGCAAGGTGGATGCCGTGCTGATTGAGAGTGTCGATGGCCGGACGCATCTGCCGCAGGCGCGTGCGGTGATCGCCGCAGGGAAGCCGTTTTTTGTCGACAAGCCGCTCGCGTCGACACTGGCCGATGCCCGCGAGATCGCAAAGCTCGCTGCCGCCGCGAAGGTGCCCTGGTTCAGTTCGTCGAGCCTCCGCTACTCCGAGTGGGTGGTTGCCTTGAAGGCGGGCGGCGATATCGCCGGAGCACTGGCATGGAGCCCGGGCAGTTTTGAGGAACACCACAAAGTGGACCTCACCTGGTACGGAATCCACGGCGTTGAGACGCTGTACGCTCTGATGGGTCGAGGCTGTGGAGAAGTGACCCGTGTAGCGACGCCCGATATGGATGAGATTAGCTGCCGCTGGAACGATGGCCGCATTGGGTCGGTGCGCGTGATCAGGCCGAAGACGACTTATGGTGCGGTGGTCTTCCGCAAGAACGGATCGGTCTCGACGAGCCCAGCTGATGCAAAGGTGAACTACACCGCCCTGGTTCGAGAGATCGCGAAGTTCTTCCAGACGGGCAAATCGCCCGTGCCGCCTGCGGAGACCCTCGAAATTATGGAGTTCATGGACGCCGCCCAGCGCAGCAAAGACTCCGGCGGCAAGCCCATTCGCATCAGGTAACGAAACGGGCCTGTTACACTGGTTGAGTTCCCACCTGCGGTGAGGTGGCAGAGTGGTCGAATGCGGCGGTCTCGAAAACCGTTGAACCTTTACGGGTTCCGTGAGTTCGAATCTCACCCTCACCGCCATCCTAAGTTATTGCAGAACTAAGTAGTTGCTTAGCCGAAATATTCGTGCGCCGCAAACGTGCAATAACTATGTTTGAGAGAGGGATTGCTGCGTTTTGTACACAAACACGGTCGTTTACCGTCTGATATGATCGAGGACCACATGCCAGAGGCGGTGAATGAGACTGAATTGGACCCCTTGCCCGAGCCGGGTACGGAGGTGAACGTATCTCAAGCTGGTGCGGGCATTGGGAAAGTTAACTTCGACTTCCTGAAATCAAATTGTTTCAGGGTGGTTCATGTCAGCGGAGTCTTTGGCGGGATCGCTCCGCGGGCCGAACTGGCAGTAAACGTCTACAGTGAACGTCCACCGATACCAACGCGCATCAGTCACTTCGTAGAAGCTGATGGCACGGTGGGACCCGAGTTACTGAGCGAGAGGCGTAGCCGTGATGCAATCATCCGTGAGGTAGAAGTTTGCCTGATGATGGATCTGGACACCGCTGCTGCGCTCCATGAATGGCTGGGTCGACATGTTGACCGGCTGCGCCGACTGAAGGAAAAGGCGGTTCAAAAATGAATATAAATGTAAGGGTAGCAGCCGCAGGTGTTGGCGAAATCGAGCACATGTCTGTTCAGTTGACCTCCAGAATTCCGGTCGATGAGTCCATGACTCAGACCAGTTTCAGCGTCACCGGCGGTGACGCCAGCGATTGGCTGTCCAACATAACAAATACCGTTGAGTCGTTTCGTCCACTGGTGGCCGAACTGGACAAAATCCGGCTTCGGATACACACGCTGGAAACTCGCCCATCTGAGACAGCCTTTGAGTGCGTGCGCTCGCTTTTGGGCCGCCTTCAAATGTTGGAGTTGACGCCAAACGCGGTACTCGTCTCCGCTGAAGGCGGTTTGGCACTCACCTTTGAAGCTGCCAGTAAGTATGCCGACCTGGAGTGTTTCAACAACGGCGAGATCGTCGGGGTGCTCTCGGATCGACAGGGTACTATCGAGCCGTTTGCTGTGTCGGACAGCTTCGAGGGAATCACGGTCGCTATCCGAAAAGTAAGAGCATTCCTGGCTAGTTGATTCAAGGGCTCCTTAACTTGACAGTGGACGCGCTCGAATCGAGGTTAATCGACAATCACTTTCAGCCGGAGGAACTTCTCTACCTCCGGCTTTTTGACTGTCCGTCTCTGGTCGGAACTGCACCATCTGGCGTTTCCGTTAATTTTCCGGTCCTGTCCGTTAACCGGTCAAAATACAGCGAACCTGACGAACTGCTGAACTACCGTCATCCGAAGTATGCCCAGTGCGGAGTAGCGCAGTTCAGAGTAGACGCGATACCACCGCCAATGGTGCCCTCCACGGGCGGAAAACAGGTTCATTGGGAAGTGGTTCATGTGCCAGAGGCGGACAATTACAGTCATTCCGAGGTTCAAAGCTTCAAGGAAGGTAAGCCGGTGACAGGAAACACGATCAGTTCTGAAATCAAGAAGGCCTTCCGCCAGGCGTTAGCTGAAAAGATGACAGTCGTGATCGCCTGCCGTCTCCAATAAGCCTCACATAGGCATCCCCTCCCGCCAACAACCTTAAAGCTTCGGCTTCTTCCTCCGGTGCACCCTGTCAAGTAGCTCCGCCGTCCGCTCCAGATATTCAGGAATCCAGTGCTTTTAGTGTTTCCGGATTGTCCTCGGATCGGCGCCCAGACGCATGCCGATGAAGACGCGAACCAACGCCGCTATCTTACGCGGAACGGTTCGCCCAACCGTGGCGTTTATGGCAACGTGGAATTTGGAAGTGACAGTGCCCGTCACGACGGTCCAGTGTCGCCTCCACGTCTCACCCAGTGCTACATTCGCAACATGAATCGGCTGGCTCGGCATGTAATCTCAGCGGCCCTCCTGATGCCTCTGGCATCGAGCGTTGCGTCGGCGGCTCTAACCACCTCGGGTGGTACATTCTTCGCCCAGTTCGTCGACGGTGCCGGCTGGAAATCGCGCATTATTCTGCAAAATCAGTCCCTTCGGGCCGCGGCTTTCCGTCTTGAATTTCGCGACGCGTCGGGCCAGCGTCTCGACGTCACCCTCAGCCCCGGTAACGCGCGTTCCTGGACCTACGAAGGCAGCATTCCGGCAAGAGGCACGCTCTTTCTCGAGAGCCCCGGCATCAGCCCGACCCTGTCGGCGGGCTACGCGCGCCTCACGACCCGGCTTGCCCTACCACCGACACCGGCGCGATATGCAATCCCGGCATCGTGATGGTGAGCGGGACGCTGATCTTCCAGCAGACCGCGGCGGGCCGTACGTTTGAAAGCGCTGTGCCGCTCGACACTTCCGGCATCAGCATCTCCATGCCCGTCGACAATTCCCCCGGATACACCACGGCGTTCGCCCTGCTTAATCCCTCCACAACATCCATTCGGGTGCGTACCACCTTCATCGACGAAGCGGGCCGGCCTGTGACAACTCGCGACATTCCGCTGGCCGGCCGCGAGCGCGTCGCCTACATACTCCGCGACCTGATCGCCGAGACAGCGGGACGTCGCGGAAACTTGCACCTGCTGGCGCTTTCCGGGCAGGCCGTCGGTCTGGGACTGCTCTTCCGCGACGATGGCCCGTTCTCCACGCTGCTGGTCTCGGACTACTTCAATCCGGCTCAGTAGCGGTGGCACCCCACAACGTGATGAGATGTGGGGGTGGAAATCTCAAGACGCTACTTCTTCTACGGTTCCCTGCTGGCCGGGGCGGTGCCCGCGGGCGGCTTCGCAAGCGCAGCCTCACTCAAATCTCTCGGCTACAAGTCGCCGAATGAGAAGCTCAACCTCGCCGCGATCGGGGCGGGAGGGCAGCCAGCCTCGGATTTGCGATCGGCACAGGGCGGCGTCGAAAACGTAGTCGCGCTGGCGGATGTCGACTGGGCCCGTGGAGCCGAGTCCTTCAAGCGTTTCCCGGACGCGAAGCGCTTCAAAGACTACCGCCAGATGCTCGACAAGATGGGCAAGGAGATCGACGCGCTGATCGTCGGCCCGCCGGACCACATGCATGCGACCGCCGCCCTGCACTGCATGCAGATGGGCAAGCATATCTACGTCGAGAAGCCGCTGACCCGCACCTCATGGGAAGCGCGCCTGCTGACCCAGGCGGCTGAGCGCTACAAGGTGGCGACGCAGATGGGCAACCAGGGCTATTCGCACGATGCCACGCGCGTGGCTTGCGAAATTGTGTGGGCTGGTGAAATCGGCGATGTGACCGAGGTCCACGCCTGGACGGGCCGGGCGGGCTGGCCTCAGGAGATGACCAAAGTCCCGCCACCCACACCAGTGCCCGAAACGCTCGACTGGGATCTGTGGCTCGGCGGCGCGGCGGTGCGCCCATTTACCGCAGGGGACCAGGACTGGAAGACCTTCAGCGCGGAACGGGCGGTTCGCAATGGTCGCCGCGGGTCCGACGACGGGTTCGGCTTCTACCTGCCGTTCAACTGGCGAGGCTTTTACGATTTCGGCAGCAGCCTGATCGGCGACTGGGGGGTCCACATTCTTGGCCCCGCCAACTGGGCGCTTCAACTCCATCCGCAGCATTTAATCAGCGTCGAATGCATTAAAAAGAATTCGCTCCCGGCGTTCACATTTCCCGACGAGCTCGCCATCCGGTACGATTTCGGACCACGGCCTGGGATGCCGCCGGTGAGCATTTACTGGTACCACCACATGGGCGGCGACGCCTGGACACCGCCGGGAATGAGCATCGCTGAGGCGCGCAAGATCCCAGGCGAAGGTCCGCTGGTGGGGCCACAGCAGGGTCAGGGCGGCTTCTTCGCAGGGTCAGGCGGAACCGCGCCCGCAAAGCCGCAGCCGCAGCAGCCGAAGCCGCAGGCCAACCCCACCAGCAGTGGATACAACCTGATCATGGCTGGCTCAAAGGGCTACCTGGGAACCAGTGGCCGAGGCGAAGGGGTCGGTCTGCTGCCCGGCAAGCGCTGGGCCGAGTACAAGCTGCCGGCGCCGTATCTGTCGCGCTCGCCTGGCGCGAGCACCGGGTCGAACCACAGCGCGCACTGCCGCGATTTCGTCAGAGCCGCAAAGGGCGGCGCGCCAGCGTGTTCCAATTTCAGCATCGCGGGACCGTACACGGAATGGCTGGTGCTGGGCGCCGCCGCCGTGCACTACGATGGCAAGCTGCTGTGGGACAACGCAAAGGGCGAATTTACGAACAACAGGGAAGCCAATAAATGGGTGAAGCCGACATTTCGCAAGGGTTGGGAGATCAAGCTCTGACACGCCGAAGTTTTCTTGTGATGGCAGCCGCGGCCGCGCCTTTGTGTGCGGCCGACGGCTGGAAGCCATTGTACAACGGCCACAACCTCGACGGATGGTGGTGGTGGCCGCCCGGCAAGGGCACGCCCCCCGAGCCGTCGTGGACGGTCGAGAACGGCATCCTGCGCACCACGCCCGACAAGGGCACCCGCGTGTACCTGATCACGAAGGAATCCTTCACCGACTTCGAACTCGCCTGGGACTGGAAGATAGAAAAGGCTGGAAACTCCGGAATTAAATATCGCGTCCAGAAGCTCATCAATTTCGACGGACCAAGACCTGAGCCAGGAGGCCTCGAGTACCAGATGGCCGACGACGAATCCAACCCGGACGCGCTGAGCGATGCGAAGCACAGCACCGCCGCCATCTACTCCTACGTCACACCAAACAAGCCGAAGCTCGCCGGACCAAACGTCTGGCACTCGGCCCGAATCCTCGCCAGGGGCCTGCACATTGAGCACTGGCTCAACGGAGTGAAAGTCGTCGACGTCAACCTGGACGCGCCCGAAACCATCGCCAGCTTCCGGGCCAGCGAGCGCAAGCGCTCAGCCGAAGTATTCCTGAAGCACGAGCAGCGAACGTCACAAATCGCGCTGCAGTTCCACGACGGCGCCGCGTGGTTTCACGACCTGAAAATCCGAGCCCTTTAACGGATCTCGACCACCATCGAGTCAGGCCCGACCAGGTGCTCGACGCGCGTCTCGCGGAACCCGGCATCGTGCATCCAGCCCATTTTGTTCGATGTATTCTTCGAAAATCGGTGCGACTTCCGGTAACTCGAAGCCTATTCTCTATATATGTGGAGCTCGGTGAATGCTTCCTTTTCGACGGCGCTCAAGCAGCGCCCTGGATGCCCCTAAGGCAAGGCCGAATACACGCGAGAGCGCTGGCCCGTTTTGGCTCACCAGTCACCCGCTTTCTCTAATACGTGCAGCGCCCGCCACTGGCGTCGTACGTCTGCCCCGTGACGAACGAGCAGTCGGGACTGGCCAGAAAATGCACGACAGCGGCAATTTCCGACGGTTCTCCTGTCCGCCGCATGGGGATTCGAGCCGTCATGTAGTCGACCTGGGCCTGCGTCAGCTGCTCCAAAATTTTCGTTCGCACCACGGCCGGCGACACGGCATTTACACACACCCCGTCAGTCGCCACTTCCTTCGCCATCGACTTCGTGAATCCGATCACCGCGGCCTTTGTCGCGGAATAAGCGCACATATTCGGATTGCCTTCTTTGCCCGCCACCGATGCGATGTTCACAATGCGTCCGTACTTACGCTCGCGCATACCGCTAATTACGGCACGGGAGCACAGAAACACGCCGTTCAGATTCACGGCGGTTACCTGCTGGAATTCCTCCAGCGAGACCTCCCACACCGGCGCCGACCGGCCGGCGATGCCAGCATTGTTTACCAGGATGTCGATACGCCCGGTTCGGCTCTGAACGGACGCGACGGCATCGGCTACCGACGCCTCGCTGGTCACGTCGCAAACCACCGCGAAGGAACCGAGGCCGATCCTCGCAGCCGCTGCCTCAGCTGCCGACAGATCGCGGTCTGCGATGGCTACAACCGCACCAGCCTGCGCCAGCCGCATCGCGATCGCTTCACCAATCCCGGTAGCCGCACCGGTCACCACAGCTGTCTGCCCGTCGAGTCTCAGAAAATCCATATACATGTTGGTGTATCAGACTCGGACCCGAGCGGTCACTTGTGCAGTTTATTCCAGGTGAAGCCGCAGGTTCTTCCAGTACGCATTACCGGGCTGATGCGCCGGACCCAGAAGCACTCGCTGCATCAGTCGAATCTGAACCGTGCCGCCAGCCCAGCGCTTCAGGTCAGTCTCGACGAGTTGCCACTGAATGTCCGCCCCCGGAGCACCGCCTCCTGGTCCGCCGCTCACCGTCGTCGATGAGACCCGCTCATTGTCAACCCACACATCCAGCGCCCATCCGCGCCCGCGGTCAACGCCGACCTCCACCGTGAGCTTCGGATTCCCGCCGAGTTTCGCCGACCGCGTAATCACCAGCCCGCGGACCTCGTCGCGTGGATAGGTCGCCAGCACCGCGTCGTTGAGATACGTGTTCCCGCGAAGGCCGCTCATGCCGCCACCGGCTCCACCGAATCCGGCACGCAACAACTTCCAGTCGGGATTCCAGTACTGCATCAGGTCGGCCAGCTGAAACAGTTCCGCCGGCTGCGTAACGATCGACTGCGCCGGAGCCTGCAGGCGGCCTCGCGATACCGTTCCGCCGCTGGCCTGAAGAAACTTTTCCCCAATGGCGGCAGTGCGCTTCGCGAGGTCCGCGAAGCTCTCGTTGACCGGCGGCGTAAAGGGAATTCCGCCCATCACTTTGCCTTCAATGCGATCTCCGAGTCGCGCGATCAGCGTCGGCGAGAACGCCTTCATGCCCTTCATCGCTCCCACCACAGCGGCGGCATTGGCGGCGTTGCAGTCGGCGTCCGTGAAGTCGGCTGCCTGGAACGCAAGGTTCGCGGTCTGCAGGTAATTGCCTTCCCCGAACCACACGGCCATCGCGGTAAGCCCGCCGTTTGCGACAGCGTTATTTGTGGCCGGATACTCGGAGTGCCAGCGATCCTCCACCGCGCTGGAAATTTCAGCCGGCGTCGCGCCCCGCTCCGCCATCGCGATAACCAGATCCAGGCATTGCCGGTACGGCGACTTCGGATGGATCAGTTGCGCCGCCTTTTTGACAATTATTTTAGGGTCGTTTTCGACAAATCCGAGGCTCACCATTCCAGCCATAAACACCGCTCCGTCAGTGCCCTCCGCATAACCGTTCAGATGTCCAAAGTTACGCGCCAGCTTTCCCGCAAGGTTCGGCAGGCCGGGCGCGATGGCGCCATAAACATCGGCACTGAACTGCGGACCAATGCTGAACCACAACCGGTTGTATCGGGGATGCCCGGTGTCGGGTGCTTTGATCGACCGCGCCAGAAGCAATCGCGCCTGTTCGCTGGAACCCCACGCGCCGGCGTTGTTCTCTTTCCACTGCTCGCCCAGTTGCTCTGCGGTTAGCGTTGTTCCGTGCTTCTCGAAAGCACGTATGGCGATCATTTCGTAGTACCAGTCATCGTCGACGATGATGTGGTTGAACTGGCTCGGCAGTTTGTCGACGCGCGCAACGGCGCTGGCCTTGTGCTCAAACTGAAAGCCCATCAGAGCGCCTGCGAACTGGCCGAACCAGACGGCTTTGACCCGGTCTTCGTATTCGGCCCGAGTCATGTTCAGCGCCTCTCCGGCCGCGGTCCCCGACATCGCCAGCAGGACGGCCAGCGATACGGCAATGCGATGTGTGTTTACCATTCCAGACGCATTGTAAGCTGCAACTGCCCTGGACGAATCCCGTTGCCTCCGTACGATGTCGCGAGACTCGCTATGCCGTCCGCGGCGGGCACAACCAGACCCTGCGTGTTGAACACATTGAACAGATCGGCATTCATGCGCAGCCGGAATTTCTCGGTCACGTTGAAGAACTTCATCAGCGGTCCGTCTGTGGTCCAGTTGAACGGTCCTGGCACATACTGACTGCGCCAGGGGTGGAGCGACGTGTCCTTTTCCCGCTGGTTGGTTCCGTTGCTCAACGTGATATACACCACGTTGGTGTCGAAGTCTGCGCTGCCAGGCGCACAGGGCAACGCGCCCTTCGGCCATGGCGTGATCGGCTTCTGAGCTGGCTTGTAGTCGACCGGCAACCCAAACACTCCGGTACGAAGCCCGGCCGCATTGGTGCTGTTGACAGAGCGTTCGGAGATCTGGCCGTTGAAGTACAGATAACCCGGCAGGCAACGCTCGTCAGCTGCGCTGGTGGCGTTGGCCGGGGTGCTCCGGCAGTCCAGAATCTTGTGCTTTGTGCCGTACACTTCGAACTTGCCGAACGGCAGGTCATAGTTCCAGTTCCAGCGCACACGATGCCTGGGAACTGAGATGTCGCGGTCGTAGTAGAGGAACCGGTTGAGCTCGTCGGGATCCGTCGGGACAGCTTCCGTATTCACGCCATGTTTGGCCGCGAATCGAATGCGAAAGACGGTGCTCGCGCTCAGCTGCTTTTCGCTAGCGAGATTATATTCGTGAATTTTCAGGCTCGGCTGATTCGGCGAAAGACCCGTCGCCACAATGCCACGGCCCACCGCCGGTGGGATTGTTCAGATCCACCGCATGTTTCGTACAGCGTCATGAAGAACGACGACGGCGATTCGGTGATCGTGTTCAACGGCGAGGTATATAACCACGTCGAAGTCCGAGCGATACCGAGGTGAGGCTGAAGGCGTTTCTGCGGTGGGGACGGGATTCGTTTTCGCGGCTGCGAAGGATGTTCGCGTTCGCCGGGTTTCGGAGGGGGCCTGCTGGAAGCTGGAATTCGCTCCGCTCGGGGTGGGTCTGCTGCTGAAGGGGCTGATTGCGGCGGTGTTTCTGGTGGTGACGGGGCTGGCGTGGGAAGCGCGGACGTGGCGGCGGATCCGGCCGTTCAGGGGGGCGTTGATCGTATTGCTGATCGCGGCTCCGTAGCATGTGCTGGCGACGCTGCGGAATCCGCCGTATTTTGACTGGACTCCGAAGAGCGATTGGGGGGCAATATCATGGCTTGTTCTGGTTTTATTCTTTGAATGAGCACGCATTCCCGGTTTCTGAACATGCGGTATCCGCGGGACTACAACACGGTTCCGCGGCATCTGTTCTGGCTGTTCCATTTGAGGCGGTTTTTCCCGTGGAGCGCGTATCTGCCGGGGGTGGCGAGGCTGAGCTGTCGGGGCGCGGACCGGGCGGGCCGGATGCGGGTCCTGGCACTGTGCTGGGTTGGATTCGTGATGAGATTCTTCACGCTTTCGACGACGCAGGAATACTACTCGATGCCGATATATCCGGCTCTGGCGCTGCTGCTGGGCTGCTCGATGGCACGGGTTGAGAACAAAGGGAACCGGGTGGGCGCGGCGGTGGTAGCGGCGCTTCGGCAGCAGGATTTTGAGGCTTACACGCTTTCGCTGGGTCACCTGGGGGATCTGACGCTGCAATCGTTCGCGTATTTGCGGGCTCCGCTGGTACATCGACTTCAGAAGCTCAGCCGGAGACTCAGCTGAATGTTGCGCCGGCCGGCAATATTCGCGCCGATATCGGCGTAACTCGGACTCACGGTGGCAGCCGTCGCAACGGGGTTCGCGGTTGCCTGATAGTTCAGATTTTGATACGCGACGAAATTATTCCCGTTTGTGCCGGGAAACGGGTGATTGAGAGCCCCATACAATTCAGCCCGTAACTGCATACGGACACGGTCGGTCACCACGATATCTTTCATCACGGACATGTCGTAACTGCCCGTGGCGGGCATGCGGATGTAATCGAACACGCGCGGCGCGTTGCCGACCGTCAGCCTTTCCGGCAGGGTGAACGCCTTCAGGACGTTCACATACGCCGTGCGCTGCGAGATGTTGTTCAGATTGTTCCGCCAGCCCTCGACATACGGGCTCACGCCGGAGACCACGTTGGGCCGGATTCGGCCCACATCCTCAGGGAAGCCCGCGTTGTTACCGATGCCCGCCTGCAGGGGGCTTCCGGTCCGCAGCCCACCCGAGCCGCTGATCTTCCAGTCACCGATCACCTGATTGAGCCAGCCCGGAGCATTGCCTGCAAGCATGTGTTTGCGGCCGAACGGGAGAGTCCAGTTGTAATTGAACCGGAAGACGTGCGGAATGCTGAAGACCGATATCGACCGCTCGAGTTTGCGGTCTCCGCTGCGTAGCTGGGGGAATCCTGTGCCCCAGTTCTGAATATTGTCGTTGCAGAACTGGCCTTCGCAGGACGACGTGTCAATCGACTTCATCCACGTGTAGTTCACCTGGAACTGGAAACCGTTGGAGAAACGTCGCACCAGGTTCATCTGGAGTGAGTTGTATACCGAATTGTAGCCCTGCGCCAGCGGGTTCGTGACGCTGCCAAGAATCGGCTGCGGACGAAGCAAGTCCTGCCGCGCCACGGTGATCACGTTGCCGTTCTGATCCTTCAGGCCTCCGGGGTTCGGCAGCCGCTCCGCCATGTTCAGGCCCGCGATGAACTGGGTGGTGTACTGGGCCAGATCGATTCCGTTGTACAGCTGCGAAGGTCCGAAAAGATTTGTGCCCTTCGAGCCCACGTAATTCACTTCCAGTCCGTAATTCCTGCCGAATTGAAATCCAAGTCCGAAATTCCACTGCTGCATATATGGAATAGTGACTTTCTCGGGCAGATAGTACACAGCGCTGATGTTTGTCAGGTCCGTGAGCTTGCCGTCCGCGGGCCACGAAGTCGCCCCGGAAGGGAGGACCAGCGGATTGGTGTCCATCTGCACCCAGGCACCGTTTGCGGCGCCGCTGGCTGCCGCCGCTGACGCCCGGGGGGCCAGATCGGGAATCGGGATGCGAAACAGGCCGTTGGTGGGGATGTGGGAGATGGCGTAAGCTCCGCGCACAACACTCAGGCCTTTGATGAAAGAAGGCACCCGCCACGCAAATCCGATGCGCGGCTCGAAGTTGTCGTACCTCGTATCCCACAGGCCTTTTCTGGCGCCACCAAGACCGTTTAGCTGCACATAGCCGACCTGCTGGGCGCCCGAAGCCGTGGTGATGGTGTCCGGCACGAAATAGCCCTGGTTATTGTGCTTCTCGGAACGAGGGATTTCCACCTGATAACGCACTCCGAGATTCAGCGTCAGACTGCGACTGACTTTGAAGTCGTCCTGGAAAAAGCCCGCGAAATACTTCCATCGATACTGATATGGGATCACGGCCGGAGCCATCGCCACCGAGTTGGGATAGCCCAGCAGCAGAGACGCCATGCCGAGACCCGTCTGCGCATTCGCGATTCCCACCGCCGTCCCCGTATTGCCCGAACCAATGTTCGTCATGCCGGAATTGAAAGACCAGTTCCCGCCCACATTGCCGTAACTGATCAGGTTCTGCTGTGGAAGCTGAACCTCAAAGCCTGTCTTGATGGAGTGCTTGCCTTTCGTCCAGTTGAAGACATCGAGCAGCTGGTAGTGGTTGTCGATCTCATTGTCGCCGGGATTGGCGCTCCACGCCTGCACCTGGCTGTCGCCCACACCAAGTTGTGGAAATCCTTTGTCCATTTTCGAAGGAAATCCATATTCCTGGTAATAGTTGGCGGCGAGTTGTTCGTCCTTCTGACGGCGCTCAATGACAGACCGGTTGTAGCCCAGCCGGAGTTCGTTGACCTTGTTGCCGCCCCAGGTTTGCGTGTCGCTGAACGCGGCGTTTGTGCCGAGGCTGGTATCGGTGGGAACCTGCTCCTGCAGACCGCCCATGAAATACCGCTCGCCCTTCACAGGAACATACGCCACGCGCACCGACATCCGGTTCGAGTTCGTGACGATCTGGTCGAACTTAACCAGGAATCGATTGTCCGTGTTGCGCACGTTGCGGAACACCGTGTAGTTCTGTCCCAGTTCATTCAGTGGCATGTTTGGCAGCGGCTGCATTTTCAGCACTCGCTGGCCGATGGGGGAGATGAACCGCTTCGGAATCACGTTGTTTTCCCACTGAGGATAGGCCTGCCCGGCAGCCGGGATGATGCGTTGATTCGTCAGCGCAAGCCCGTTGTCATTGAACTCAAACTGCCGGAACAGGAATATCCGCTGGTTTGTGGCGGTGTTGTATACCGACTTCGAGAAGTCGCCTTCTCGCTCGGCCTCGGTCGCCACGCGGGCAAAACCGCTCGACTGCGTGTATCGACGCAACGGCTCGAAGGTGGTGAAGAAAAAGGTCCGGTTGCGGCCGTTGTAAATCTTCGGAATCACCACCGGCCCGCCCACGTTGAAACCGCCGCGCCAGTAACGCACCACGCCCTTTTTCTCAAATGTGTTTCGGTATGGCGCCGCATCGAAAACGTTGTTGCGGGAGTTGGAGAATACGGTGCCTCTGATTTGGTTCGATCCCGATTTTGTGGTCATGTTGACGATGCCGCCGCCTACGCGCCCGTATTCGGCGCTGAAAGCGTTCTGCTGCACCGACACCTCGGCCAGCGAATCGGAGCTGAAAGACAGCGATATGCGCCCCAGATACATGCTGTTGTTGGAAACACCGTCGGCCTGATAGTTCGTCGAACCCATCCTGCCGCCCGAAACGGACATGCCGCCTCCCGGCGTCACCAGGCCAGTCGTCACCGATGCCTGCTCGGAACCCGGGTCGCCGACCACGCCTGGCAACAGGCTCATCACATGGAGCGCGCTGGCGTCGTTCAGCGGCAACTCGGCGAGCTGCTTCTGGTTAATGGTGTACTGTACCGTCGAGTTCGCCTGTTGTACCAGTGGAATATCGGCCGTCACGGTCACCTCTGCCGTGGTGGCGCCAACTTCCATCAACAGGTCCAGCGACAGGGTCGCCGAGGTCTCGACGCGGATTCCCTGCCGGGTCAGCTTCTTGAAGCCGGCCATCTCGGCGACCAGCTTGTACTCGCCCGGCTGCAGTGCCGGGATCGAGTAGACACCCGCGCTGCTGGTGACCGAAGATTGTGAGGCGCCCGTGCCGGCGTTCGTAGCCGTCACTTTCACTCCAGCCATCACAGCCTGTTGTTCGTCCGCCACGGTCCCGCTGATGGAACCTGTATTCGTCTGCCCGGGGAGTAGCCCCGAAAACACTACGCACAATGCGCAGAGCCGGATCGCAAAAATACCTCTCCCACCAGTGGTCATGGTCGGGAACGTTATCACAAATCGTAGTGCGTTTGGGTCAGAACGGATTCGGCATAGAATGACGAGATGCCGACCCGGGCCTCGATGTTCGCCGCACTCGCCCTCGCCACCACGGCAGCCGCTCAGCCGTACGACCTCCTGATCCGCGGCGGCAAGGTAGTGGACGGTACCGGAAACCCGTGGCGCATGGCCGACATCGCCGTTCGCGATGGACGGATCGCGGCCATTGGCGAGCTTCGCGGCGCCACGGCGGCCCGCACCATCGACGCCAAAGGCCTCATCGTTGCCCCGGGCTTCATCGACATCCACAACCACAGCGACAACAGCGTCCTTACCGACGGCAACGCGGAGAGCATGATTCGACAGGGCGTTACGTCCATGATCTTCGGCGAAGGCGGATCAGCGGCGCCTTCGCCTGAGTTCGCCGATTTCGCGGCTTACTTCGCCGAGCTCCGCAAACGAGGCATCTCGCCGAACATTGGCTCCTACATCGGCTCCAGTCAGATCTGGACCCGCGTCCATGGCGAGAAGGCGGGCCCGCCCACCCCCGATGAGCTGATCCAGATGCAGGCGATTGTGCGGACCGCCATGCAGCAGGGTGCGCTCGGAGTTGCCAGTTCCCTCAGCGGACCGCCCGGCGCGTGGATCGACACCGCGACCCTCATCGCCATGTGTAAAGTGGCAGCCGAGCATGGTGGCATCTACTCCACTCACATGCGTACCGAAGGCCAGGGCGTTTTCGAATCGGTCGCCGAGGCGCTGGAAATAGGGCGCAAAGCTGGTATCCCGGTGGACATCATCCACCTGAAACTCGCCGACCACAAGCTCTGGGGTCGCATGCCCGAGCTCATCTCCACCATCCGCAACGCCCGAGCCAGCGGTCAGCAGGTGGAAGCGCACGTCTACCCCTATCGCGCGGGCCAGAATAATCTGTCGAGCATCATTCCGCCCTGGGCTCACGAAGGCGGCAGCCAGGCCATGCTCGCGCGCCTGCGGGATCCGGGCCTGCGAGCCCGCCTGAGAGACGAGATCCGCAACGGGATCAAAGGAACGAACTGGTACAACCACTACACCGCAACAGGTTCGTGGGAGGGCATGCTGCTGGTCTCGCTGTCGAACCCGGAATACAAACGATTCCAGGGAAAGCGGATGAACGAAGTCATCGCCGGGCTCGGTGGAGGAGACGATATCGACGTCCTCTTCAAAGTGCTTATCGACAATAATGGCTCGGTCCCGACTATTTATTTTCACCACAGCGAAGAAGACATGCGGTACGCCTTGCAGCAGCCATTCGTGTCGATCGGCTCCGACGGCACAGCAGTCAGAACGGAGGGACCGCTGGCCGCCAGTCACCCGCATCCTCGTTATTACGGCACCTTCCCTCGAGTTCTGGGCCGTTACGTCCGCGATGAAAAGGTGCTCAGTCTGGAAGAAGCTGTCCGCAAAATGACTTCGGCGAACGCGGCCAGGATCGGCATTTATGACCGCGGCCTGCTTCGACCCGGCATGTGGGCCGACATCACCGTCTTCAACCCGGACACCGTGATCGACAACTCGACCTGGGAGAAGCCGCATCAGTACGCCACTGGCATCGAGCACGTGATTGTAAACGGCCAGTCTGTGCTCGCCAAAGGTCAGCACACCAATGCACGGCCAGGCCAGATCCTGCGAGGAACCGGCTTCGCCGCAGCCGCGACCCAGACTGCCGCCAGCAGCGACGACCGGTCCACAGCCGAGTGGGTGATTCGCAACGGAGGCAGCGTGCGAATCGCCGGCCGACCAACTCCCGTGGCGACCCTCGCCGACCTGCCCGGGACCGCGTTCCGCATCACGGCTGTTGACCTGGTCGGCACCACAATCGATCCGAAAGAGCTTACCAGGCTGAGCGGCGCCACCGAGATCACCGAGCTTCTGCTTCCCGGCACAATCTTTAATCCGGGCGCGGGCAGCACGCTCGATGCCAACGACGCACTCGCCGCACTGGCCCCGCTGACCAAACTGGAGAAGCTCCACTTCAGCCTGCATTTTCTTACCAACATCAACGTGCAGGACAAAGGGCTAGCGCACCTGAAAGCACTCACCGGTATCCGCGACATTCGCCTCACTCAGAGCCGTATAAAGGGAGCTTCGCTGGCGCCGTTCGTCAACCTCCGCAGGCTCGACCTGAACTACAGCAGCATCAACGACGATGGCCTGCAGTCGCTGGCCGGAATGAAGCATCTCACGCACCTCGGCCTTCGCGACACGCTGATCACCGACTCCGGTCTGCGCCACGTCGCCGGGCTCACTGAGCTGGAGTCGCTGGACCTGTACGGAGCCAGTCTCACTGACGCCGGCGTCCAGCACCTGGCGAAGCTGAAGCATCTGCGCAAGCTCAACCTGTTGGGTGCCACCATCACCGATGAAGGAGCCGCGATCCTCGCCGGCCTGCCCAGTCTTGAGGAGCTGAATCTCTACCGCTCGCGCATCACCAACGACGGGCTTACACGTCTTCGGGCACTGAAGAATCTCCGCAGCCTCGACGTCCGGTATGCCCGGGTCACGCGCGGCGGCGTCGAGGACTTTCGGCGTGCCGTCCCCGCCTGTCAGGTCGAGTTCCAGGACACCGCGCAGCCTGCCACCAACGCGAAGCTCCGGCTCTCGGCCCCGTCAGCACCAACCGAGCAGGCTGTGGCGCAGTGGGTCACATTGCTCGGCGGAAAGCCCACAATTCGCGACGGCGCTGTCCGCGTGGTCGACCTCAGCCGCACACCGGTGAGCGACGCCCAGATCGCTCACCTGGCCGCTCTAAAGTCGCTCGAAGAACTGAACCTGGAGTCGACGGAAACCGGCGATTCGGCGGCGGCTGCGCTTGCAAAGCTGACCGGTCTGCGCCGCCTCAATCTTCGCCACACCACCATCTCAGATAAGGGTGTTCGAGCCCTCGGGCCCGCGTTGACTGTCCTCGAAACGCTGATCCTCGACCACACGCTTGTCCAGGGCACCGGATTTGGCAACCTGTCGCCGTCTCTGACGCACCTCTCCGCCGCCGGATGCGAGCTCAGCGATGCAGTACCAGCCTCGTTGGCCGGGCACGCGATTCGATCTCTGAACCTCAGCTACACCGATCTGAGCGATGCCGGCTTTGCCAAACTGAACGCCATCGCGTCGCTGGAGGACCTGGATTTCACCGCGACGGAAATCGGCGACAATGCGCTGAAGGCTCTCGTCATGCTCCCGCGGCTGAAGCACCTCCGCATCAGCTACGGCCGCTACACCGACAAGGGCCTTGAAACGCTGCGGACCGCCCCCGCGCTGGTCACACTGGAAGTCGCGCGCAGCCGACTCACCGATGCCGCCATCCCGCACCTGGCTGCCATCGCGACCCTGCGTTACCTGAACCTCGATTACACCGGGATCACCGACAAGGGCCTCGCGACGCTGGCCGAAGCACTCCCTGGACTGGAGACGCTGCGGCTCGATAATGGCAATATTACGGACGCCTCGGTCCCAGTGCTGTCAAAGCTGACCTCTCTCCGCGAGTTGAACCTGTACCACACGCGGGTGTCGCAGGCAGCCCACGACCGTCTGAAAGCGGCTCTCCCAAAGACCCGCATCGTTTGGGAACGCGATTCCGCCATCTCAAACTAGCCAGGCCGCCCGTACTTCCTGGACATTTCTTCGGGAGCCGATGCTTCACCGCGCGTGGCCGGGAGCAAGTTCCCTTGCGAATATGCAGATCGACACGGCCCTCTCGTCACGCCCAGGTGCTGGCACTTTTCTGGCTCGGGCCGCCATCGTCTCCGGCTTAATTAGCGCCGGGGCGTGGGGCCCCGCCCGGGTTGGAGAAGGGCGCGAGTTCAGTGGGCCAACGGGCGGTGATGGTTTGTTTGCCGGGATCGATGGTGATGATTTCGTTGGTGTGGTGGACCGGGGCGTAGAGTTTGTTCCCATCCTTGGTGAAGGCGAGACCGGCTGGGATGGGGTGACCTTTGCGTTCGATGCGTTCGAGTTTGCCGAGAACGCCGGCTGACGTATAGGCGATTTTGAGAAGGGCGTCAGGAACGGCGCGGGTGGCCTCGCTGGCCCAGATTTCGTTGGAATTGGGGCGGAAGCGGATGCCGAGGTTGGAGGTGGTTTTGGTGGTGACGCGGCTGATTTCGCGGCCGGTGGCGAGGTCGGCTGGGCGGCCTTTTATTTCCGATTTGAGGCGCCACGGGCGGATTTATTGGGCGGAGGCGACGAGGAAAGCGTCGTTGGCTTGTTTGCCGGCGGTGGCGGTAGAGGGGAGGATGCCGGACAGGTCCGGTTTTTTGAAGGCCGTCAGGGCGAGGGCGGTGAGGGCGAACAGAATGGCGAGATTGCGTTTATTTGCCGAAGTAGGCTTCATTCAATTTGTAGCCTTTGAGGATCAGAGCATCCATGTCGCGATGGGCCAGTTCGTTGGCGACAACGTCCTTGACGGATTCGAGCAGGACGGGTTTGCGTTCCTCGACTTGGAGAATGTGGAAGCCGTATTCGGTGAGGATGACGTCGCTAACTTTGCCGACGGGAAGTGAGAATGCGGCGGCCTCAAAATTGGCGGCTGTGGCGCCGCGAGGGACAAAGCCCATTTCGCCGCCTTTTTCGCGGGAACCAGAGTCGTCGGATTCGTTTCGGGCAGTGGCGGCGAAGTCGGCTCCGGCGGCGAGTTTGGCGTGCAGGGCGGCAGCTTTGGCGCGGGCCTCATCCTTGGAAAGTTCTCGTAAGCCGGGGCGGAGGGGAACGGTTGAGCCCTTGAACCGGACGAGGATGTGGCGGACGCGGGGCTGGTCAAAGAAGATCCGGCGAGAATCGTAATGCTTCTTCAATGCCGCCGGGTCATTCAGATACTGTTGGCGAAGTCCGACAACGAGTTCGTTCGCAAGCAGTTGCTGGGTGTAGTTACGAATTTTGAGCTGGACGGCGAGCGACTGGTCCAGTTTGCGGCGGCGCGCTTCGGCCTCGAGCGCGAAGGCCTTGCCGAACTCGACTCCGAGGGCTCTCTTCGTGGCAGGTTGGGCGAAAGCGGTGCTGTAGCGGCTATCGCTTTTCAGCAAGAGTTCGAACTCGGACTTGGTGATAGACAGGCCGCTGGCTTCGATGACTGGAGCGGATTCGGGGACTTGGCCTCGCAGCGTTGCGCAGGCGAATGCAGTCAAAAATACACAAGACCGAACAAACATGGGAACTCCTTGATTATGACGCACGAAAGGCTGGCAACAGCGGTTGCCGGCCTCTTCGTATTAACGCTGGGACTTACTACGGAACACAGTTCGGGAATTTGAACGACGCAATCCGTGTGCGCCAATTGAACGATCCGTTGGTTCCGATGTACTGGGTGGTATACCAGAAGGTACAGTCATCGGCGGGATCGATCTGCATGGTTGAGTAGTCGCCCCACCGGTCGAGTGTGCCGGTCTGGCTGCCGGTGCCGGCCTGGACAACAACCTCGGTCCGAAGAAGGTTCTTCGGATCGGTCTTTCGGCGACCCGCAATACGAATGCCGGGATTGATCGCCGAGGAAGAAGCGGAGTAACCGACGCCTATGTTTCCGAGTTTATCGAAGGCGGCGGAGGACATCCAGCGTGCGGTGGAATCGGGCGAAAAGGTACTGTTCTGGAAGACGATTGGCGGATTTGCGCCAGGATTGCGAATTTCCCACCAACGCAACTGAGCCGTCGCTCCGGCCACATTGTCCACTGCTTGCGTGAACAATAAGGCATCATGGGTTCCGAAATTCCGGTAAACCAAACGATACATATGGCGATCACCGAGGGTATCGAGTGTATTGGTAGTTCCGGATTGAGGCGCGCAGTTACCCGAACTGTCGTTGCAGGCTGCCAACGTCGAAGCGGCGAGACTAAAACCGACGAAGGAGAATGCGGCGCCTCCGAACCCATCGGTGAAAGTGGAATTTGCCGGTGTCGCGAAATTTGGCACGAATTTAGTCAATTGCATTGTATACGGCGCAGCTGCGAGAAACGCCCAATTCCATGAAATATGGTAATTCGGAGCACCCACTGGCGGCAGCGTATCGCCATCCAAGTCAGAAGGCAGAAAGCTAAATCGGCTGGTGCTGTTGAAGCAAATCTGGGTCGCGGCGGTACCGGCAATCATTGCCGCGCGATCATACGCACAAGCTCGTCCACCCGCGTAGGACACGCCATTGGTAAACATATTGTAGGTAATGTAATACGCATCCGGCCAAACGCCGAGTTTGCCGTAATCGGGAAGAACATTGCCAAAGTTGAACTGGTACAGGGTGTAGGTGCCCAGCGCGTTGCTGGTCGTGGACACGGCAATACACTGTGCGTTCTGGGAGTTATTTCCGTTGAAGGCGAATTGGGAGAGAATCCAACGATCGGCAATGCGGTCGTACTGCACCAATGGGTCCCCATTATTGAAGTCGCGGCAGAGGCTGCCGGGGGCCAACCCATTCCATATTTGATTTCCCGGAATAAAGCCTGGGGACGGCAGCAGCGCCACGCCGCTCTTATTGTATACAGCAAGCTCCGTGTTCACCCACTGGACGATCTGCGTATCGCTGACACCCATGGTGGTGTCAGGCGGGGCGCCGGAAATCGAATACCCCGGCGTGCCGACGCCCAAGGCTTCAAAATTGGCTCCGATCGGCGCGCCCAACGCTTGATAGTTCGCTGTCTGGGTGTAGGGCGTGCTCGCAGGGACGGTGACGTAAGGATCGGCGATGAAACCACTTGGCGAAATGGTAGCCTTGGGAATACTGTGGTTCCGGCTTACCCGGAACTCGCGTACCGCAAAGGCGTTGACTTGCCCG